>NZ_LT607802.1:3241922-3541922 GCF_900090205.1 Vogesella sp. LIG4 | reverse complement strand
CACCCGCCTACCTGACCTTCGATATCGATTGTCTCGACCCCGCCTTCGCACCCGGTACCGGTACGCCGGTGGCTGGCGGGCTCAGCACGGCGCAGGCGCTCACCATCGTGCGCGGCCTGGGGGCGCTCGACCTGGTTGGCATGGACATCGTGGAAGTGGCACCGCCGTTCGACCAGAGCGAAATCACCGCCCTGGCGGCCGCACACATCGCCTACGACCTGTTGTGCGTGTTGCGGCTGAAAAAACACTACCGGCAACGGTGAGCACTGCTAGGAGCAATGAAGTGGAAAACCATGGCAAACAACTGAAGCAACTGCTGCTGCCGCTGGCACTCGGCCTGCTGAGCGTGACGGCGCATGCCGGCGAGCAGGTGATGAATCTCTATAATTTTTCCGACTACATCGGCAAGGACACGGTAAAGAATTTCGAGAAGGAAACGGGAATCAAGGTGCGTTACGACGTCTACGATTCCGACGATACCCTGCAGGCCAAGATGCTCATCGGCAAATCCGGCTACGACGTGGTAGTGCCAACCAGCAGCTATATGGCCAAGCAGATTCAGGCCGGCATCTACCTGAAGCTGGACAAGAGCAAGCTGCCCAATCTGGCCAATCTGGACAAGACGCTGATGAAGCTGGCGGAAGACGGCGACCCGGGCAACAAATACGGCGTGCCCTGGGCCTGGGGCACCACCGGGCTTGGATACAACATGAGCAAGGTGCAGCCGCTTCTTGGCAAGAATGCGCCGTACGATAGCTGGGATATCTTCTTCAAGCCGGAGTACCTGTCCAGGCTGAAACCCTGTGGTGTCTCTGTGCTGGATTCGCCGCTGGATGTCTTTGCCGTTACCCTGCATTACCTCGGCAAGGACCCGAACAGCAATAACCCGGCGGATTACCAGGCCGCCTTCGAACAGCTGAAGAAGATTCGCCCGTATATCTCGCAGTTCAACACCACCAGCTATATCAACGACCTGGCAAACAACGACATCTGCTTCGCCTTTGCCTGGTCCGGCGACGTGGCCATGGCCAAGCGCCGGGCGCGGGAAGCCGGCAAGCCCTACGAGCTGCGTTACGTGATTCCCAAGAGCGGGGCGCCGATCTGGTTCAGCATGATGGCCATTCCGAAAGGCGCCCCGGACGTAGAGGCCGCCTACAAGTGGATCAACTACATCGAACGGCCGGAGGTGCACGCCGGCATCACCAACGAGGTGTTCTACCCGAACGCCAATGCGGCCTCGCTCAAGTACGTGAAGCCCGAGATCGCCAGGGACGCCTCGGTGTACCCGCCGGAATCGGTGTTGAAGACCCTGTTCCTGGAAAAAGCGATATCGGCGGAAATCCAGCGGCTGGAAAACCGGCTGTGGACCCAGCTTAAAAACGGGCGCTGATTCCGTTACCGGCCATCCACTTGCTCCCGGCGCGAAACCCGTGCCGGGAGTTTTTTTATGTTGGCCGCAGGGTGCCCGGAGTCACTGTCTCGGAGAGGCTCGCCCTGGCGCGGCGGCAAATAAAAATCGGCCGCAGATTGCTCTGCGGCCGATTGCTGTTACTGATCGGAAACGCTTCAGGCCAGTGCGTGCAGCAGGCTGGCCAGCTGGCTGCCGGCAGCACCGGGCACCGCCATGCGGCTGTCCACTGCCATCATTACCGACAGGGCGGTGATGGTGACGATGGAGAAGGCGAACACCTGGCGCGCCCACACGCGGTCGTCCTCGGCCTTGTGGCCGGACAGCGCCATCTTCAGCCACCACAGGCTGGTGGCCACTGCCACCACCAGGTAGCCGTAGCCCACGTAGCCGCCCAGCATCAGCATGATGGTCGCCACCATGAAGGCCAGGATGTACAGCACGATCTGGCGCTTGGCCGCGGATACGCCACGCACCACCGGCAGTACCGGGATGCCGGCTGCCTGGTAGTCCTGGAAGCGGAAGATGGCAATCGCGTAGGAGTGCGGCATCTGCCACAGGCAGAACATCAGCAGCAGAATCGCCGCGCCCATGTCGAAGCGGCCGGTGGCGGCGCAGTAGCCGGCTACCGGCGGTACCGCGCCGGACAGGCTGCCCACCACGGTGCCGTATACCGACTTGCGCTTCATGTACAGGCTGTACACGCCGGCGTAGATCACGAAGCCGAACAGTGCGCAGGCGGTAGCCAGCGCATTGGTGCCGAACCACAGCGTGGCAAAGCCGGCGACGCCGAGCACGATGCCGTGCGCCAGCGCCGCGCGTACCGACATTACGCCGGTAACCAGCACGCGGCCCTTGGTGCGCGCCATCTTGCTGTCGATGTCGCGGTCCACGCAGTTGTTCAGCGAGCAGCCGGAGGCCACCACCAGCGACAGGCCGATGAGGGTGGCCAGCATCTGCAGCAGGTCGACATGACCCTGTGCCGCCAGCAGGTAACCGCCGGCGGTGGAGATCAGGTTGCCGAAGATGATGCCCGGCTTGGTGACCTGCAGATAGCGCTTGAGCTTCACGTTGGCCGCACTCAGCTCGGCATCATCAGCGCGTCGGCGCTGAAGATGATCCATACCGACAGCGCCACCAGCAGCACGATCACCAGGCCGGTGAACAGGAAGGCCAGGCTGTTGATGCGGCCTTCGCTGCTGAAGTTCAGGTGCAGGAAGTACTTCAGGTGCACCAGGATCTGCACGACGGCGAAGCCGGCGATGGTCAGCAGGGTGTCGTGCGGGTTCAGGCCGCCGTTCATTACCAGCCAGAACGGAATCACGGTCAGGATTACCGACAGCACGAAGCCGGTCAGGTAGGAGGAAACGCTGCCGTGGCTGGCGGCGTGGTCGTGAGTGTGGCTCATCAGATCACCCCTTTCAGGTACACAACGGTGAACACGCAGATCCACACGATATCCAGGAAGTGCCAGAACATGCTCAGGCAGTTCAGGCGGGTCATCACGCGGCCGGTAAGGCCGGTCTTGAGCGCTTCCAGCATCATTACCGCCATCCAGAACAGGCCGGCGGTCACATGCAGGCCGTGCATGCCTACCAGGGCGAAGAAGCCGGACAGGAAGGCGCTCTTGTCCGGGCCGTGGCCCTCGGCGATCAGGTGGTGGAACTCGTTCACCTCCATGCCGATAAAGGTGGCGCCGAACAGGAAGGTCACCGCCAGCCAGCCCAGCAGGCCGGCCTTGCTGCCCTTGTGGCCGCTGATCATGGCGAAGCCGTAGGTGATACTAGAGAACAGCAGCGCGAAGGTTTCCACGAGCACGTACTTCAGCTCGAAGATGTCGTGGCCGCTGATGCCGCCTGCCACGTTGCCCACCAGTACCGCGTAGGCGGCAAAGGCGCTGGCAAACAGGATGCAGTCGGTCATCAGGTACAGCCAGAAGCCCAGCTCTACGCTGGCGCCGCTGTCGTGATGCTCATGGTCGTGAACATGATCGTGGTCATGCAATGCGTTTACTTGCGAAGTCATGGCTGATTACACCTGCTCCAGAGTTTTGGCCTTGTGCGGACGGGCGCTGTTGTCGCGCTCCTCGTAACGGTCGAAGTCGATGCCCATCTTCTCGAAGCGCTCGCGCTCGATGGCTTCCACTTCTTCCGGCTGCACGTAGTAGTCCTTGTCGTTGTCGTAGGCGCGGGCCAGCATGCTGGCAATGATGCCTACCAGGCCAACGATGGACAGCCACCAGATGTGCCAGATCAGCGCAAAGCCGCATACCAGGGTGAAGCCGCCGATGTAGACGCCGGCCGCGGTGTTCTTCGGCATGTGGATCGGCGCGTACTGCTTGGGAATGTCGTAGGCCACGCCTTTTTCCTTCATGTCGGTGAATGCATCGATGTCATGCACCTGCGGCAGGGTAGCGAAGTTGTAGAACGGCGGCGGCGAGGAGGTGGACCACTCCAGGGTGTGGCCATTCCACGGGTCGCCGGTCACATCGGCCAGTGCCTTGCGGTTGCGCAGGCTCACGAACAGCTGCAGCAGCTGGCAGCCGATGCCGACAGCGATCAGCAGTGCGCCGATAACGGCCACGTACAGCCACGGGGTCCACAGCGGGTTGTCGGTGTGGTTCAGGCGACGGGTCATGCCCATGAAGCCCAGCACGTACAGCGGCACGAAGGCGAAGTAGAAGCCGGTCTGCCAGAACCAGAACGATGCCTTGCCCAGGCGCTCGTCCAGCTTGAAGCCGAAGGCTTTCGGGAACCAGAAGGCGAAGCCGGCCAGGTAGCCGAACACCGCACCACCGATGATGGTGTTATGGAAGTGGGCGATCAGGAACAGGCTGTTGTGCAGCATGAAGTCGGCGCCCGGTACTGCCATCAGCACGCCGGTCATGCCGCCGATGGAGAAGGTCACCATGAAGCCCAGGGTCCACAGTACCGGCGCGGTGAAGCGCAGGCGGCCGCGGTAGATGGTAAACAGCCAGTTGAACAGCTTCACGCCGGTGGGTACCGAAATCACCATGGTGGCGATACCGAAGAAGGCGTTTACATCAGCGCCGGAACCCATGGTGAAGAAGTGGTGCAGCCACACCATGAAGCCCAGTACGGTGATCACGCCGGAGGCGACGATCATCGAGGTATGGCCGAACAGGCGCTTGCCGGAGAAGGTGGAGATCACTTCGGAGAACACGCCGAAGGCCGGCAGAACCAGGATGTAGACTTCCGGATGGCCCCATGCCCAGAACAGGTTCAGGTACATCATCGGGTTGCCGCCGGCTTCACTGGTGAAGAAGTGGAAGTCCAGGTAGCGGTCCAGAGTCAGCATCGCCAGCGCGCCGGTCAGGATCGGGAACGAGCTTACGATCAGCACGTTGGCCCAGGTGCAGGTCCAGGTGAAGATCGGCATTTGCATCAGCTTCATGCCCGGTGCGCGCATCTTGAGGATGGTCACCAGGAAGTTGATGGCTGTCAGCGTGGTACCGATACCTGATATCTGCAGTGCCCAGATGTAGTAATCCACCCCCACGCCCGGGCTGTAGGCCAGCTCGGACAGCGGCGGGTAGGCTACCCAGCCGGTCTTGGCGAATTCGCCCACGCCCAGCGACAGGTTAACCAGCGCCGCAGCGGCTACCAGCAGCCAGAAGCTCAGCGAGTTCAGGAACGGGAAGGCCACGTCGCGGGCGCCGATCTGCAGCGGTACCACGATGTTCATCAGGCCGGTCATGAACGGCATGGCCATGAAGATGATCATGATCACGCCGTGGGCGGTAAAGATCTGGTCGTAGTGCTCAGGCGGGAAGATGCCGTGCGCGCCGCCGGTGGCCATGGCCAGCTGGGTACGCATCATCAGTGCGTCGGCAAAGCCGCGCAGCAGCATGACCAGCGCTACAACGATGTACATCACGCCGATTTTCTTGTGGTCGACCGAAGTCAGCCACTCTTTCCACAGGTAGCCCCATTTGCCGAACTTGGTGATGGCGGCAATGATGGCCAGGCCAAGCAGGCCGGCGCCCGAGAGCGCCCCCATGATGATGGGCTCGTGGAAGGGTATCGCTTCCAGAGTCAGTTTTCCGAACATTGCTTGATTACTCCTTGACTACGGGGGCACACAGGCTCTTGCTCAGCGCAGCAAGCTGGCTGGCGCTGAGGCCGGATTCCATGGCGGTCTGGTGACCGGCCATGTACTTGTTCAGCACGCCGTGGAACAGGCCCGGGGTGACGGAAGAGAAGTACTGCACCGGGTTGTTCTCGCTGCGCTTGAGCAGGTTGGCGTAGCTGGCCGCATCCAGCGGCTTGGCGGCGCGGGCCTGTTTCACCCAGTTGTCGAACTCGGCCGGGCTGTTCATGGCCAGGGCCTTGAACTTCATGCCGGAGAAACCTGCGCCGCTGTAGTTGGCGGACATGCCGTCATAGCTGCCGGCTTCGTTGGCGATCAGGTGCAGCTTGGTCTGCATGCCGGCCATGGCGTAGATCTGGCCACCCAGCTGCGGTACGAAGAAGGAGTTCATCGCCGCATCGGAGGTGATCTTGAAGTTCACCGGGGTGCCCACCGGGAACGCCAGCTGGTTCACGGAGGCGATGTTCAGATCCGGGTAGATGAACAGCCATTTCCAGTCCAGCGCCACCACTTGCACGTTGATCGGCTTCACGGCCGAATCCAGCGGGCGGTACGGGTCCAGCTTGTGGGTGCTGTTCCAGGTGATCACGGCCAGGAAGGACACGATGATGATGGGGATGATCCACACCACGGCTTCGATCTTGCCGGAGTGCGACCATTTCGGGGTGTAGGTGGCGTTCTGGTTGCTGGCGCGATACTTCCAGGCAAAGCCCAGGGTCATCAGGATGACCGGCACCACGACCAGCAGCATCAGCAGCGTGGCGGTGATGATCAGGGATTTTTCATCGGCAGCGACCTGGCCCTTGGGCTCGAAAATCCCCTCCTTGCAGCCGGCGAGCAAGGCGGCAAAGCCAAGCCCGACGAGCCCTCTCGAAATGTGTGCAACAGTACGTTTTATCATCCTGCGACCTTGGTGGTTATGAAATTCTGGGTTAGCGGCAAGCAGCGCGAAGGGCCGGATGCGGCGGGCGGTGAAAGGCGGATCTGGGCCGGAACGTGCAGGTCTGGCGTACGCGGAACACCGCCGCAGCGGGCTGGCCCGGCGGCTGTCCAAACCTGATGGCATGACAGTGAGCATTCACTGCCCGACTGGTGACTGGGGCCAGGGCAGCAGCCTTGTGCAGCAGGGGTACCTGTGCCTGGCGGCTGCCATGCCGGGTGAGGGCTGGCGAAACGAGTCAGTACTTCGCTTTGAAGCTGAAAAGCGAATGGAATGGGTGGTCATTCCATCCTTGGCTTGTAGTGGACGGGCGCGATTGGACGCGATTTTGCGGGTGGGCTCAAGGTTGTTGGCTAATATTTTGATACAAAAAAGTCGTTTGTGGAGCTTGCGCAGGCCGCCGGATTTTGCTGCTTTGCAGCAAGCAATTGATATAAATCAACATATCCCTTGTGCATTTTGTTGCCGTGTTACAAACGGTTGCAAAAAACATTCATGAAAAACACATGTTTTCCATGATCTGCATCATGTGTTTCCCAAAAAACACATGGCATATTTTGCTGTGGCGCAAAAAATTGGCAGCCGGCAACTACAATATCGATGAGGCGAAGTGTTTGAACGCACCCCGGGGTCTGTCTCATGCAACGTAGCTGGAGCGGTTGCCATCTGCTCCGAATCCGTTGGCGCAAGCCGGGCGAACGGTATCTATCTGCCCCGGGTTTCAAGGTGCGATGGCTGATTTGATCGGCGCTTTCTTAACAAACATTTGCCTGGCGGTCTGCCTTGTGGGGCGCGGTGCAGGCCGGATGATAATGAGCGTCCATTTCATTCACTTTAGTAGGAGGTCTGTATGGGCATTCTCGATACCGTTGGTGAAATCGCAGGCGCTGTTGCCGCTGTAGAAGCGCTGGAAAAAGTGGATCCGGATGCAGGGCTGCTCGCCAAGGGCGCAGCGGCTATCGCCGGTTTCAAAGGTGTTGGCGCGCTGGAAGAAATGCTGGAGAAGAAGGAAGAGCCGGCAGCTGATGCCGCTGATGTTGCCGATGCCGGCGACGGCAGCGACCCGCAGGCTTGAACGTCAATTCCGCATGCAACAAGCCCCGCCAAGGCGGGGCTTTTTTGTGTCCGGCGCTGCCTGCCCGTTGGGCCGGGCAGGCAGCGTTCAGGGGTCGTGGCGCTGCGGCGGTGGAATCAGGAAGTCGCGCGGCTTGCTGATGGCCAGCTTCAGCACCGCCGGCAGCAGCGGCAGGGCATCGTGGCCCCGCAGCTTGCGCGAGCGCAGTGCCACCCAGAGCGCCAGGTTGAAGCTCACCAGCAGGTTGGTCATGCCGATCAGCACCACGCCGCCCACCGCTGGCAGTATCAGCTGCAGCGGCATCTGGTAGTCGTAGCTCACCGCCGCGTACGACAGGTAGGCCGAGGAGAAGGTGATGTGGCGGATGTCCAGCGGCAGCCCCAGCAGAAAGCCCACCGTGCCGGTGATGCCCAGCAGCATGCCGAAGTAGAAATTGCCGGCCAGGCCGCCCAGATTGTGTTCCACGTAGTGCGCCAGCCGCCGGGTGCGCTTTTCGCCCAGCAGGCGGTTCAGCCACGGCAATGCGGCCAACCTTTGCGGTATCTGCCGGTAGATGGCCTTGTTGTCGTAGTAGCCGGCGATGAGTCCGGCCAGGAATAGATACACCCCGGCAATGGCGGCGTGCAGCAGTGCCAGGCTGCCCACCGGGTTCTGGTCGGCCAGCAGGTGACCGGCCTTGGCCACGTCGATCACCGGCGCGCCGGTAACGGCCTTCCAGCCCACCGCAATCAGCCACGCCACCGGTATCGCCACCAGCACGTTGCCGAGAATGGCCACCAGCTGGGTGCGCGCCACCTTGGCCACCAGTTCGGCCAGCTCGCGCATATGCGGCTTGCCGTTGCCCTGGTGGATCACCGCGGCAATGCGCGCCGCGGTCATGGCCGGCTGCTTGGTGGCCACGGTGAAGTGCAGCACGTGGATCAGCATGAAGCCCAGTGCGTAGTTGAGGCCAAAGGCCAGCGCTTCCCAGATCAGTGGCAGATGCAGCTTGGCCAGCAGCAGCTTGAACAGCGCCATGAAGCCGACGATCAGGCCGGCGCCCATTGCCGCCCGCGCCATGTCCTTCCATTCGCTACGGTTCTCGGCAATGTAATGCTCGCCGTGGCGGCCGGCATGCTCGGTGACCTGGCGCGCCAGCAGCTCGGTGGTGCCGGTGAACACGTCGCGCACGCTGTACTTGCGGTTCTCGGCACGCACCAGCTCGGCCAGCAGCGTGAACAGCGTGCCGTCGGTGGCCGGGCCGAGGCCAGGGTCCAGCAGGCGCAGCACGCTGCGCAGCCGCTCGATGTGCTGCTCCAGCCGCAGCAGGTGGTAGGTGAGGCTGATCGACACGCCACTCTCGCCGGCTACCTTGCGCAGGCGGGAGATCAGCTGCTCGCACTGCTCCAGCAGCACCAGCATCTGCCGGTCGTCCTCGGCCTGCAGTGCCGGGTCGGTCATGGCGGCGCGTGCCGATTCCACGAACTGCAGCGCCTCCGCCGACAGGTGCAGGAACGGCGACTCGAAGCGTTCGATGTCCGGGTAGACGCGCACCAGCTCCGGCTCCAGGCCGATGGCGGAGATGCGCGCCGTCAGCACCTGCACCGCCTCCAGCAGCTGCAGCCGGGTAGGGTTGGCCGCAGCGGCGGTTTCCTCCTGCCAGGCCAGCGCCTGCCACAGCTGCTGCCACACGGCGGTTTCCACCGAGGCTACCCAGCGATAGTCTTTCTTGCCGCTGAAGATCAGCCCGAACTGGTCGGCCAGGTGGCTGCTGGAGCGCGCCGGCGGCAGCAGGCGTTCGCCGATGCGGCGCTTGATCACCTGGGCGAAGGTTTCGTTGGAGAGCAGGCCGGTGTCGGTGTACAGCTGAACCTGGCGCGACTGCGCCATCAGGTCGATCAGCGCGCGGCGCAGGCCGGCGCGGTGCTCGGCGTTGCGGCCGAGCAGATAGGTGAGCGCGCGCAGGTTGCTGGTGGCCTGCACGAAATCGCCGGCATCGTCCGGGCGCAGCTGGGCCAGCAGCGCGGTGAGCGCGGCAACGGGGGATTCATCCGGCTGACGTGTGGTCAGCCTGTCGAGCAGTTGATCCATGCGGTATCCAGAATGAGGGGTGGTTCGTCCGCATCATGGCGCCTTGGGCTGGGCGGACGGGGGTGACAAGGCAAGTGGCGCGGCTGCGCAGGGGGCAGGGCGCCAGGCGAATAGCCTGAACAGGCTTCGTTACAGACAAGCGTATGCAGGCCGGAGTTCAATAATTTCTTGCACCCGGCATGGCTGCCGGCTGGAAAATGCGGCCAACCTTGGCAGGTTGGCCGCATGCTTGGCAAGCGGACAGGCTTAGTCGAACTGCAGCTGGCCGGCCCGCGCCTCCACCATGATGGTGGACTTCGGCGGGTATTTGCCGGCCAGTATCGCCTTGGCCAGCGGGTTCTCGATCTCGCTCTGGATGGCGCGCTTCAGCGGCCGCGCGCCATATACCGGGTCGAAGCCGGCATCGGCGATCAGGCTCAGCGCCTCGTCGCTCACCTGCAGGCTGATGTCCAGCTTGGCCAGGCGCGACTCCAGCCGTTTCAGCTGGATGCGGGCGATGGACTTGATCTGTGTCTCGCCCAGGCTGTGGAACACCACCATCTCGTCGATGCGGTTGATGAACTCGGGGCGGAAGTGCGTTTTCACCTCGGCCAGTACCGCCAGTTTCACCACCTGGTAGTCATCGCTGGCCATGCTCTGGATGTGCTGGCTGCCCATATTGGACGTCATCACGATCACCGTGTTCTTGAAGTCCACGGTGCGGCCCTGGCCGTCGGTCAGGCGGCCGTCGTCCAGCACCTGCAGCAGCACGTTGAACACGTCCGGGTGCGCCTTTTCCACTTCATCCAGCAGGATCACGCTGTACGGCTTGCGGCGTACCTGCTCGGTGAGCATGCCGCCTTCCTCGTAGCCCACGTAGCCGGGCGGAGCGCCGATCAGCCGCGCCACCGAGTGCTTCTCCATGTACTCGGACATGTCGATGCGGATCAGGTGCTCCTCGCTGTCGAACAGGAAGCCGGCCAGCGCCTTGCACAGCTCGGTCTTGCCCACGCCGGTGGGGCCGAGGAACAGGAAGGAGCCGTACGGGCGGTTGGGGTCGGCCAGGCCGGAACGCGAGCGGCGGATGGCATCGGCCACCACGGTTACCGCCTCGTTCTGGCCCACCACGCGCTGATGCAGCTCTTGTTCCATGTGCAGCAGTTTTTCGCGCTCGCCGGTGAGCATCTTGGATACCGGAATGCCGGTCATGCGCGCGATCACCTCGGCAATTTCCTCGGCGCCCACCTGGGTGCGCAGCAGGCGGTTGGGCTTGTCGCTGCTGCCGGCGGCTTCGGCATCCTTCAGCCGGCCTTCCAGCTGCGGCAGCTTGCCGTACTGCAGCTCGGCCAGGCGCTGCCAGTTGCCCTGGCGCTTCAGCTCTTCCATTTCCAGCTTCACGCGCTCGATCTCTTCCTTGATCGACTGGCTGCCCTGCTGGCTGGCTTTTTCGGCCTTCCAGATTTCCTCCAGGTCGGCGTAGTCGCGCGACAGCGTCTCGATTTCCTCCTCGATCAACTGCAGGCGCTTTTTCGAGGCTTCGTCGGTCTCGCGTCTCACCGCTTCGCGCTCGATCTTGAGCTGGATCAGGCGGCGGTCGAGCTTGTCCATTTCCTCCGGCTTGGAATCCAGCTCCATCTTGATGCGGCTGGCGGCCTCGTCGATCAGGTCGATGGCCTTGTCCGGCAGGAAGCGGTCAGTGATGTAGCGGTGGCTCAGCTCGGCGGCGGCCACGATGGCCGGGTCGGTGATGTCCACGCCGTGGTGAATCTCGTACTTCTCCTGCAGGCCGCGCAGGATGGCGATGGTGTCTTCCACCGTCGGCTCGTCCACCAGCACCTTCTGGAAGCGGCGCTCCAGCGCGGCATCCTTCTCGATGTACTTGCGGTACTCGTCCAGCGTGGTGGCGCCCAGGCAGTGCAGTTCGCCGCGCGCCAGCGCCGGCTTGAGCATATTGCCGGCGTCCATGGCGCCATCGGCCTTGCCAGCGCCGACCATGGTGTGGATTTCGTCGATGAACAGGATGATGTTGCCTTCATCCTTGGCGATGTCGTTCAGCACCGCCTTCAGCCGTTCCTCGAACTCGCCACGGAACTTGGCGCCGGCAATCAACCCGGCCATGTCCAGCACCAGCAGCTTCTTGTGCTTCAGGCTTTCCGGCACTTCGCCGTTGACGATGCGCTGCGCGAGCCCCTCCACGATGGCGGTCTTGCCCACGCCCGGCTCGCCGATCAGCACCGGGTTGTTCTTGGTGCGGCGCTGCAGCACCTGGATGGCGCGGCGGATTTCGTCGTCGCGGCCGATTACCGGGTCCAGCTTGCCTTCGCGGGCGCGCTCGGTCAGGTCCAGGGTGAATTTCTTCAGCGCCTCGCGCTGGTTTTCGGCATCGGCGTTGTCCACATTGTCGCCGCCACGCACCGCGTCCACCGCGGCGTGGATGGCGGCGCTGCTGCCGCCGTGCTGCTTGAGCAGGCGGCCGGTTTCGCCCTTGTCGTCGGCCAGCACCAGCAGGAACAGCTCGCTGGCAATGAACTGGTCGCCGCGCTTCATCGCTGCCTTGTCGGTGAGGTTGAGCAGGCTGCCAAGCTCGCGCGACACGGTAATCTCGCCGCCGGTGCCGGACACCTTGGGCAGGCGGGCAATGGCGTCGCGCAGGCTGGTCTTCAGCGCGCCGGTGTTGACGCCGGCACGGGCCAGCAGGCTGCCCACGCCGCTGTCGGCGTCGTCCAGCATGGCCAGCAGCGTGTGCTGCGGCTCGATATAGGCATTGTCTTCGCCCAGTGCCAGGCTCTGGGCTTCACCCAGCGCTTGCTGGAACTTGGTGGTCAGTTTGTCGAATCGCATGCTGTGCTCCTCGTCTAAAGCTTGAATACCTGCAAGTTTGGGAGGGGGTTGCCGGATTTCAAGCTCCTGCCATGTGCGGTGGTCGCGAATGCTGCGTGGTTTGATGGTAGACAAAAAAACAGCCCGCGCTGGGCGCGGGCTGGTGGAGAAAGGTTGGCCGCATGCGGCCAACCTTGTCAGCCGGGCTGGGGCTTTTTGTTGCGGATCAAGCCGCGCAGCAGGAAGCGGCTGGGGTGCAGAGCGTCCATCAGTGGCTTGGGCAGCGGCAGTGGTTCGTTTTCCAGCAGGCTGGCCAGCACCTCGCCGCACAGCGGGGCGGTTACCATGCCGCGCGAGCCGTGGCCGGTGGTGACATACAGACCGGGCAGGTTGGGCGCGGGGGTGTCCGGTTGCAAGGTGGCATCGCGCGCCAGCATGGCGTACTGCGCGGCAAAGGCGGCGCTGTCCACCAGCGGGCCGGCCAGCGGCAGGTAGTCCGGGCTGGTGCAGCGCAGCGCGGCGCGGCCGCCGCAATCTGCCGCGCCCAGGCTGTCGCCGCCCAGCGCCTGGTACAGCGCCGGCGCCATGCCGGCCAGCATCGCCAGGTTCTCCTCGTGCTCGCCCGGCGTGGTGGCACCGGCCGGCTGCTCGAACTTGAAGGTGGCGCCCAGGCAGTGGCTGTCGTGGCGCGCCGGGGAAATATAGCCTTCCCCGCAGATCACGCTGCGCAGGGCACGGCTGGCAGCGGTGGCCGGCAGGGTGGAAACCTGGCCACGTATCGGCTTCAGCGGCAGGTGGCTGGCGGCGGTGAACTGGCGCGCATCGTTGGCGGTAGCCAGGACCGCCACCTGGGCGCGGTAGCTGCTGCCGTCCGCTGCGGTGGCCAGCCATTGCCCGCTGCCCGGTTCGCGGCTCAGTTCGCTAATGCTGACGCCGGTTACCAGCCGGATATTGCGGTGGCTCAGCAGCTGCCGCACCAGTGCCGGCGGGTGCAGCCAGCCGCCTTGCGCAAAGAACAGCGCGGACTGCTGCAGCGCGATGCCGGCAATGGTGGAGGCTTGCCCGGCATCCACCGCCCGCAGCACGCCATCGGGCAGGCCGGCGCCCGCCAGCCCCTGCTGGCGTTTGGTTTCGTCGGCATCGTAGGCCAGTTGCAGCACGCCGCACTGCTGCCAGCTGTCTTCGCCCGGCGGCAGGTGCTGCGCCAGCATGCGCAGGCTGTGGCTGTAGCCGGACAGCAGCAGGCGGGTAAGCGGGGTGAAGTGCGGCGACAGCTTGGTGTACAGCACGCCCTGCGGGTTGCCGGAGGCTTCGCTGGCCGGCGCCGGCTGGCGCTCCAGCACGGTAACCTGCCAGCCGCGCACGGCCAAGCTGTGTGCCACGCTGGCACCGGCAATGCCGGCACCGATTACCAGCGCGCTGCGCTCGCCTGCTGCCGGTTGTGGCCGCGCATACCAAGGCGCCTGCCAGCCCTGCGCCGGAGGCTGCGGCAGTTGGCCGCGGGTCATCGTACGTTTGCTGCCATGTCCGGCCACCTTTTCTACACTGAAACCTGCTTCCGCCAGCCCGCGGCGCACGATGCCGGCGCAGGTGAAGGTGGCCAGCGTCGCCCCCGGTGCCGACAGGCGCGCCAGCTGTGCGAACAGCGCCGGCTGCCACATGTCCGGGTTGAGCTTGGGCGCGAAGCCGTCCAGAAACCAGGCATCGATGCTGGCATCCAGCTGCGGCAGGGTGTCCAGCGCATCGCCTACCAGCAGCGTCAGGCTGATGCGGCCATCCTGCAGCACGAAGCGGTGCCAGCCGGGAGGCAGCTCGGCGTATTGCTGCAGCAGTTGCTGCGCCTGCGGCGCCAGCTGCGGCCACATGGCCAGTGCGCGTTGCAGGTCATCCGGCAGCAACGGGTGCTTTTCGGTGCTGACGAAGGCGAGCCGGGCGCCGGCCGGGGCGTGCTGCAGAAAGCTCTGCCATGCCACCAGGAAGTTGAGGCCGGTTCCAAAGCCGGTTTCGCCGATGCTGAACAAGGCGCCATCTGCCAATGCGGCAAAGCGCTGTGGCAGCTGGTTGTGGTGAATGAAAACGTGGTGGGTTTCGTCCAGGCCGCTGTCGCGGGAGAAGTAAATGTCGTTGTAATCGCTGGACACGGGTTGGCCGCTGCTCCAGTCGAGGCGGGCGGGCTGTGTGGGGGAAGGCATGGTCGTGTTCGGGTCGGTAATGCTGCACAAAGATGCATAGTATGCCCTTGCCCGCGCTGGCGAGGTATGGCCGGCGTTTGGAACTTGCTCCAGATCAGGGCGCGGCAGTGGCCTGTGGCGGCGCGGCGGCAGGGGTGTGGTGTGCAAGGCACAGCTATCGAATGTGCGGGAAAGCCGGCAAGCGCATGAATTGTATAGATATTCGCTTGTCTACAATCGACAGCTCATGCCGAGGGCTGGCGGGCTGGCCGATATTTTGCATGTCGGCTTCAATAGACCCTATAGAATCAGAGGTCTATTACAGATGTGGCGCATGCACGCCGTGACGCCACCGCCCAAAACGTGGAGACAGAAATGAAGCACGCGATGCGTATCGGCACGCGACTGGTATTGGCCCAGGTCGTGTTGATGGTTCTACTGGTAGCCGCTTTCATGCTGCCGGCCTATTACTTCTCGCAAAAGCTGTTGATGGCGCGTACCCAGGCGGTGCAGCAGCAGCTGATCAGCCAGTCCATCAATATGATCGGCGGCTTTGACGATGCGTTGAAGATTTCCGCCGCGCAGTTCGAGCACATGTTCGTGGCCGGCTTTCCCGCCCCCATCCAGCTGACGCCGGGGCAGACGGCCGAGGTGGAAGGTGCCGGCGCGCTGCCGATGCTGAAATCCGGCAGCCTGGTGATCAATAACAATCACGACCTGGCCAGCGAATTCATGGTGCGCAGCGGCAACGGCTCCGCCGTGCTGGTGCGCCAGGGCGACGACTTCATTCGGGTTTCCACCTCGATGCTTACCGGCGACGGCAAGCGCGCGGTCGGCACCAAGCTGGAGCGCGACAGCGCCGCCTACCAGCGCCTGCTGGAGGGCATGCCATACCAGGGCAAGATGGTGCTGTACGACAAGGAATACGTGGTCAGCTTCAGCCCGATCAAGGACGATCAGGGCAAGGTGATCGGCGCCACCTCGGTGGCGGTGGGGGCCAGCGAAGGGGTGGGCGGCCTGCTGGCACGCCTGACCAAGGTGCGCATCGGCGATTCCGGCCACATCCGGATCGTGGATGTGAACAAGGGAGGCCGCGATTACGGCCGCTTCGTGCTGCACGACAAGCTGTCCGGGCGCAGCATCGAAAAGGACCTGGATGCCGGCGGCCAGCCGTACCTGAAGAGCATTCTGGACAGCAAGGAAGGCAGCATGACGGTGCGCCTGCCTGGCGACAACGGCAAGCCGGTGGAGCACATGCTGAGCTGGCAGCGGCTGGATGCCTGGGGCTGGCTGATCGTCAGCGACGAGCTGTCCAGCGAGCTGCAGCGCGACAACCGCCTGCTGCTGCAGGGGCTGATCGGCGGCTGCGTGCTGTTGCTGGTGCTGATGTCGCTGGCGCTGTGGCTGCTTACCGGTCGCCTGGTGGGGCGCCCGGTGCGTACCCTTGTGCGCGCGGTGGGCGAGGTGCGTGACAGCCATGACCTGACCCGGCGCATCGAAGTGGCGCGCCGCGACGAGGTGGGCGAGGTGGCGGATGCCATCAACAGCCTGCTGGAAAACTTCCGCGATGCGCTGAACCGCACCAGCGGGCACGCCACCGACCTGGAGTTGGCCGCACGCGAGCTGGCCGACAAGGCTGCGGCGGCGGCGCATTCCTCCGGCGAGCAGCGCGAAAGCGCCACGCTGATGCATGGCTATGGTCAGCAGCTGGAAGGCAGCGTGCTGCACATCGAGCAGGTGGCTGGTGAAGCCAGCCGTGCGGCCAACGCTTCCGGCGAGGCGGCAACCCAGGGCAGCCGCAGCCTAGTGGCGGCGGTGGAAGAGGTAAACCGCATCTCCGGCACGCTGGATGCCGCGGCGGGCAGCCTGCGCAGCCTGGAAGACAGCGCGCGGCAGATTTCCACCATCATCAATGTGATTCATGACATTGCCGAGCAGACCAACCTGCTGGCGCTGAATGCCGCCATCGAAGCGGCGCGCGCCGGCGAGTTCGGGCGCGGCTTCGCCGTGGTGGCCGACGAGGTGCGCAAGCTGGCCGAGCGCACCAGTGCCGCTACCGGCGAAATCACCGGCATGATCGGCTCCATGCAGACGGCCACCGGCTCGGCGGTGGATGCCATGCGCCAGTCGGTGACGCTGGCTGCCAACGGCGCCGCCATCACCGGCGAGGCGCGACTGGCCATCGACAGCATCCTGGATGCCTCGCGCGAAACCATGGCGGTGGTGACGCAGATTCACCAGCGGCTGGTGGATCAGCGCGCCAGCGTGGAGCAGATCGTGGCGCAGGTAGCGCAGGTGGCCAGCCTGGCCAGTATCAGCAACGATGCGGCCAACCGTTCCGCCGAAACCGCGCAGCAGATGAGCGGCCTCGCCAATGCGCTGCGCGACGAGGTAAACCTGTTCCGCACCTGAGCGGCAACGGGCCGGTTTTTCTGCTCGCTATTAAGAAATGGCCGGCTCAATAAATGAGTCGGCCATTTTTATATGCAGCGTATGTACATCATTTGGTGGTAGCGAATCCGACCAGTTGCTATCTGCTTGAATGCCTCATATCCAAATCATTGCCTGTCTACCAGCATCGCCAGCACGAAGCAGGTAGTAATGTTCTGCACGCCGGCAAGCGCGCTGATCTCGCTCCAGATCTGATTTACCCGTGCATGGGAGTCAGCATTAAGCTGCACCATCAGGTCAATCTCTCCACTTAGCACCACGCAACTGGTCACCTCCGGAATTTTGGCAATGGCGCTGGTGACGTCGGCGCCCCGCATGCGATCTTTGCGATAAACCAGCAGTACCGACCGCACCTGCTCGGCGGCCTCCGGCGTGGCGCGACGAATGGTATAGCCGGCAATGACCTTATGGCCCTCCAGCCTATCTATGCGCTGGCGTACCGATTGGCGTGACAAGCCCAGTTGGCTGGCCAGTGTGGCGAGCGGGAGGCGGGCATCTGCGCCCAGCGCGTCGAGGATTTTGTGGTCGAGGGTATCCAGTTTCATACTTCCCCGCGGATGGAAATAGGGCGGCCACGCCGCAGTTTGGAACCAATGGCGTGGTGGGACCACATTTGACGAACAGGGCGGCAGCGCCGCCCTGACGGTTTACAGCGTGGCAAGTGCTTGCAGCAGATCGGCTTTGAGATCGTCGATATGCTCGATGCCGACCGAGTAGCGGATGAAGTTGACCGGGATGTCGGCTGCCGCCATCTGTGCCGCACTCATGGTGCCGGCCCACATTGCCGCAGTATGGATGACCAGCGAATCCACCCCGCCGAGGTTGCCGGCGTTGTGTGGCACCTTGAGTGCAGATACCAGCCGCTCCGCTTCGGCATAGCCACCTTTGACGCCGAAGGCCACGACGCCGCCGAAGCCTTTCATCTGCCGACACGCCAGTGCGTGCTGCGGATGGCTCGCAAGCCCAGGGTAATACACCCGCTCGATCTGTGGCTGCTGCTCAAGGAAAGCTGCCAGTTCCAGCGCGTTGGCGTTGATCCGCTCGATGCGCATCGGCAGGGTGCGCATGCCGCGCAGTAGCAGCCAGGCATCCATCGGCGATAGCACCGAACCGAGTGTGATATGGGTGTGCCAGATGTCCTCGGCCAGTGCCTTGCTGCAGCAGATGACGCCTCCGGTCATATCATGATGACCGCCCAGGTACTTGGTGGCGCTATGAACCACGATGTCGACGCCGAGTGTGTGCGGGCGCAGGTTTATCGGGGAGGCAAAGGTGTTGTCCGCCATGGTGAGGATGCCGCGCGCTCTGGCCACGCGGGTGACAGCCTCGATATCAGTCAGCATCAGCAGGGGGTTGACCGGTGTTTCCAGCACGATCAACTTGGTATTGGGGCGGATCGCCCGCTCGAACGCGGCTGCATCGGTCTGGTCCACCAGCGTCACTTCGACGCCGAAGCGCTGCAGCATGTCGTCCAGCATCTTGGCGGTGCTCATATAGTGGCGCGTCTGGCCGATCACGTGGTCGCCGGCTTTTACCAGCGCCAGGATGGTGGTGGCGATTGCGCCCATGCCGGAGGCGGTGACCAGCGCGGTCTCGGTGCCTTCCAGGTCGGCCACAAGTTTCTTCACCCGCTCGTGTACCGGATTGCCGTAGCGTGTGTAGTTACGCGGGTGTTGCGGCACGCTGGACATCTCGATGAATTCGGCGCTGTCATCGGCCTTGAATACCGCCGAGTAGTGAATGGCTGGAGCCACGGTTTTCTCGGCGCAGACGGTGCCATCGGCGTGGATGGCCAGGGTTTCCATTTGGTATTCCATAGTGTTCTCGCTTTGTGCTTGGCGGTGCATGGCTGTTCGATTAGCGCAGGTGCCGGTTAAGCCTGTTCTCGCCGAGCTTGAGCAGGCTGGACAGCAGGGCGGTGACGCCGACGTAGATCAGGCCGGCCAGCAGCAGCGCGTCGGTGGTGTAGGCCTGGATGGATAACCTGCGCGCAACGCCGGTGAGATCCAGCACGGTGATGGTGCTGGCGAGTGCGGTGGATTTGAGCTGCAGGATCACTTCGTTGCCAAGCGTGGGCGCCACGATGCCAATGGCGCGCGGCACCACGATGAACCAGGTAATCATGAAGCGACTCATGCCGAAGCTGGCTGCGGCTTCTTTTTCGCCAGCAGGTACGCCGTTGATGCCGCCACGGATATCCTCGGCCATATAGGCGGCCAGGTTAAGCGTGAGCGCCAGCAGCGCACAGGAGAATGAGCCGCCTATCAGCAACCACAGTGGCGAGTCCCGCAGCCAGGCAAACTGGGCCAGGCCGTAGTACAGCACGAAGATTTGCACCAGCAGCGGGGTGCCGCGGAACAGGTTCATGAACATCCGGCTGGGCGTGGCCATCCAGCTGCTGGGAGAGGAGCGGGCCACCGCCAGTGGCACGGCCAGCAGGAAGCCAAGCAGGCAGGAGCACACCAGTAGTTCGAGTGAGGTCCACAAGCCGGCCAGCAATTCCGAACCGCTTTGATGCAGAAGAGAGAGCAATTCATCCATGATGGTCCTTTCAGGCCGGCTTGCCGTAGCCACGGTTGGCCTGCCGTTCCAGCCAGGCGAAGGCGGGGTTGGAGGCGGCCAGCAGTGCCAGGTAGATCAGTCCGACCACTGCGTAGAACAGGAAGGGCTGCTTGGTAAACTGGGCAGCGATATTGGCTTTGCGCAGCATGTCTTCCAGCCCGACGATAGACACCAGTGAGGTGTCCTTCAGCAGGTTCTGCCACATGTTGTTGAGGCTGGGCAGGCAGATGCGCCAGGCCTGCGGCAAGCGCACGTACCACAGTGTCTGCCAGCGCGACAGACCATAAGCGCGAGCCGCTTCCAGCTGGCCCTTGGGTACAGCCAGGAAGGCCCCGCGAAACACTTCGGATGAATACGCGCCAAATACCAGGGCCAGTGCCACCACACCGCCGGCGAACGGACTGAGTGTGAAGGTGTCGGCAAAGTAGGTGTTGACCAGTCTGGACAGCCCGAAATAGCAGATCAGCAGGATGAGAAATTCAGGGATGCCGCGCAGGAAATCGCTGGCCAGGAATGCAGCCTTGCGCAGCCAGACGATATTGGCCAGCTTGGCCGAGGCAGTGGCGAGCCCGAGCAGCAAGCCGAAGAACAGCGAGGTGAATGCCAGTTCCAGCGTCACCCAGGCGCCTTCCAGCAACTGCGTGCTGTAGTCGAATAATGCAGCCATATGGGGTTTCTCCCAGACGGGCGGCGGGCAGGGCGCCGCCCTTGGATACGGTTACTTGGGCAGGATGCTGAACGGGAAGTAGCGCTTGTTGACGGTGCTGAAGGTGCCGTTGCCGTGCACCTGGTCGATGGCCAGGTCAAACTGTCCGCGCAGCTTGCTGTCGCCCTTGCGGACGGCGATGGCGGTGCCTGCGCCGAAAATTTCAGCATCGTTGATCGGGCGGCCGGCAAAGTCGAAGCCTTCCTTCTGGCCAGTCTTGCTCAGCCAGTCATACGCCACGGTGCTGTCGGCAAACACCGCGTCGACTCGGCCGGATTCCAGATCCAGCCAGGCTTCGTCCAGCGTCTGGTAGACCTTGACGTTGATGCCCGAGCTGCTGCTGGGCAAGCGGGTGCGCAGGTAGCTTTCATGCGTGGAGGCCGTCTGCACGCCGATGGTCTTGCCGCGCAGTGTGGCCGGCATCTGATTGATGTTGCTGCCTTTCCTGGCAACCAGCTGTACTGGCGCGGTGGTGAAGATGCGGGTGAAATCGACTGATTTCTCACGTTCCGGTGTCTTCGACATTTGTGCCAGTACGGCATCGATCTGGTGTGCCTTGAGCGCCGGGATCAATGCGTCGAAATCCATGGTCACCCACTGGCAGGTGACTTTCAGCGATGCGCACATTTTCTGGCCGATTTCGATTTCCATCCCTTGCAACTTGCCAGTCGCATCCTTGTATTCGAACGGTGCGTAGTCAGCCAGTGTGCCAATGCGTACCACTGGCTGGGCATGGGCGGTGGAAGCAATCAGGGCAGCGGCAACAGAGAGGGAGAACATGAGCTTTTTCATGGTGTTTTCCTTTGGCTTGGTGGGGTCACAGGATGCTGGACAGGAACTTCTGGAACCGGGGGGACTGCTGGTGGGTGAACACTTCGTTTGGCTTGCCGTCTTCCTCGATCTTGCCCTGGTGAACGAACACCACGCGGCTGGCCACTTCGCGCGCAAAGCCCATTTCATGGGTTACCACCAGCATGGTGCGGCCGTCCTCGGCCAGCGAGCGCATCACCTTGAGCACCTCGCCTACCAGCTCCGGGTCGAGCGCACTGGTAGGCTCGTCGAACAGCAGTACTTCCGGGTCGGTTGCCAGCGCGCGGGCGATTGCCACGCGCTGCTGTTGGCCGCCGGATAACTGGTTCGGGTAGTGGTGGCGCTTCTCGGCCAGGCCGACCTTTTCCAGCATGGCAAGTGCCTTGAGTTCGGCATCTTTCCTGTTCATGCCGAGTACACGTACCGGCACGAACATCACGTTCTGCAGCACCGTCATGTGCGCCCACAGATTGAACTGCTGGAACACCATGGCAAGCTTGCGGCGGATGCGGGTGATCTGGCTCGGGTCGGCCGGTGTCAGCGTGCCATTGCGGGCCGGTTTCAGTTCCAGTTGCTCGCCATGCAGCGTGAGCCGGCCTGCATCCGGTGTTTCCAGCAGGTTGATGCAGCGCAGCAAGGTACTTTTGCCCGAGCCACTGCTGCCGAGGATGGACACTACGTCATGCTTGTTGGCACTGAGTGAGATGCCCTTGAGGATTTCCACGCCGCCAAACGACTTGTAGATATCCTCGATAGTCAGCACCGGGCATGACTCGGTGTTGGTGGGGGAGAAGGTTGACATCTGTATCCTCTCTTTCTCTCTTTATTGACGTTTTCTTGTTGTGGGCGAGCCGGCGTCAGCGTGTTTGTGGCTTAACGCCGGCTGGCGCTCATGGTGTAGCCAGCGGTTTGCGCTTGAAGCACACCACTTTGGGTTGCGACATCTCTGCGATGGAGAAGCGCACCCCTTCGCGCCCGAGTGAGCCGTATTTGAAGCCGCCGAACGGCATGCCATCGAAGCGGAAGTCGGACGAATCGTTGATCATCACGCCGCCAGCCTGCAGGCGGTCCGCAACACTCAGCGCGGTCTCCATGTGACTGGTGAAGATGCCGGCCTGCAGGCTGCTTTCACTGTCGTTGGCGGCGGTGATCGCCTGACCGAGTTCGTCGAACGGCGCCACGCAGACCACGGGAGCGAATACCTCGTCACGCCAGACCTTGGCATGGGTGGGTACGTCGGCAAGTACGGTGGGGGCGTACAGCGCGCCGTCGCGACGATGTCCTGTGAGCAGTGTTGATCCTTGAGAGATCGCCTCCTCTACCCAGCCTTCGATGCGGTGCGCCTGGTCGGTGTTGATCATCGGACCCATATCGGTGCTGTCTTCCAGCGGATCCCCCACCTTCATGGCTTCAGTCAATTCGACCAGGTAGCGTGTGAATGCTGCGTATACCGGGCGTGCGATCAGAATGCGCTGGGTGCCGATGCAGTTTTGCCCTGCGGCCCAGAATGCGCCGGACACGCAGGCTTCGGCCGCTTCCTTCAGGTCGCAGTCGGCCATCACCAGAACCGGTGCATTGCCGCCCAGGTCCATGGCGATCTTCTTGAGCCCGGCAGCACGGGTGATTGCTTCGCCGCTGAGCGGGCCGCCGGTGAAGCTGACCATGCGGATGGCGCGTTCGCGTACTAGCGGCTCGGCCACTTCGGTGCCGCCGTGCACGATCTGTAGCGCTTCACGCGGCACGCCTGCCTGCCACAGACATTCGACCAGACGTTGGGCGGACAGCGGGGCGAGCAGGGAAGGCTTGAGGATGACCGCATTCCCCGCCGCCAACGCCGGGCCAAGCTTGTGGGCCACCAGATTGAGCGGGTCGTTGAAAGGCGTGATCGCCAGGATTATCCCGAGCGGCTCGTGGGTGTAATAGCCGGTGCGGTCGGCTGCGCCCGGGTAGGCGTCGAATGGAATGGTCTCGCCTGCGTGGCGCTTGGCTTCTTCGGCGGACAAGCGCAGCGTGTTGATGCAGCGCGCCACTTCCTTGCGTGCCTGGCGGATTGCCTTGCCGGCTTCGCTGGCAATGGTGCTCGCAAATTCGTCTGCTTGTTGTTCCACCAGTGCTGCCGCTTGCTGCAGCAGTTCGGCACGCTTGTACCGCGGCAGGGCTGCAGCCAGGGTGGCGCCGTGCTGAGCATGCTGTACGATTAGCGGCAGCGCTTCCGCTTGCGTGAGTGATACGGTGCCCACCAGGCGGCCATCGAACGGGGAGCGGACTTCATGCAGATGCGGCTTGAGCATGAGGGGGGCATTCATGCGCATGCCTCCTGCTGCTGTGCTTGCTCGGCCAGTTCGATCAGGTCGGACAGGATGGCAAAAGCCGTTTCCACCCGGCCGGCACCCGGGCCGCTGATGGTGATGTTGCCGAGCACGTCGGTCTCGAAACTGATGGCATTGCTGACGCCGGCAACCGAATGCAGTGAGTGGCCGGCCGGCAATTGGCGCGGTTCTACGCTGGCGCTGACCGTGCCGTCGGCATGGCGACTGGCCGAGCCCACAAGCTTCCAGTTGTCACCGGCGGTCCGGGCCGCGCGGATATCGGAACCTGTCAGCCCGCTGATGCCGCGGCAGGGCACGTCGGCACGGGTGAGCCCGGCATCCCAGAGTGTATTGGCCAGGATTACCACTTTGAGTTGTACGTCAGCGCCTTCCAGGTCGGCCGCAGGGTTGGCTTCGGCATAACCGAGTGCCTGTGCTTCTTTGACGGCCGCATCAAATTCGTGACCTTGCGCCAGACGCTCCAGTACATAGTTGGACGTGCCATTGAGGATGCCGGCAAAGCCGGTGATGTCGCAGCCGCGCAAGGTGGTGGAAATCTGACGCAGCACGGGGGTGCCACTCATCACTGCGCCTTCGTATTTGAGTTGCACGCCGTGTTCGGTTGCCAGCTGGGCGAGCGAACGTTGCGCCAGTGCAATCGGCCCCTTATTGGTGGTGATGACGTGCTTGCCGTGGGTCAGTGCGGCACGGCAATGCGAAAGTGCCGGTTCGCCGCTATTGGGGTCGGTGAAGGTGGCCTCGACCACCACGTCCACGTAGTCGGCCGAGATCAGCGCCAGTGTGTGCTGCAGGTCGATCTCGTGCTGCACGGTGGTGCCGGGCTCATGTTGCAGGGCATCGGTGGAGAAGCCGTTGGCTGCGCAGTCCAGTAGTGCGTCCAGCCCTATTCCTTGCGGGTTGCTGATCAGGCCGAGACGCAGATCGGCTACCGCGGTGATGCTCACCGGCAGGCCAGCCTTCTGCAGCATGTCCTGCTTTGCCTTCAACAGTTCTACCAGGCCTTGGTTAACGCCGCCGAAGCCTATCAGTGCCAATCGAAAAGCCATCGCTACACCCTTTCATGTTTGGAGTTGAGGCTTCATTCTGCTGCGGCAAATTGCCGGTAAAAATAGAAAAAACGGCGTTGTTTGTAGCTAAAACATTGCTATCTGTTAGCTTCCGGCTGCATTTTGTTCGTCGCTTTCGATCGGCACGAACAGGTTGGTCTTCAGGGTGTTCAGCACCACGTTGGTGGTGATGCGGCGGATCATCGGGTTGTGCTCCATTACCCGCGCTGTAAGCCGGTCATAGGCCTCGACGTCCTTGGCTGTGACGATGGCGATCAGGTCAGCGGCGCCGGTGACGTAGTAGATCTGCTGGATTTCGTCCACCTGGCGCGCCCATTCGCGAAAGCGCGCGACGGTTTCGTAGTTGTCACGCTCGATTTCCATGGCAGCGACGAATGTCATTGGTTTGCCTACCGCGGCACGGTCGACGATTGCCACTTCTGCAACGATTATTTTTTCGCTGCGCAGGCGTTTTAGCCGTTTCTGTACTGCCGAGGTGGAGAGTCCGACCAGTTCGGCGATGGTTTCGGCCTTGACCGAGCAATCGCGCTGCATCAGCGTGAGTATTTTCTGGTCGAAGGAATCGATTGAAGTGGTCATGGCGAGGTCATTTCATGGTTCATAGATAGAAAGCGTGCGGGCTGGCCACGCAGGCACTGGCACGTACTTGATCGAAGGCCTGGATCAGCTTTTGCTCGATTTGCCTGGCGGGCATGTCGAGACGAACCGGCGGCAGTTGCAGCAGGTCGATGCCGCTTGGCAGCGGGTGGGGACGTTCGTTGGCTATCAGGGCGGTACCGCCGATCCCTATTAAACCCATGCACAGATAGCTCGCGCCTGTTTGGTAGAGTGCGCGGGCCAGCGGCAGGTAAACCGTTTGCAATTGTGTGAGCAAGGCTTGCTCATAGCTCCCTGGCCACCAGACCCGCTCTTCGGGTGGCCAGGAGCCGGTGGGTAGTGCGGCTACGATCTCAAGCATGCCGTCGGCCTGCAGTAGGGCATAGGCGCGGCTCCGGCCATTCTCGTCTTGCGCGGTACAAGCAAGTTGCCCATCTTTCTGCAGGCTCGGTTGGCCGAGTGTGATGTTGAGCGGCTTGAGGAGAGTCAGTAGTGCTTGCGCAGCGTGAAGCTGGGCTGTGGGCAATGTCTTGCCGGTATCGGGTAGCAGCAGGCAGGCCCACTTGGGGCCGGCCTGCATCGGTAGTGCGGTATCGGCATTGTTTAGCTCTACCAGGCGCTGGTGTGTCGCTGACAGCAGGAGTGGGGGAGTTTTTTGCATGTGCACCTCATGTCTTGCTGCGGGATGGCCCCGGAGGCATGAACTTATTATGCAGAGGCTGTTCGCAGAAAAAGTTCTAAAACCTGCGGTTTTGATCCGTAAAGCCGCGTTTTTTGCCTTGCGCGTGCTGTATTGCGGAGAAGTTGACGCTTGCATGTGGTGAGGATCGCGCTTGCTTGTGCATGTTGCCGTGCTTCCTGGTCAGGCGACTCCCTGGGGGTGGCTGTTTTCTGTGTCGGGGTGAAGGTAGGGTCGCAGGTCGCGGGGGTGGAGTGCGGCTGAGCATCGGCAGTGGTGCAGAACGTGGCGCAGGTGGCCAGCCTGGCCAGCGTCAGTCATGATGCGGCCAACCTTTCCACCGAAACCGCACAGCAGATGAGCTGCCTCGCCAATGCGCTGCGCGACGAGGTAAACCTGTTCCGCATCTGAGCGGCAGCGGGCTAGTTTTCCGGCTCGCCCAGTCCGTTCAGCTTCTGTAGCGCATCGTGGCGCTGATCCAGCTCGCTGTGCAGGTAGCGGCGGGTGGTCTGGATGCTGCGATGGCGCAGGTTCTGGCTCACCAGCAGCAGGTCGATGCCGGCTTGCAGCTGGTGGCTGGCCGAGGTGTGACGCAGCCAGTGGGTGCTGGCGCGGGTGAGTTTGTCGCGGCTGGCGGCATCTTCCGCCAGCGTTGCGGCGCGCTGGAAGATTTCCCGCGTAATCAGGTACAACGCCTTGTCGCCCAGTGGGCGCGGCACTTCGCCCGCCTTGCTCATGGCGCAGATCAGCGGCGTCTGTTCCTGGTGCACCGGTAGCGGCGCCAGGCCAAGCTGCCGGCGGTAGCGTTGCAGGGCCGCCAGTAGCGCGTCGTTTACCGGGATATCCGCCACCCCGGTCTTGCCGTTTACCCGCCACCACCAGCGCTGACGCAGCTGGAAAAAATCCCCCATCACCGCCGCCGCAGCTTCGCCGCGCCGTGCACCGCTGTAGTACAGCAGGCTGATCACCCACAGGGCGCGTTCGCGCTGCGCGATTTCCCGTGCGCTGCCGGCAGGCAGGGCATGCACCGCCTGCACGATCAGCCGCCAGCAGTCCTGATCGAAAAAGCGCTCCAGTGCCAGTTGCTGGCTGGCTGCCGGTTTGCGCAGCAGGCGGAACGGGTTGCCGGTCAGCACGCCGGCGTGGTTCAGGTAGCTGAACAGGCTGCCCAGCACTGTCATGGCATGGCGGATGCTGCTGGCGGACAGCGGGCCGCTGAACGGTTTCCACGCCGGGTGCTTGCGGCCAACTGCCGGGCCTATCCATTGCTCTGCCGGGTGCGGGTGGGCCAGAAAGCGCTCGTAATCCAGCACATCCTGACGTTTGACGTTGCCCAGCTGCTGATCGCGGCTGGCCAGCCAGAGCATGAAACGCTCGGCCTCCTTGCGGTAGCTGCGCAGGGTGGCGGGGCGGTTGCTGAATTCCGCCAACCAGCCGAGTACGGCGTCCTGCTCGCTGTCGGCGCGGATCAGCTGCTGGCGGGGTGGGGTGGTGGGCAGCATTTGTGGTGTGGTTTTCCCGATAAAACTTCCGATAAGAATAGTTATCGGAAAAATAATTGGCAAGTCGTGTAAAATATAATGTATTACGTAATAAATTACTGAACAGCTGGCTGGTATAATCGCCACATCAGGAGGGTTTATGGATATCTATGCACGCATCCGCCAGGCGGCGTTCGAACTGGTGGCTGAAGGCGAGTGGCCTACCGTAGTGGAGGTGCGCGCACGGCTGGGCACCGGTTCCAATACCACCATCAACAACACGCTGAAGCAGTGGCGGCAGGAGTTTCTGGCGCGCATGGCCAGCAATGTGCGGCGGCCGGACTGGCCGGCGGGGCTGGCGGAGGCGGTAGACCAGCTATGGCAACGTGCCTGCGACCAGGCCGAGGCGCATCTGGAAACGCTGCGCGAAGAGGCGAAGGCCGAGGTGGCGCGGCTGGTGGGCGAGCTGGCCGAGCAGCACCGCCAGCTGGATGCACGCGGTGCTCAGTTGGCCACACTGGCGCAGGAGCACGAGGCACTGAAGCAGCAGCATCAGCAACTGCAGCAACAGCATGCCGAGGAAAACCGCCGCCGCCAGGTGCTGGAGGAAAGCCTGACCGGCCTGACTGCCTCGCTGGACGAAGCACGCCAGCAGCTGCTGGCGGTGCAGAAGGATGTCGATGCCCGGGTGGCGGCGCTGGAGCAGCGCCACGACGAGCGTTTGCAGCAGGCGGCGCAGGAGGCGGAAAAGCGCGAGGCGCTGGCCTACGAGCGCTTCGAAGGCATGCGCGTGCGCTTATATGAGCAGGTGGAAGAGGAGCGTACGGCGTTCAAGCAGCAGGCGACGCAGTGGCAGGCGCAGTTGCAGCAGCTGCAGCAGGAGCTGGATGCCACGCGTCAGCTGCAGCGCGAGCAGGCGGCCGATGCTGCACGTGAACAGGGCCGGCTGCAGGCACAGGGCGAGCTGGCGCAGCAGCGGCAGGCGGCGCTGGAGGCCGATTTGCAGCAGGCGCGGGAGCAGGGAGTGCAGCAACAGGCGCAGCTGCTGCAGATGACTGCGGAACTGGCAACGTTGGCCGCACGGCAGCAGTGGCGCCAGCAGCAGTTGCCCTTGTTGCAGCAGTGGCTGCAGCAGGACCGCGATGCGCTGCAGCAGCTGCCGGCTCAGGAGTATGCCGACCAGCTGCAACAGCGTTTTGCTGCTTTACTGGAACAGGCGTCCTAGCGCGGCGCAGATCTGTTCCAGGTAGCGGCGGTCGGTGTCGTCGAAGCTGCCGAGCTCTATGGAATCCACGTCCAGCACGGCGCACACGCTGCCGTGCTGATCGCATACCGGCACCACGATCTCCGAGCGCGACAGCGAGGAGCAGGCGATGTGGCCGGGGAAGGCGTCCACGTCCGGCACCACCAGCGTCTGCGCCTGTGCCCAGGCGCTGCCGCACACGCCCTTGCCCTTGCGGATGCGGGTGCAGGCGATCGGGCCCTGGAACGGCCCCAGTACCAGTTCCTCGTTTTTCACCAGGTAGAAGCCAGTCCACAGCCAGTTGAAGGTTTGCTGGATGGCGGCGCAGCTGTTGGCCATGGCGGCGATCAGGTCGCTTTCGCTGTCGATCAGCGCCAGCGCCTGCGGCAGCAGCTGCTGGTAGCGCTCTTCCTTGCTCTCGCCGGCAATGATGAGATTCTCGGCCACGTGAAATCCTTTGCTGATGGTGTGGGGGCGAGAGCATAACAAAAAAGCCGACGCGTCTGCGTCGGCTTTTTTGCGGCTGAACCGGCGTTACATCATGTGCTGGCCGCCGTTGATGGCGAAGTCGGCACCGGTCACGAAGCCGGCCACGTCGGACGCCAGGTAGTTCACCAGGCCGGCAACTTCTTCCGGCTTGCCCAGGCGGCCAACCGGGATGTTGGCCACGATCTTGTTGCGTACGTCTTCCGGTACCGCCATCACCATGTCGGTGCCGATATAGCCCGGGCTGATGGTGTTCACGGTTACGCCCTTGCGCGCCACTTCCTGCGCCAGCGCCATGGTGAAGCCGTGCATGCCGGCCTTGGCGGCGGAGTAGTTGGTCTGGCCGAACTGGCCTTTCTGGCCGTTGATCGACGAGATGTTGATGACGCGGCCAAAGCCACGCTCGGTCATGCCGTCCACTACCGGCTTGCACAGGTTGAACAGCGAATCCAGGTTGGTGCTGATCACGGCATCCCAGTCGGCCTTGCCCAGCTTGCGGAAGGACGCGTCACGGGTGATGCCGGCGTTGTTGACCAGAACGTCGATCGGGCCGATCTCGGCCTGGATCTTGGCGACGGCAGCCTGGCAGGCGTCAAAGTCGGTTACGTCGCACTGTACGGCGTGTACGTCGAAACCCAGGCCCTTCATGTCGGACAGCCAGGCGCCTTCCTTGCCCGGGCGACTGTAGGTGGTCACCACAGTGTGGCCTGCTTCGGCCAGTGCCTTGCAGATGGCGGTACCGATGCCGCCCATGCCCCCTGATACCAATGCGATGCGTTTGCTCATAGTGCTGGCTCCTTGTCTGTATGTAATCTGCGTTTGCAGACTACGGCTCGTATATTTTGTTTTAATGACAGATTAAGAGCGCTACCAACAAATGTAAATCGGCTGTAACAATTAATTTTTATTCATTGGGCATCGATGGCACGCGTGGTGAGCTTTTGCAGCAGCTCCAGCCGCATCGGCCGGATGTGGCCGGCCTTGCTGGCCTGCTTGATGGCGCAGTCCGGTTCCTGGCGGTGGGTGCAGTTGTGAAAGCGGCAATGGCCGAGGTAATCGCGCATTTCCGGAAACAGCCCGGCCAGCTCGGTTGCACCAATATGGGACAGGCCGAATTCCTGCAGGCCGGGGGAGTCGATCAGCTGGCTGTCGGCATCCAGGTGGTACAGCGCGGCATGGGTGGTGGTATGGCGACCGGCGTCCAGCGCGGTGGAAATTTCGCCGACTCGGGCGGCAGCTTCCGGCAGTAGCGCGTTGGTGATGGTGGATTTGCCCATGCCGGATTGTCCGACAAGAACGCTGGTCTCCCCCTGCAGCAACGGGCGCAGCGCGTCGGCACCCTGTTTGGCGCTGAGGGTGACCAGTTTGTAACCCAGCTGCTGGTAGGGCTGCAGCTTGTTCAGCCAGGCCGTGGTTTCCGGCAGATCGCTTTTGTTCACCACGATCACCGGGTCGATATCGGCGGCCTCGGCGGCCAGCAGGCAGCGGTTGAGCAGCTCTTCGCTGGGGCTGGGCACCGCGGCGGTGACGAAGAAAATGCGCGTCACGTTGGCCGCAATCAGCTTGGTGCGCCAGTCGTCCTGGCGATAGAGCAGGCTGTGTCGCGGCTGCAGGCCCTCGATTACCGCTTGCTCGTTGTTCAGCACGGTGATGTCCACGCGGTCGCCGCAGGCGTAGTCCACGCGCTTGCCGCGGCTGGTGCAGTCGTAGGTGCGCTCGCCGCTTTCCACGATGAAGCGGCGACCATAGGAACGGATGATCTGACCGGCCTGCTTCATGCGCGGCCAACCAGCGCTTCGGTCTTGGCGGCGCAGATGAAGTCGTTGAGGGTGATGCCGCCAGCGTCATGGGTGGAGAAGTGCACCACGGCACGGTTGTAGTGCACCGACATGTCCGGGTGGTGGTCCTCGGCGTGGGCGATCCACGCCAGGGCGTTCACGAAGGCCATGGTCTTGTAGTAATCGGCAAAGCGGAAGGTCTTTACCAGTTCGATGCCTTCCAGCTGCCAGCCCGGCAGGTGGGTCAGCAGCTCGCTGACAGTGTCCGCGCTCAGCGAATGTTTGCCGTGTTGCGGCTCGCAGTGCATGTCGAGCAGGTTCATGGTGTGCTTCCTTGCAGGTGGGCGATGCGCAGGCTCGCCGGTGGGTGTGAGTCGTAGAAGGTGGAATGCAGCGGGTCCGGGGTCAGGGTGCTGGCATTGTCACGATAGAGTTTGGTCAGCGCGCTCACCAGTGCGGCGGCGTTGCTGTGGCTGGCTGCAAAGTCGTCGGCCTGGTATTCGTGGCGGCGCGACAGCATGCTGGACAGCGGGTGCAGGATGAAGGTGAACACCGGCATGCACAGCATGAACAGCAGCAGGCCGGTGGCCGGCGTCATGGCGCTGCTGCCCAGGCCCAGGTAGAACGCCGGCAGGTACAGGCATTGCGCGAACAGCCACAGTAGCAGCAGCGAGCTGGCGAAGGTCAGCAGGATGCGGCTGCGGATATGGCCGTGGTGGAAGTGGCCAAGTTCATGCGCCAATACCGCCTCGATTTCCTCCGGGCTCAGCTGCTCCAGCAGGGTGTCGAAGAACACGATGCGCTTGGATTTGCCGAGGCCGGTGAAGTAGGCGTTGCCGTGGCTGGAGCGGCGCGAGCCATCCATCACGAACACGCCGTTGCTGGCAAAGCCGCAACGCGCCAGCAGCTGGTTGATGCGTTGCAGCAGCTCGCTGTCGGCCAGCGGGCTGAAGCGGTTGAAGCGCGGCGCGATCAGCGTGGGGTAGGCCCACACCATCAGCAGGCTGAAGCTGCACCAGGTCAGCCAGGTCCACAGCCAGAAATACTGGCCGCCATGCTGGATCAGCCACAGCACCGCCGCCAGTATCGGCGTGCCGATCAATAGCGATAGCACGGTGCCCTTGGCAAGGTCGCTGATGAACAGCCGCGCATCCACCTTGCTGAAGCCGAAGCGGCGTTCCACCACGAAGGTGCTATACAGCGACAGGGGCAGGCTGATGGCGCTCATCACCAGCGTGCACAGGCCAACGGTGGCCAGCTGTGCCGGCATGCCGGCGCCCAGCAGGCTGCTGGCCAGGCGGCTGGCGAATTCGATGCCGCCGCCCAGGGTGAAGGCCAGCAGCAGCACGGCGTCCAGCAGGCTGGACACCATGGCTACGCGTACGCGGGCGCAGGTGTAGTCGGCGGCCTTCTGGTGTTGCTCCAGCGTGATGCTGTCGGCAAAGGCGGTGGGTACGGCGCCGCGGTGGCGGCGGATATGGCTGATGTGGCGTGCGGCCAACCACCAGCGCAGCCAGCTGTTCAGCAGCAGCGCCAGCAGCAGGCTCCAGGTAAATGCATTCATCAAGTCGTTTGCCCTGTGGCGGTCAAATCGCGGAAAATGGGCGCATTTTGAAAGACACCGACTTATGCCGCAAGATCAAAACAACCTCATCTGGCTCGATATGGAAATGACGGGCCTGAATCCGGACAGCGATCGCATCATCGAAATCGCCATCATCGTCACTGATTCCCAGCTCAACACCGTGGCCGAATCGCCGGTAATCGCCGTGCACCAGCCGGATGCGGTGCTGGATGCCATGGACGACTGGAACAAGAACACCCACGGCAAATCCGGCCTCATCGACCGCGTCAAGGCGTCCACCGTGGACGAGGCCAAAGCGACCGAGCTGCTGGTGGCCTTCCTGCAGGAACACGTGCCGTCCGGCAAGTCGCCGATGTGCGGCAACTCCATCTGCCAGGACCGCCGTTTCATGGCGCGCTGGATGCCGCAGCTGGAAGCGTACTTCCATTATCGCAACCTGGACGTGTCCACGCTGAAGGAACTGTGCCGCCGCTGGAAGCCGGAAATCGCCAAGGGCGTGGTGAAGAAGGGTAAGCACGAGGCGCTGGCCGACATTCAGGAATCCATCGACGAGCTGCGCTACTACCGCGAGCACTTCCTCAAGGTGTAAGCGCCTGTTCATGGCCTTTTGCGACTGCGCTGGCAAGGCTGCGTGTTGCGGAGGCCGTGTAACGGGCCAGCCCTCCGGGGCCGGGTTCTGCCGGCGCATCGCGTTGTCGATCGCCCCTGGCAGTGAATAACACTGCAGCGGGGCGCTCTCCTGGCGCTACATCCGGCAGAATCCGGCCGCAGTCGGAAAAACCATGAATAGGCGCTAAGCCCTCCGCATGATCAGCGAACGACTCCACCCCATCAACGAATCGCCGGTGTGGGCGCGGCTGCACCAGCACCAGCGCGCTACCCGTCATGTGCATATGCGCGAGCTGTTCGCGCAGGATGCGCTGCGTTTTGACCGCTACTCGCTGGAGCTGGACGGCCTGCTGCTGGACTACTCCAAGAACCGCATCACTGACCGCACGCTGGAATTGCTGCTGGAGCTGGCCGATGCGGCCAACCTTGGGCAGTGGCTGCAATGGATGCGCAGCGGCGAGCGCATCAATGTCAGCGAAGGCCGCGCGGTGCTGCACACCGCGTTGCGGCTGCCGCCGGACGCCACGCTGCCGCTGGATGGCGTGGACGTGGTGCCGCAGGTGCATGCCGAGCTGCAGCGCGTATGCGACTTTGCCGAGCGGGTGCGCAGCGGTGCCTGGCTGGGGCATGACGGCCAGCGCATCCGTCGGGTGGTGAATATCGGCATCGGCGGCTCCGACCTGGGGCCGCTGATGGTGGCCGAAGCATTGAAGCCGTACGCCCAGCCGGGGCTGGCGGTGGATTTCGTCTCCAACGTCGATGGCCAGCATCTGGCGCAGGTGCTGGCGCAGTGCGACCCGGCCAGCACGCTGTTCATCGTCGCCTCCAAATCGTTTACCACGCCGGAGACGCTGCTCAATGCGCAGGCCGCGCGGCGCTGGCTGGTGGCGGCCGCCGGCGAGGCGGCGGTGCCGCGGCATTTCGTGGCAGTGTCCACCAATGCCGCCGCGGTGCAGGCCTTCGGCATCGATACCGCGCACATGTTCGGTTTCTGGGACTGGGTGGGCGGCCGCTATTCGGTGTGGTCGGCCATCGGCCTGCCGGTGGTGCTGGCCATCGGCGCCGACAACTTCCGCCAGTTCCTGGCTGGCGGCGCGCGCATGGACCGCCACTTCTTCGAAACCCCGTTCGCCCGCAACATGCCGGTGCTGCTGGGGCTGATCGGCATCTGGTACAACACCTTCTATGGTGCGCACACCCACGCCATCATGCCGTACGACCACGGCCTGCGCCGGCTGCCGGCGCACATCCAGCAGCTGGACATGGAGTCCAACGGCAAGCGGGTGGGGCGCTGCGGCGAGCGGCTGGACTTCGATACCGGCCCGGTGATCTGGGGCGAGGAGGGCGTCAACAGTCAGCATGCCTTCTTCCAGCTGCTGCACCAGGGTACGCGGCTGGTGCCCTGCGATTTCATCGTGCCGATGAACAGCCACTACCCGCTGGATGGCCAGCACCAGGTGCTGGTGGCCAATTGCTTCGCCCAGGCCGAGGCGCTGATGCGCGGCAAGAGCGAGGCCGAGGTGTTGCAGGAGCTGGGCGGCGTCAGTGGCGACGAGCTGGACATGCTGCTGCCGCAGAAACTGTTTCCCGGTAACCAGCCGTCCAACACCATTGCGCTGGACCAGGTAACGCCGTACAGCCTGGGCATGCTGCTGGCGCTGTACGAGCACAAGGTGTTCGTGCAGGGCGCAATCTGGGGGGTGAACTCTTTCGACCAGTGGGGCGTGGAATACGGCAAGCAGCTGGCCAAGCGGCTGCTGACGGAAATGGATGCCGGTGGCGGCGGGCGGCACGATGCTTCCACCGCCGGCCTGGTGCGGCATTACCTGGAGCGCAAGCATGGATAACGGGTGCGCTGGCATGGATAAATGGCAGCTGGCAGCGCAGCTGGGTACAAGGTTGGCCGCATGCGGCCAACGTGTCACCACGGCGGAATCCTGCACCGGCGGCGGCGTGGCCGCGGCCATCACCGAGATCGCCGGCAGCTCCGGCTGGTTCGACATGGCGGTGGTGAGCTATAGCGACGAGATCAAGCAGCGTGTGCTGGGCGTGCCGGCGGCGCTGCTGCAACAGCATGGTGCCGTCAGTGAGCCGGTGGCGGCTGCCATGGCCGAGGGGGCACTGCGACTGGCCGGCGCCGACTGGGCGCTGGCGGTATCCGGCGTGGCCGGCCCCGGCGGCGGTACGGCGGCCAAGCCGGTGGGCATGGTGTGCTTTGCGATTGCCGGCGCGGCACTGGCCAGTCCTTTGACATGGACGCAACACTTTGCCGGCGACCGCCACGCGGTGCGCGAGCAGTCGGTGTGCGCGCTGTTGTCGACGCTGTTGCAACAGCTGCCGGCACAATAAGCCAATGGCGGGGCCACTGGCGGCAACCTGTTCCAAGGGACTGGCCGCCGGCAGCAAAAATCCCCTGATAACTTTTGGCGCTATGCGTATAATCACGCCCCTGCCTGAAATTTGAGCAGTGATTTTGCGCCGTACGGCCTGCACTGCTGCGAATACTAAAGTGCTGCAAGACATGCGACTGCGCGGCATTGCCGCTACCATGCTTGAGCCAATCCAAACGATACGCACATTGGGAGAAACAATCTCATGCTGAATGCCAAGAAACGGGGCTTCGCCATTGCCGCTGCTGCCATGATGGTGGCGGCCTCCTCCAGCTTCGCCTTCACCCCGGCCGTGGTGTACGACCAGGCCGGCAAGTTCGACAAGAGCTTCAACGAAGCCGCCTACACCGGCGCCGAGCGCTTCAAGAAAGCCACCGGCGTGGCCTACCGCGAAGCCCAGATCGCCAACGAGGCTCAGAAGGAACAGGTGCTGCGCAACCTGGCGCGCAAGAACGTTGACCTGATCGTGGCCGTCGGCTTCTCCTTCACCCAGGCTGTGCAGACCGTTGCCACCGAGTTCCCGAAGGTGAAATTCGCCATCGTTGACGATGTGGCCAAGGGCGACAACGTGCAGTCCGTGCTGTTCAAGGAGCAGGAAGGCTCCTACCTGGTGGGCATGGCTGCCGCCATGGCCTCCAAGTCGCACAAGGTGGGCTTCGTGGGTGGCATGGACGTGCCGCTGATCCGCGCCTTCGATTGCGGCTACGCGCAGGGTGCCAAGGCTGCCGACAGCAAGGTGGAAGTAATCTCCAACATGACCGGCACCACCCCGCAGGCCTTCAATGACCCGGCCCGCGGCGGCGAGCTGGCGCGCAGCCAGTTCGACCGTGGCGTTGACGTGGTATTCCACGCCGCCGGCGGCACCGGCATGGGCGTGCTGCAGGCCGCCAAGGACAAGAACAAGCTGGGCATCGGCGTGGATTCCAACCAGAACCACCTGTTCCCGGGCTTCGTGCTGACCTCCATGCTCAAGCGCGTGGATAACGCCGTGTACAACCTGTTCATGGCCGGCAAGAACGGCACCTGGAAGTCGGGTGTGGTGACCATGGGCCTGAAGGAAGGCGGCGTGGACTGGGCGCTGGACGACAACAACCGCAAGCTGATCAGCAAGGCGATGGAAGGCAAGATCAACCAGGCCAAGAAAGACATCATTTCCGGCAAGGTGAAGGTTGTCGATTACCGTGCGGCCAACAGCTGCCCGGTGAAATAAGCCAAAAAAGTCCGATATCCGGATAAGCAACGCGGCAAGCAGGCTGGGCCTGCTTGCCGCGCTTTCATGATGCGGCGTTTTTGCGGCGCAGCAATATCCGGGCCGCATTCCGAGCGAAAGCACACACATATGGCCGAATTAGCCATCGAGCTCATAGGCGTCAACAAGCACTTCGGCGAAGTGCACGCCAACAAGAACATCAGCTTCGGCATCCGCAAGGGCTCCATTCACGGCGTCATCGGTGAAAACGGAGCGGGCAAATCCACCCTGATGAGTATCCTCTACGGCTACTATCACGCGGATTCCGGAACCATTCGCATCAACGGCAAGGAGGAGCGCATCCGCTCCAGCCAGGATGCGATCGCCAAGGGCATCGGCATGGTGCATCAGCACTTCATGCTGGTGGACCCGTTCACCGTGCTGGAAAACATCGTGCTGGGCGCGGAAGAGGGTGTGCGCCTGGATGCCAGCCTGGCCGCCGCGCGCCGCCACCTGGCGGACCTCAACCGCGACTACGGCCTGCAGGTCGACCCGGACGCCATCGTGGGCGAGCTGGGCGTGGGCAGCCAGCAGCGGGTGGAAATCCTCAAGGCGCTGTACCGCGGCGCCGACGTGCTGATCCTGGACGAGCCGACCGCGGTGCTGACGCCGCAGGAAGCCGATGACCTGTTCCGCATCCTGCGGCTGCTGAAGCAGCAGGGCAAGACGGTGATCCTGATCACCCACAAGCTGCGCGAAGTGCTGGACATCACCGATACCGTCACCGTGATGCGTGCCGGCGAGGTGGTGGGCCAGGTGGTGACCGCCGAGGTGGGCAAGGAAGACCTGGCCGACCTGATGGTTGGCCGCAAGGTGAACCTGCAGCTGGACAAGGCGCCGGCCAGACCGGGCAAGACGGTGCTGGCGGTGTCCGGCCTGAACCTGGTGGACGAGCGCGGCGTGGCGCTGCTCAAAGACATCGGTTTCGAGCTGCGCGCCGGCGAGATCGTCGGCATCGCCGGCGTGTCCGGCAACGGCCAGTCCGAACTGCTGGAGGTGCTGTCCGGCATGCGCGAGGCCACCTCGGGCTCGGTGAACTTCAATGGCACCGAACTGAGCACGCTGAAGACCCGTGAACCCAAGGCGGCCGCCTACCGCAGGCTGGGCATTGCCCACGTGCCGGAAGACCGTTCGCGCGAAGGGCTGGTGAAGGACTTCTCCACCTTCGAGAACGCCATCCTGGGTTATCACAACGATCCGTCCATTCGCCGTGGCGGGCTGTTCAGCCGCAAGGCCATCGTCGAGCGCTGCCGCCGCTTCATCCGCGAGTTCGACGTGCGCCCGGCGCTGACGCATCGCCGCATCGGCCTGTTTTCCGGCGGCAACCAGCAAAAGGTGATCCTGGCGCGCGAAATCCACGCCAACCCGGAGCTGATGCTGATCGGCCAGCCCACGCGCGGCGTGGACATTGGTGCCATCGAGTTCATCCACAAACGCCTGCTGCAGCTGCGCGACGAAGGCAAGGCGCTGCTGCTGGTGTCGGTGGAACTGGACGAAATTCTGGCTTTGAGCGACCGCATCATCGTAATGAATGCCGGCGCGATTTCCGGCGAGCTGTCGGCGGCAGAGGCCACCACTACCTCGCTGGGTCTGTTGATGGGGGGGCATAAATGAGTCAGCCTGCCAATCTGCCGCGCTGGGCAGCACTGTGGCTGATGCCGGTGCTGAACCTGGTGGCGGCACTGTTCGTATCCGGCCTGGTGATCGCACTGATCGGCGAAGACCCGATCGAGTGCCTGAAACTGCTGATCAATGGCGCCTTCGGTTACCCGGAAGGCATCGGCTACACGTTGTTCTACACCACCAGCTTCATCTTTACCGGTCTGGCGGTGGCGGCGGCATTCCATGCCGGCCTGTTCAATATCGGCGGCGAGGGCCAGATGTATCTGTCCGGCCTGGGGGTGACCCTGGTGTGCCTGCAGTTCGGCGGTCTGCCCGGCTGGCTGCTGATTCCGCTGGCGCTGCTGGGCGCCATCCTGTTCGGCGCTGCCTGGGCCTTCGTGCCGGCCTGGCTGCAGGCCAAGCGCGGCAGCCACATCGTGGTGACCACCATCATGTTCAACTTCATTGCCAGCTCGCTGATGAACTGGCTGCTGGTGGACAAGCTGCGCATGCCCGGCTCGCAGGTGCCGGCCACGGTGACTTTCGCCCAGACGGCCTGGGTGCCGTTGCTGAAGGATGTGTTTGCACCGCTGGGCTTCGTGCTGCCGAATACGCCGCTGAACGCTAGCTTCTTCCTGGCCATCCTGGCACTGGTGCTGTTCTACGTGGTGGTGTGGCATAGCCCGCAGGGCTTCGTTACCCGCACGGTGGGCCTCAACGAGAAGGCGGCGCGTTACGCCGGCATGCCGGTGGACAAGATCATCATCCTGGTGATGTGTGTATCCGGCGCGCTGGCCGGCATGGCATCCATCAACGAGCTGCTGGGCTCCACCCACCGCATGAACCTGGGCTTCACCAACGGCATCGGCTTTGTCGGCATTGCCGTGGCGCTGATGGGGCGCAACCATCCGGTGGGCATCCTGCTGTCGGCGCTGCTGTTCGGCGCGCTGACCCAGGGCGGCCTGGACCTGTCGTTCGAGAAGCCTGCCATCACCCGCGAGATGATCATCTTTACCCAGGGCCTGATCATCCTGTTCTGCGGCGCGCTGGAAAACCTGTTCCAGACCCCGTTGTCGCTGGCGTTCAAACGCATGCTGAAGAAGGAGGGCTGAGATGGAGATTTTCTTTAGCGTGCTGGATGCCACGCTGCGCGTGAGCACCCCGCTGGTGCTGGCGGCGCTGGCCGGCCTGTTCTCCGAGCGTTCCGGTATTGTCGATCTGGCGTTGGAGGGCAAGATGTTGGCCGCAGCGTTTGCCGCCGCCTGCGTTGCCTACCTGGCGCATTCGCCGTGGGCCGGGCTGGGCGCCGGCATTGCGGTGGGCATGCTGGTGGCGCTGCTGCATGGCGTGGTGTCGATCGGCTACAACGGCAACCAGCTGATTTCCGCGGTGGCCATCAACATGATGGTGTCCGGCGTGACGCCGGTGCTGGCGCTGGCCTGGTTCCAGCAGGGCGGTCGCACGCCGACGCTGGACGACGACGCGCGCTTCACCGCGGTGCAGCTGCCGTTTGCCGATACCATCGCGCAGAGCACGGCGCTGAAAACCTTCCTCGGCCACAATGTGCTGGTGTACCTGGCGATGGCCCTGATCATCGTGGTGAGCTGGGTGGTGTACCAGAGCCGCTTCGGCCTGCGCCTGCGCGCGGTGGGCGAAAACCCGCATGCCGCCGATGCCGCCGGTATCAGCGTCAAGGGGGTGCGTTACATCGCCCAGCTGATCAGCGGCGCGCTGTGTGGCGTGGCCGGTGCCTACCTGGTGCTGGCGCAGACCGGCGCCTTCATCCAGGACATGACTGCCGGCAAGGGCTACCTGGCGCTGGCGGCGCTGATCTTCGGCAAGTGGCGGCCGTGGGCGGCGGTATCCGGCTGCCTGCTGTTCGCCTTTACCGATGCCATCCAGATCCGCCTGCAGGGCGTGCCGCTGCCGCTGATCGGCAGCATTCCGGATGCCTTCATCCAGGCGATTCCCTACGTGCTGACCGTGGTGCTGCTGGCCGGCTTCATGGGTCGTGCGGTGGCGCCGAAGGCGATCGGCATTCCGTTCGTGAAGTCGCGCTGAGCTTGCGGCCAACGTACAAGAAAAAACGGCACCTGCGGGTGCCGTTTTTTCTTGTGATCTACTCGTCGCCAGCGGTTTTTTTGCGTGCTCGCGGGTGGGCGTCGTCGTAGACCTTGGCCAGGTGCTGGAAGTCCAGGCTGGTGTAGATCTGCGTGGTGGCCAGGTTGGCGTGGCCGAGCAGCTCCTGCACCGCGCGCAGGTCGCCGGAGGATTGCAGCATGTGGCTGGCAAAGGAGTGGCGCAGCATGTGCGGGTGCACGTGCTGCTCGCTGCCGCTGCGCAGTGCCCAGCTTTCCAGCCGGCGCGCCAGTTGCCGGCTGCTGATACGCGTGCCGCGCCGCGACAGGAACAGCGCCTCTTCGCCTTCCGCCGGCTGGCGCAGTGGCAACCAGCGCCGCAGTGCTGCCAGTGCCTGCTTGCCCACCGGCAGGATGCGTTCGCGGTTGCCCTTGCCGTGCACCTTCACCAGCGCGGTATCGAGATCCAGGTCGGCCAGGTTCAGCGCCACGGTTTCCGATAGCCGCAGGCCGGAGGAGTACATCAGTTCGAAGATAGCCTGGTCGCGGACGTCGTGTTCGTCTTCCGGCGTGCTGTCCAGCAGCTGCATGGCGCCATCCACGCTCAACACCTTGGGCAGGCGTTTGCCGGCGCGCGGTGCGCGCAGGCCGGCACAAGGGTTGGCCGCAACCCAGTCGCGGCGCAGCATCCAGTCGTACAGGCTGCGCCAGGTGGACAGCATGCGCGCCAGGGTGCGCGGCGACAGCTCCTCGCGGCGCAACTGCCCCAGTGCGCGCTGGATGCGCGGGCCGTCCACTTCTGCCGGCGGCGTGTCGGCCAGCAGTTCGGCCAGCCGGGTGAGGTCGCGCCGGTAGGCCAGGCGGGTGTGTTCGCTGCGTGCGGCCAACCTCAGCTGGTCGTCGAAGGCGTCGATCAGGCCTTGCCAGTGCGCGTCCATCAGCCGCGCCGCATCCTGGCCATCTGCATCAGCCGCTCGAACAGCTGCACGTCCTGCTCGTTCTTCAGCAGCGCGCCGGCCAGTGGCGGCAGTTGCTGCTGCGCGTGTTGCTCGCGCAGTTGTGCCGCCTGGATGGTTTCGTGCCGCAGCAGTTTCAGCCAGTCCAGCAGCTCCGAGGTGGACGGTTTCTTCTTCAGGCCCTGCAGCTCGCGGATGCCGGTGAACACTTCCAGTGCTGCGCCTACCAGCTCCTGCTCGATGTCCGGGTAGTGCACGTCAATGATGCTCTGCAGCGTGTCGCGATCCGGAAAGCGGATGTAGTGGAAGAAGCAGCGGCGCAGGAAGGCGTCCGGCAGCTCCTTCTCGTTGTTGGAGGTAATGATGATGATGGGGCGCTGGCGCGCACGCACGAATTCCTGGGTTTCGTGCACGAAGAACTCCATCTGGTCCAGTTCGCGCAGCAGGTCGTTGGGGAATTCGATGTCGGCCTTGTCGATTTCATCGATCAGCAGCACCGGTGCCTCGTCGGCCTCGAATGCCTGCCACAGCTTGCCCTTGATGATGTAGTTGCGGATGTCGTGCACACGCTCGCTGCCCAGCTGCGAATCGCGCAGCCTGGATACGGCATCGTATTCGTACAGCCCGTGCTGTGCCTTGGTGGTGGACTTGATCGGCCAGACGATCAGCTGCTTGCCCAGCGCAGCGGCCAGCTCCTCGGCCAGCATGGTTTTGCCGGTGCCGGGCTCGCCCTTGACCAGCAGCGGGCGCTGCAGGGTGATGGCGGCGTTGACGGCCAGCATCAGGTCGTCGGTGGCAACGTACTGCTCGCTGCCGGTGAAACGAGGGTTCATGAGGTATTGGCCCTGTATTGTTATGGGGCACCTCGCAAAATTCCCGCTTCCGTCGCGATACTGCGTTACTCACTTGGAAATCAGGATTTTTCGAGGTGTCCTATGGTGTCGTGCTAATGCAAACAGCCGCCATCGGCGGCTGGGTGTTGACGAAGCCCGTCGGTGGCTGTCGGGTAGCGGCGGGGCTCAGCCCTTGCTCAGTTCGGTCTGCAGGTCATCCAGTGTGATGTTCCAGTGCGCCATCATGTGACGCAGCAGCAGCATCTCGGAATCGCTGATTTCCTTGTCGGCCTTGCAGGTGTCCAGCGCCAGTGCGCAGCACAGCATGCGCTTGTTGCGCTCGGTTACCGCATCGAGGATGGCGTTGATGCGTTCCGGGCTCAGCAGGTGGATGGTGCCGTCGGCTTCGGCTTCGTCGGAGATGTCGTCGCAGTACTCCATCAGTACGCCGATGAAGTCCTTGCGGGTCAGGCCGACCAGCTGGTAGACGTGCAGGGTTTCCAGGGTTTCGATCTCGCGCGGGTCCATGTTGCCGTCGGTGATCATGAACATGGCGAGTATGCGGGCAATGGCTTCCGGGCTATTGGGCGCGTATTTTTTCATGGCGCTGCTCCTGTCTGTTGTTCTTCGAAGCGCAGGCGGAATGCTGCGGGTATCGGGGCAATCTTGCGGCTTTGGTAATCGAAGAAAACGATGCCTGTTTTCAATCTTGCCACTTCTTTACCGGTCTTGTCATCGCTGACCAGATAGGCGATGTCGCAACCATATTGATTGAAGTCAATCAGCGCAAGCTGAAAGCGCAGGAGGTCGCCATGAAAGGCCTCGGCACGGTAAACCACGGCGGCGTCGGTCATGATCAGGCCCAGGCCTTCGATGTCGAGTTCGCTGTAGCCATGCTGTTTCAGGAGGCGCAACCGTGCCTCGTGCGCCAGGCGCAGCACGGCGTCGTTGCCCAGGTGGCCACCGTAGTTGATGTCGCCGATGTGCACCTGGATGCGGGTATCGAAAATGAAGCGGGAGGGCAGCTCCAGCCGGATGCGGGCCATGGTGGTCTCTATGCGAAAAAGCTAAGCCCGGCCATACTGCCTATGCAGTCAACGTTTATCAATGCCTTTGGCTGGGATTGCGCTAGACTGGGACTGTCTCATAATCAGCAGGAAGTGAGGGGGGATATGTATCAGCGAATTTTTGTGCCGGTGGACGATAGTGCGACATCCGCACTGGCGCTGGCCGAGGCCTGCAAGCTTGCGAAAGAGGTTGGGGCCAAGGTGCGCCTGGTGCACGTGGTGGATCTGGCCCAGTTTGGCTGGGGTGGCGCCGAGTTTCTTGATGCGGCCGAGTTGCAGGGCTCGATCAAGAAGGCCGGCGAGCAGGTGCTGGCAGCCTGTCGCGACAAGGTGGAGGAACTGGGCATCAAGCCGGAAACCGCCATCCTGGAAAGCTGGGGCGACCGTATCGCCAGCGTGATCGTGGAGGATGCCAACAGCTGGGGCGGGGATCTGCTGGTGATGGGCACGCACGGTCTGGGCGGCCTGATGCACCTGCTGATGGGCAGCGTGGCCGAAGGCGTGCTCAAGCAGGCCGATGTGCCGGTGCTGCTGGTGCGCAACCCGACGTCGGACTGACGGCTTTCGTATGCAGAACAATAAAAAAACACCCGCCGCGGCGGGTGTTTTTGCTTTCATGCGAAAGCGCTCAGGCTTCGCTGGCTTCGGCGCTGACGTCGCCCTGTGCTTCCATGCGGGCGCGTACGGCCTTGCGCAGGCTCTTGTACAGGTCCGGATGGGTTTCCTTCAGGTATTCCACGATTTCAAAGTCTTCGCGGCGTACCTTGGACAGGTCGATCTGCTCAACGTGTACCAGGCGCAGCAGTTCGCGAACCGGCTTCGGCATGTTGCGGCCACTTTCGTAGCGGCTGCCGCCGGATTGGGTAACGCCGATGCGGCTCCAGAATTCCTGCTGGTTGAGGCCCAGTTTACGGCGGATTTCTCGCGGATTCGCGATTTTTTCAAACAGTTTCATGGCGTTCCTCGCTACATGTATGTTTGGGATTCGGACGTGAAGTCCGAGTGACGAATGAATAAAACCAAGTGGACGCGAGGTCGTTGCCTTACGTCCTTGTGTAATGCATATGATAGCAGGATTTTGTTTGCGCAGACGCAAAAAATGCTCGTCGAATTATCGATAGATTTTGATCGACAGTTTGCGCTTGCTCAGTTTTATGAAATAAGCAAGCAATCTGGCTGTAGCGAGGAGGGGGAGGGGTGGCGAGCCTGAACCCCGGCACTTGCACTAAATAGCTGTGGCTGCTTCCTTCCGGACCTGACCAGGTTCACTACCGTACAATGCGGGGGGGCCCGCCATAGAGAGACCGGATAATACCCGCTGTGCCTGTGCTTGCCAAGAGCAGGCAGCATTATTTCTGCACGCATCCGCCACGGGCGGCGTTTGCAGCGGGCGGGCAATTGGTTATGCTGGGCATCTTAATTCGAGCCCGCCGGATCGCCATCATGTCTGCTCAGCCTGCTGCCGCCACGCTTGCCATTCTCGAACGCCTGCTGTCGTTCGATACCACCAGCCGCGAATCCAATCTGGCCTTGATCGACTGGGTAGTCGACTATCTGGCCGAGTACGGCATCCGTGCCACGCTGACGCACAATGATGACGGCAGCAAGGCCAATCTGTATGCGGCGATCGGCGATGCTGCGTTGCCGGCCATCATCCTGTCCGGGCACACCGACGTGGTGCCGGTGGATGGCCAGCTGTGGAGCTACCCGCCGTTCGCGCTGAGCCGGCACGATGGCAAGATCTATGGCCGCGGCAGCGCCGACATGAAGGGCTTCATCGCCTGCGTGCTGGCGCAGGTGCCGGCGTGGGTGAAGCTGGCGGGCGAGCAGTCCTGGCAACGCAGCCTGGGCATTGCGCTGTCCTACGACGAGGAAGTCGGCTGTCTGGGCGTGGGGCGGCTGATTGCCGACCTGCAGGCGCGGCAGGTGCCGGTGGCCGGCTGCATCATCGGCGAGCCCACCGGCATGCGCCCGGTGGTGGCACACAAGGGCATTGCCCACTACCGCTGCAGCGTGCAGGGGCGGGCGGCACATTCCTCGCTGACGCCGCAGGGGGTGAATGCCATCGAGTACGCGGCGCGGCTGATCACCCACATCCGCAAACTGGCCGATACCGAGGCCTCGTTCGGCAATCGCCACCCCTTGTATGACGTGCCGTTCACCACCTTGCAGACCGGGCTGATCAGCGGCGGCAATGCGGCCAACATCGTGCCCAAAAGTTGTGAATTCGTGTTCGAGGTACGCTGGCTGCCGGGCGACCAGCACGAGCGTTTCGTCAGCTCGGTGCGCGACTATGCGGCCAACCTGCTGCAAGAGATGCGCCAGGTGGCGCCGGAGGCGGACATCAGCTTCGAGCCGCTGGTGAACTGCCCGCCGTTCCAGTCGGAAGACGGTTGCGAAATCCGCCAGCACGTGGCGGCGCTGTGCGCCTGCCAGGGGGGCGATGCGGTGGCCTACACCACCGAAGCCGGGCGTTTTGCCGAAGCCGGCATTGCCTGCGTGGTGTGCGGGCCGGGTTCCATCGTGCAGGCGCATCGGCCGGACGAGTTCGTGACGCTGGCGCAGCTGGCCGCCTGCGAGCGGTGGCTGTCCGCCTTGCAGCAACGCCTCGTGTGAATTGTATAAAGTCTGCAAAGCGCTTTACGTAGCCTGTTGTGCACTGCAGAATCCGCGCTTCCCTGCCAGACGCAGGGAGGTTGCCCCGTTGCCACAAGCAATGTGGGCGTGAGTTCGGTTTTCTGTGGGACTAGAAATGAGCAAACAAGGCAGACCCGCGCCCAATGAGGCAGCGGGCAAATCGCGTGACGGTTTTACCTCCAGTTTCGGCGTCCTGGCCGCTACCCTGGGCTCGGCGGTGGGGCTGGGCAATATCTGGAAGTTTCCCTACGTTACCGGCGCCAACGGCGGTGCCGGCTTTCTGGTGGTCTACCTGCTGGCAACCCTGCTGGTAGGGCTGCCGGTGATGATCGCCGAAATCACCCTTGGTCGCCGTGCCAAGGCCGATGCGGTGAGTACGCTGCGCAAGCTGGCGCCGGCGCGGCAGCCGTGGTGGCTGGTCGGGGTGGCCGGCGTGCTGGCGGCGTTCCTGATCATGTCGTTCTATTCCGAAGTGGCCGGCTGGGTGTTCGCCTACGTATTCAAGGCCTTGCGCGGCGATATTCTGTCCAGCGACCCCAAGCTGACTTCCGCGGCATTCGGCGCGCTGATCAGCGATCCGCTGCAGGCGCTGCTGTGGCAGTGGGGCGTGCTGCTGCTGATCGGCGGCATCCTGATGTGCGGCGTGGCCAAGGGCATCGAGGCAGTCACCAAGAAGCTGATGCCGCTGCTGTTCATCCTGCTGCTGGTGATTGGCGTGCGCAGCCTGATGCTGCCGGGTGCCGCCGCCGGCTTGTCCTTCCTGTTCACGCCGGACTGGAGCAAGCTCAACGCCGGCGTGGTGCTGGTGGCCATGGGGCTGGCGTTCTTCAAGCTGTCCATCGGCATGGGTACCATGATCACCTATGGCAGCTACTTCCGCGATGAGCAGAACGTGCCTGCCACCACGCTGCGGGTAATGGCGGCCGACCTGTTCGTGTCGATGCTGGCCGGCATCGCCATCTTCCCGGCGGTGTTCAGCTTCGGCTTCAAGCCGGAGGCCGGCCCGTCGCTGCTGTTCATCACCATTCCGGCGGTGTTTGCCAGCATGCCGATGGGCCACCTGTTCATGGTGCTGTTCTTCGTGCTGTCGGCAGTGGCCGCCACCGGCGCCATGCTGTCGTTGCTGGAGGTGCCGGTGTCGGTGATGGTGGGCCGTTTGGGCATCAGCCGTCTGCGGGCCACGGTGCTGAGCCTGCTGCTGCTGGCGCTGGTGGGTGCCAGCTGTGCGCTGTCCAATAGCACGCTGGCCGGTGTCAAACTGTTCGGCATGACTTTCTTCGACCTGTTCGACTACCTCAGCTCCAATATCCTGCTGCCGCTGGGCGGCATCTGCATCTGCCTGTTCGTGGGCTGGGTGTGGGGCAAGAGCAAGCTGCAGGCGGCGCTGAGCAACGATGGCACGCTGGCCAACGGCGCGGTGGTAGGCGTGGTATACCTGCTGCTCAAGTGCATCACACCGCTGCTGATCGCGCTGGTGATGCTCAAGGGGCTGGGCTGGCTGTAAGAACCTGCTTGCGATTTGCTGTGCGTCGGCGATACGGCGTTAAAAACGGCTTCGGAATGCTCATTTACCATTTGTAAACTCCGCTTCCTCAGCCGTTTTCGCCTTGTCTCGCTCTAGCTCGCGAGATCGTAAACAGGCTTTTTGCATGTATGGAGAGTGAAATGCAGCAGATTGTCGTGATCGAAACCGGCGCACAGGCGCCGTCCATTGACTACCCGAACCCGGCGCGGCTGGTGGCGGGCAACCCGCGGCGGGAAACCTGGAATGCCTTCGATAGCCATGACGGCGTGTGTTCGGCCGGCATCTGGGGCTGCGAAACCGGCGCCTGGCGTATTGCCTTTGCGGCAGGCAAGGACGAGTTCTTCTGCGTGATCAGCGGCCGGGTGCGGCTGAGCAACGAGGCTGGGGAGGCGTGGGAGTTCGGCCCGGGCGAGGCGGCGGTGATTCCGGCCGGCTTTCGCGGCGAGTTCCGCGTGCTGCAACCAGTGCGCAAGTACTACGTGATCGTCGAGCGCCAGGGCTGAGCGTAGCGTCTCGAGCATGCGGCCAACCTTGCACAAGGTTGGCCGCATTGTTTTGTGTCGGCTAGTCCGGTTCCGGGTCGTACTTGGCGTCCGGGTCCACCGGTGGCAGCTCGAAGCCGTTGATGTCGCGCTGCTCGCGTGCCAGGAACAGGATCAGCGCCGCGTTGAGGGTGCCAAAGCCCCAGGCGCACAGGAAGAATACCGAGTAGGCGGTGAGCTTGTCCTCGAACAGCCGCGCGCCGTGCAGCGTCAGCTCGTACGGGTCGAACACCGAGAAGAAGCAGGTGGTGGCCAGGGCGGCGGTAATGAAGGCCGGCCATAGTGTCAGGATGCGTTTGTGCAGCATGTAAGCCTCCGCGTGCGGTTTCTATCACTGTAGCCAGAGACGGCATGAAAGCAAAAAGCCGCACCGTGGTGCGGCCTTTAGTGGCCTGGTAAACCGGCGGCCGGTTTGTTGTCTGTTTTTATGCGGCTGTACTGTCCGGATTTTGCGCCGCTGGGTTAGAGATGCGCGCCAGCCGCAGGCGCAGTGCATTGTCGCGGGTGTCGATGGCAGCCAGCTGCAGCCGCTCGGCCAGCGGCTTGCCCAGCAGTGGCTGCTGCAGCCAGCGGGCGACGGACGGCACCTGCTGCAGGTGCACGCTGGCGCGGCCGTCCTGCAGTTCCAGCCAGCCCAGCGGTGCGGCCAACCTTTGCAGTGCGCGCAGGCCCAGGCCGCTTTCCAGCCCCAGCTGCACCAGCTTGCCCAGCGCACGGCCGGCCAGGCTGCGGTCACGATTCTCGCCCTGCAGGCTGAATTCGACATCGATGCGCCGCGCCGGCCAGTCCACCGGTGCAAAGCGGAACTGGATGATCAGCAGGCGCTGGCCGGGCTTTTTCAGCAGCAGGCGTAGCTCGCCGCCGGTATCGTCGAATTGCAGCCCCTCCACCGCCAGCTCGTCGCCGTCCAGCGCTTTCTGCAGCTGCGACAGCAGCAGGGAAGCGGGCAGGCTGATGCCGTCGCGGTGCAGCGCCGGCAGGCGGGTGCTGAAGTTCTGCCAGCGTTCGCGCCAGCCGGGGGTGGGGTTCATATGGGCACCTCGAAAACGCCTGGTTGGTAGACAAGACTAGGCAAGACTAGGCAAGACAAGGCGCGAACGGAAAATTCCGGCGCCGCATATGGTTTATATGCAAGGAGGAACCATCGAGAGTAACGCAGTATTGCGACGAAGGTTTCCCGAGGAGTCCATCAGTCGAACAGGGTGCGCGCGCCCTGGTAGCGGGCGGCGAAGTAGTTGTTGTCCAGCCGCTCGACGCGGATGGTGCTGTGGCTGCGCGGTGCGTGCACGAACTTGCCGTCGCCGATATAGATGCCCATGTGCGAGAACGGGCGGCCCAGGGTGTTGAAGAACACCAGGTCGCCGACACGCAGCTGGCTATTGCTGATCGGCCGCGCCAGGTTGGCGATTTGCGCGGCGTTGTGCGGCAGGCTGACGCCGGCCGCATTCTTGTAGATGTAGGCCACCAGGCCGCTGCAATCGAGGCCTGCCTCCGGGTTATTGCCGCCGAACTGGTAGTCGATGTCCAGCATGCTCATGGTGTACAGCAGGATCTCGCGGCTGATGCCGTCGGCCTGCAGGCTGGAAAGCGTCACCGTTGGCACCGGCGCCCTGGCCTTTTTGACCGGTGGCTGGCTGGTGCTGCACGCCGTTACCACGATGGCGAGCAGCAGCACGGTGACGGCGTTTCTCATCCCTGTTTGGCCTCCAGCAGTTCCCAGCGCTCCAGTTTCTCCAGCAGGGCCAGTTCGATTTCCTCGATGCGGCCTTGCATGCTGCGCGCGTCCTGCGGCGCATCGCGGTAGATGTTCGGGTCTTGCAGCCGGGTTTGCAACTCGGCCTGCTCGGTCTCCAGCGCGGCGATTTCCTCCGGCAGCCGCTCCAGCTCGCGCTTTTCATTAAAGCTCAGCTTTTGTGTGCGGTTGCTGCGGTCGCGCTCCTGCTTGCTCGGCTCAGGGTTGGCCGCAGCGGCCTTGCGCTGGGTTTCCTGCCGCATGGCCGCCATGCGCGCGCGGGTGTCCACCCAGTCCTGGTAGCCGCCCGGGTATTCCTCCAGCTGGCCGTTGCCTTCGAAGGCAATCACCTGCGTCACCACGTTGTCGAGGAAGGCGCGGTCGTGGCTCACCAGGAACACGGTGCCGGCGTAATTGGTGATGACGTCTTCCAGCAGCTCCAGGGTGTCGATATCCAGGTCGTTGGTGGGTTCGTCCAGCACCAGTACGTTGGCCGGGCGGGTGAACAGCCGGGCCAGCAGCAGGCGGTTGCGCTCGCCGCCGGACAGCGAGCGCACCGGGCTGCGCGCGCGCTGCGGCGAGAACAGGAAGTCCTCCAGATAGCTCATCACGTGCTTCTTCTGGCCGGCGATTTCCACGTAATCGTTGCCCTGGCTGATGATGTCGGCCACGCTGGCCTCTTCATCCAGCTGGGTGCGGAACTGGTCGAAGTAGGCCACTTCCAGCTTGGTGCCCTGTTTTACCGTGCCGCTGTCCGGCTGCAGCTCGGCCAGGATCAGCTTCAGCAGCGTGGTCTTGCCGGCGCCGTTGGGGCCGATCAGGCCGATCTTGTCGCCGCGCAGGATGCGGGTGGTGAAGTCGCGGATCAACACCTTGTCGCCATACGCCTTGCTGACGTGCTCCAGCTCGGCGATCAGCTTGCCGGAGCGCTCGCCGGCGTCGAGCTGGAAGTTCACCTGGCCCACGCGCTCGCGGCGCGCGTTGCGTTCGCGGCGGATCGCCTCCAGCCGGCGCACGCGGCCTTCATTACGGGTACGGCGTGCCTCGATGCCCTTGCGGATCCACACCTCTTCCTGGGCGTGGAACTTGTCGAAGATGCGGTTCTGTTCCTCTTCGATTGCCAGTTCCTCCGCCTTGCGCACCTGGTAGGCGCTGAAGTTGCCGGGGTAGCTGCGCAGCAGGCCGCGGTCCAGCTCCACGATGCGGGTGCAGACATTGTCGAGGAAGCGGCGGTCGTGGGTGATCAGCAGCACGCTGCCGGCAAAGTTGCGGATCAGTTCCTCCAGCCACTCGATGGCGCTCATGTCCAGGTGGTTGGTGGGTTCGTCCAGCAGCAGCACGTCCGGGCGCGAGGCCAGCGCGCGTGCCAGTGCCACGCGTTTCTTCCAGCCGCCGGACAGGTCGCTGACCTGGGTGTCGGCATCCAGCCCCAGGTGGCTGAGGGTGGAGCGGATCAGCGCATCGAACTGCCAGCCGTCGCGCGCTTCCAGCTGGTGCTGGATCTCGGTCATGCGCGCCATCATCGCCTCATGGTTGGCCGCAGGGTCGGCCAGCTGCTGCGTCAGGTGGTGGTAGTCGACGATCAGGGTCTTGAGGTCGCCCAGGCCTTCGGCCACGGCGTCGAACACGCTGTGGCCTTCGCTGAACACCGGCTCCTGTGGCACATAGGCCACGCGCAGATCGTTCTGCTGGTTGATGCGGCCGTCGTCCAGTTTCACCGCGCCGGCAATGGCCTTGAGCAGCGAGGACTTGCCGGCGCCGTTGCGCCCGATGAGGGCGACCACTTCGCCGCCTTCCAGCGCGAAATCCACGTGGTCGAGCAGGGCGTGGTGACCAAAGGCAAGGCAGGCTTTTTCTACGGTAATCAGGGCCATGGTGCGGGCAAAATGCTGGTAGTGAATCGGTAAGGCGCGGATTGTAGCATGCAGCTAGCCGGCCTTCGCCTTGATCGGCCCCGGCTGCTACAATGCGCGCCAACCTGACCGGCCGCCCGCCGTGCCGGTGTTTCTGAAAGGATTGCCATGTACTTTGTCGACCGCTCGGTTGCCGTGATCAAACCGAAAGCCCCGTTCCTGAACTGGCTGAACGCCGTGCCGGACAACGACATGATCGACCTGTCGCTGGATGCGCTGCGCGCCGACTGCACCGTGCTGCTGCTGCCGGAGTTCGACGAGCCGGAAGACGCCATCTCCCACATCGACGAACTGTACGAACAGATCTTCCGCATGGAACTGGCGTCCTGGTACGAGGACGAAGACCTGTGGCCGAAGGACATGTCGCTGAAAACCTTCTGGGAATGGTTCGATGTGGAGATCCATTCCACGCTGCTGGATACCGTGGACGCGGACATCATGAACAGCCCGGCCTCGCCGGTTTAAATGCACCCGCAGCGCATCAGCCCGTTCGGCGCCGAGTTGCGCGCCGGCAAGCTGCTGCTGGCGGTGCTGCTGTTGGCCAGCCTGCAGTTCCTGCTGGCGCTGACAGTGCTGGACTGGCTGCCGGCGCTGCTGCTGTTGGCCGCATGGCTGGGCGCGCTGGGCATGGTGCTGCGCCAGAGCGGCCTGCTGGGTGCGCCGTTGCGCGCATTGCGGGTGGATGCCCGCGGTGCATTGAGCGTGCAGCAGCGTGACGGCAACTGGCAGCCGGTGCACTTGATGTCTGGCAGTGCCGCCTTCATCTGGCTGGTAGTGCTGCAGTTGCGCGACGCCGCCGGCCGGCGCCAGCAGTTGCTGGTGTGGCGCGGCGCGGTGCCGGAGGATGTGCATCGCGCGCTGCGTGTCTATGTGCAGTGGAACCGCGACGCGGCGCCACAACAGGATGCCCCGTAAGCCGTAACGTGAAACCGTATTTGAAGACTTGCCCGTGACAACTACCGTACAGGCTCCCGCAAGCGGAGCGCCGCTGGCCGACTGGCTGGCCTATCTGGAAGCCGCCCACCCGGTGGGCATCGACATGGGGCTGACCCGCGTCGCCCGCGTGCGCGACGCCATGGGGCTGGCGCCTGACTTTCCGCTGGTGATTGTCGGCGGCACCAATGGCAAGGGCTCGGTGTGCGCCATGCTGTCCACCGTGCTGAACCGCGCCGGTTTCAAGGTGGGTACCTACACCTCGCCGCACATCCTGCGCTACAACGAGCGCGTCGCCATCGACATGCAGCCGCTGGCGGACGAAGACATTGTGGCCGGCTTTGCCGCGGTGGAAGCGGCACGCGGCGACACTTCGCTGACCTATTTCGAGTACGGCACCCTGGGTGCCATGTATGCCTTCATGCAGCAGCAGGTGGATGTGGCGGTGCTGGAAGTAGGGCTGGGCGGGCGCCTGGATGCGATCAACGCGTTCGAACCCACCGTGTCGGTAGTGGTGAGCGTGGACCTGGATCACCAGGCCTTTCTCGGCGACACCCGCGAGAAGGTGGGCTTCGAGAAGGCCGGCATCTACCGTGCCGGCAAGGTGGCGATCTGTGCCGACCCGAACCCGCCGCAGTCGCTGCTGGAGCATGCGGCCAACATCGGCGCCGACCTCAAGCTGCTGGGTCGCGATTTCGGCATCAGCCGGCTGGACAACCAGTGGTCGTTCCACATGGGCGACAGCCACCGCCACGCGCTGCCGATTCCGGCGCTGCGCGGCGAATACCAACTGGTGAACGCCGCTACCGCGCTGGCGGCGCTGGAGGCCTTGCGGCCGCTGCTGCCGGTGGGCATCGGCGCTATCAAGCGCGGCCTGCTGGAAGTGGACTGGCCGGGGCGTTTTCAGGTGCTGCCGGGCCGCCCGCTGACGGTGCTGGACGTGGGGCACAACCCGCATGCGGCACGTGCGCTGGCCGACAGCCTCAAGCGCCTGGCGTTTGCCAGCAAGCGCATCGCGGTGTTCTCCATGCTGTCGGACAAGGATCTGCCGTCGGTGGTGAGCCTGCTGCGCGACGAATTCGACGAATGGCTGGTGGCTGGCCTCGATATGCCGCGCGGTCGCAGCGCGGATGACATCGCCAGCGAGCTGGAGGGCATGGGCATCAAGGGAGTGAGCCGTTTTGCCGACGTGCCGTCAGCCTGGGATGCCGCCTTATCGCGGGCGGGCGAAAATGATAGAATCGTGGTCTTCGGCTCTTTCCACACCGTGGCCGAAGTAATGCAACACCGTCTCCATCATCGCGCTTGAGGATATCGATGGCCCTTTCCACTCATGATGAACTGCTGATGCTGCGCAAGCGCGCACGCCGCCGTCTGGTTGGCGCCATCGTGCTGGTGTCGGTATCGACAGCCGTGCTGTGGAACGTGGTTGGCCGCATGCCGGAGCAGGCGATGAAGCCGGAATCGGTGGATATCACCGGGCTGCAGACTGCCTCCGCGGTGAAGGCCGTGGCGCCGAAGCCGGTGGCCACCGCGCCGCAGGCATCGCAGCCGGTAACCGAATTGCTGGCCAGCCTGCCACCGGCCGACGCCGTGGCCAAGCCGCCGCCGGCGGCTGCCGTTGCTGCCGTGCCGGCCACTTCGGCGCCGACCGCTGCCAAGGTGGCGCCGGTCAAACCGGTGGTGGAGCAGCTGCTGCCGACGGAGCCGGTCAAACCGACCAAGCCGGCCAAACATGAAGCGCCGAAGCAGGAGCAGGCCAAGGCCGATGTGCCGCCTGCCAAGCATGAGCAGCCGGCCAAACACGAACAGGCTGCCAAGCCCAAGCATGAGCCGGCGAAGCAGGATGTTGCCAAGGCCGACAGCAAGTCGTCCGACCCGATGGCGATCCTGGAAGGGCGCGATTCGGGCAAGAACACCGACAAACCTGCCAAGGCCGAGTCTGACGGCAAACATTACAACGTGCAGCTGGCTGCCTTGTCCGACCCGGCCAAGGTGGATGCCCTGAAGGGCAAGCTGGCCGCCGCCGGCATCAATGCCCGCTTCAGCAAGGTGCAGACCAGCAAGGGCGAGGTAACCCGGGTGCGCATGGGGCCGTTTGCCTCGCGCGCCGAAGCCGATGCCACCCTGCGCCGCCTGGCCAAGATCGGTATCAATGGCTTTGCCGTGCCAATCAATGGTTGATGCCGCAAGATGACCTGGCTTGATTACCTGATCCTGGCGCTGATCATCGGCTCGATTGCCATTTCGCTGTTCCGCGGCCTGGCGGTGGAACTGCTGTCGCTGGGCTCATGGCTGCTGGCCTTGTGGTCGGCGCGCACCTTTGCGCCGATGTTGTCCGAATTCGTGCCGTTGCCGGGCGAGGGCATCAAGCTGGTGGTGGCCTTCCTGGTACTGCTGCTGCTGACCTGGTTCTGCTCCTCGCTGCTGGGGGCGTCGCTGACCGTGCTGATGGAGTCGGTGGGCCTGGGTGGCGTAAACCGCTTTTTTGGCGGCGTGTTCGGTTTGCTGCGCGGGCTGCTGCTGGCAACCGTGGTGGTCATGGTGGGCGGGCTGAGCGATCTGCCCAAGACCCGTGACTGGCAGAATGCGCTGTTTGCCCAGCCGTTCGAGGCATTGGCCCTGGCCAGCCGGCCGTGGCTGCCGGATGCGCTGGCGCACAAGATGAAGTTTTCATAGTTTTAGCAAAGAGGGGTGATGATGCCGGTGCGTTCTCACCCCTTGTTTTTAGTCGTGTAGTCTGGGGATTAACTATGTGTGGAATTCTTGGGGTGGTAGGTCGGACGCCCGTAAACCAGCTGTTGTATGACGGCCTGCAGTTGTTGCAGCACCGCGGTCAGGATGCAGCCGGTATCGTTACGGCCAACGGCAAGACCTTTCACATGCACAAGGGCAGCGGCTTGGTGCGTGATGTGTTCCGTACCCGCAATATGCGCTCGCTGCTGGGCAACGCCGGCATCGGCCATGTGCGCTACCCCACCGCCGGCTCGGCTTCCAGCCTGGCCGAAGCGCAGCCGTTCTACGTCAACTCGCCGTTCGGCATCGTGCTGGCGCACAACGGCAACCTGACCAACACCGACGAGCTGAAGTCGGACATGTACCGCAACGACCTGCGTCACATCAACACCAACTCCGACTCGGAAGTGCTGCTGAACGTGTTTGCGCACGAGATCGCCGCGCGCGTGGAAAACGCCTCGCTGACCCCGGACGCGGTGTTCGGCGCGGTGGAGGCGGTGCATCGCCGCATCAAGGGCGCCTATGCCGTGGTGGCGATGATTGCCGGCTTCGGCCTGGTGGCGTTCCGCGACCCCAACGGCATCCGCCCGCTGGTGATGGGCAGCAACGAGGCGGATGGCTCCACCGAGTACATGTTTGCCTCTGAATCGGTGGCGCTGGATTGCTCCGGCTTCAAGCTGCTGCGTGACGTGGCGCCGGGCGAGTGCGTGTACGTGACCTTCGACGGTGGTGACATGCACAGCAAGATCTGCGCCGCCAACACCAAGCTGGCGCCGTGCCTGTTCGAGTACGTGTACTTTGCGCGCCCGGATTCGGTCATCGACGGTGTGTCGGTATACCAGTCGCGCCTGAACATGGGCGAGATGCTGGCCGAGAAGATCCGCAAGCAGTTCCCCAGCATGGAAATCGACGTGGTGATCCCGATTCCGGACTCCAGCCGCCAGAGCGCGCTGCAGCTGGCCAATGCGCTGGGCCTGCCGTACCGCGAAGGCTTCATCAAGAACCGCTACATCGGCCGTACCTTCATCATGCCGGGTCAGGCGGTGCGCAAGAAGTCGGTGCGCCAGAAGCTGAACCCGGTAGCGCTGGAGTTTGCCGGCCGCAATGTGCTGCTGGTGGACGATTCCATCGTGCGCGGCACCACCTCCAAGGAAATCGTGCAGATGGCGCGAGACTCCGGCGCCAAGAAGGTGTATTTTGCCTCCGCCGCGCCGGCCGTGCGTTTCCCCAACGTGTACGGTATCGACATGCCGACCCGCGCCGAACTGCTGGCCACCGGTCGCAACGATGAGCAGATCGCCCGCGAGATCGGCGCCGATGCGGTGATCTACCAGGAACTGGATGCGCTGGAGCAGGCGGTGCAGAGCATCAACCGCGATCTGGATGTATTCGAGGCATCCTGCTTCAGCGGTTGCTACATCACCGGCGACATCAACGAAGCCTACCTGGATGCCATCGAAGCCGCGCGCGGCAAGGGCAAGGCGCAGCCGGAAGGGGATGACCCCAGCAGCAAGCTGGTGGACCTGAACCTGAATGTTGCCGAACAAAACCTGATGTAATGTTCTTATAACGACAAGGGTTGGCCGCAATGGCCAACCCTTGTTATCTTCGATGGCTATTAATCCATCATCCGCATTGCGAGCAAATCATGTCCAATGATGACGCCTGTCTGAATTTTCACCCGGAAACCCTGGCCATTCGCGGCGGTCGCGAAACCAGCGAGTATCGTGAGCATAGCCAGAGCCTGCACCTGACCTCCAGTTTCACCTTCGACTCCGCCGCGCAGGCCGCGGCCATGTTCCTGGGTGAAATCGACGGTTATACCTATTCCCGCTTCACCAACCCCACCGTCAGCGCCTTCCAGCAGCGGCTGGCGATGATGGAAGGGGCGGAGCGTGCCATCGCCACTGCCAGCGGCATGGCGGCGATCCAGGCGACTATGCTGACGCTGCTCAAGGCCGGCGACCATATCGTGTCGTCGCAGAGCCTGTTCGGTTCCACCATCAACCTGTTCAACGGCATCCTCGGCAAGTTCGGCGTGGAAGTCACCTATGTGGATGCGGCCAACCTTGACGCCTGGCAGGCGGCGGTGAAGCCGAATACCAAGGTGTTCTTCCTGGAAACGCCGTCCAACCCGCTGACCGACCTGGCCGATATTGCCGCGGTGGCCGACATAGCCCATGCCGCCGGCGCGCTGCTGGTGGTGGACAACTGCTTCTGCTCGCCGGCGCTGCAACAGCCGCTGAAACTGGGTGCTGACCTGGTGGTGCATTCCGCCACCAAATACCTGGACGGCCACGGCCGCGTGATGGGTGGCGCGGTGGTGGGTAGCGACAAGCTGGTGGAACAGGTGTACCTGCATGTGCGCACTGCCGGCCCGACGCTGGCGCCGTTCAACGCCTGGGTGCTGCTCTCCGGCCTGGAAACGCTGCATCTGCGCATGGAAAAACACGTGGCCAGTGCCCAGGCGCTGGCCGAATGGCTGCAGCAGCAACCCGGCGTTACCCGCGTATTCTTCCCGGGGCTGCCCAGCCACCCGCAGTACGAACTGGCGCGGCGTCAGCAGCGGGGCGGCGGCGCGGTGGTGTCGTTCGAGGTGGCCGGTGGCCGCGAGGCGGCCTGGCGGGTAGTGGATGCGGTGCAGATGATTTCGCGCACCGCCAACCTGGGCGACGTGAAGAGCACCATCACCCATCCGGCGTCCACCACCCATGCCCGCATCACCCCGGAGGCGCGTGCCAAGGCCGGTATTACCGAAGGCCTGCTGCGCGTGGCCGTGGGCCTGGAGCATATCGAGGACATCAAGGCCGATTTATTGCGCGGTCTGTAAAAAGAAACAATTGTTTCAAGCAAGCGGCAGTCTAGAATATGGACTGCCGCTTTCAATTTGAAGGCGATTTGCAGGAGCACGGCGATGCATTTCTTGACAGGCATCAAATTTGAACGTAAGTTTCAAACACTTGTTCGAAAGTCATGATGGACAAGGCGACGCAACTTATTACCCCGATCAAGGTACAAGACAACATGGAAGCGAACAAACCGGATACCGCAACGCGCATTCTGGATGTAGCGGAGCGCCTGTTTGTGGAGCATGGTTTTGAAGCCACCTCGCTTCGCATGATCACCCAGCAGGCGGAAGTCAACCTGGCTGCGGTGAATTACCACTTCGGTTCGAAAGATGCGCTGTTCGAATCGGTATTCATGCGCCGCATCGGCCCGTTTGTCGCGGGCTGCCTGTCGGAGCTGGATGCCGCCGAGCAGTCGGGCGCAACGCTGACGGCGGAAACACTGGTGATGTCCTTTGTCCGCCCGTGTCTGGCACTGTCAAGAGACCCTGCGAGGGGCGGGGCTCTGTTTGTCAGGCTGATGTCGCGCACGCTGGTGGAAAACCACCGCCTGCTGCGCGAGGCGCTGTCCCAGCAGTACAGCGTGTTTGTGCAGCGTTATACCGCTGCCTTCCAGCGCGCACTGCCGCAGTTCGCAGCCGATGATATTGCATGGCGCATGCACTTCGCGTTTACCGTGATGTTCAATGCCTTTGCCGGTAATGATGTGCTGAAGATCTTCGGTCGCAGTCAGGTGGTGAATGCCCGTGACCCGGAACTGATCGTCAAGCACCTGGTACCTTTTGTCGTGGCGGGGTTGTCGGCGCCCATCTGATTGACTTGCAAGGTCAACACGAGGGTAAACCACAATGACATCTGCCGTAATTCTTGTCCTGCTGATCGGTGCGCTGGCATATTTCCGCGCACCGGTTTTGTTCTGGACCGTTGTACTTGCAGGCTGGCTGGCCAGCCTGCAGCCCATCTGGGGCTGCCACGTTCCGGTTGCCATCTGGGTGGTGGCCGGCATCATCGCCGCCGTGCTCAATCTGCCCATCCTGCGCCGAGCCGTGTTCACCGGCCCGGTATTCACCGTTTTCAAGAAAATCACCCCTGCGATGTCGCAGACCGAGCAGGAGGCCATCAATGCCGGCACGGTCTGGTGGGATCGCGACCTGTTTTCCGGCAAGCCGGACTGGCAGCGCCTGCTGTCGTTCCCGGACCCGAAGCTGACTGCGGAAGAGCAGGCTTTCATCGACGGCCCCACCGAGCAGCTGTGCCGCATGGTGGACGACTGGAAGATCACCCACGAGCTGAAGGATCTGCCGCCGGAAGTGTGGCAGTTCATCAAGGAGCAGGGCTTCCTGGGGATGATCGTCAAGAAGAAGTACGGCGGTCTGGAGTTCTCCAACTACGCCCACGCCAAGGTGGTAACCAAGATCGCCACCCGTGGCGGCAGTGCCGCGGTATCGGTGATGGTGCCCAACTCGCTGGGCCCGGGTGAGCTGCTGCAGCACTACGGCACCGAGGCGCAGAAAGACTACTACCTGCCGCGCCTGGCCAAGGGTGTGGAAGTACCGTGCTTTGCGCTGACCAGCCCGTATGCCGGCTCCGACGCCGGTGCCATTCCCGACTACGGCATCGTATGCCACGGCTCCTATACCGACCCGCGCAGCGGCCAGCGTCACGATAATGTGCTGGGCATTCGCGTGAGCTGGGAAAAGCGCTGGATCACGCTGGCGCCGGTGGCCACCATTCTCGGTCTGGCATTCAAGATGTATGACCCGGATCACCTGCTGGGCGACAAGGAAGATATTGGCATCACCTGCGCGCTGGTGCCGACCGAGCACGAAGGCGTGTGCATCGGCCGTCGCCACTTCCCCGGTGGTGCCGCCTTCATGAACGGCCCGACCTGGGGCAAGGACGTATTCATTCCGCTGGAGTGGGTCATCGGTGGTCGCGAGTACGCCGGTCAGGGTTGGCGCATGCTGGTGGAGTGTCTGTCGGTAGGTCGCTGCATCTCGCTGCCGGCCATGTCGGTGGCCTCCGGCAAGGTGGCGTCCTACACCACTGGCGCCTATGCCCGCATCCGCGACCAGTTCGGCCTGTCCATCGGCAAGTTCGAGGGCGTGGACGAGGCGATGGCGCGCATCGGCGGCTTCACCTACCAGATGGAGGCTTCGCAGGATCTGGCTTTGACCGGTCTCGATATTGGCGAAAAACCGTCGGTACTGTCCGCGGTGCTGAAGTATCACAACACCGAGCGCATGCGTAAAACGCTGAATGACGCCATGGATATCCATGGTGGCCGCGCGGTGGTGCTGGGGCCGCGCAACTACCTGGCGCGCGCCTACCAGGCGATTCCCATCGCCATTACCGTGGAAGGCGCCAACATCCTGACCCGCTCGATGATCATCTACGGCCAGGGGGCGATTCGTTGTCACCCGTTCGTGCTACGTGAGATCAAGGCGGCCATGGCCAACGATGGTGCGGAATTCGACCAGGCAATTACCGGTCACATTAATTTCGTGATCAGCAATGTGTTCCGCTCGCTGTGGATGGGCCTGACTTGCGCCCGCTTCGTGGGCAGCCCGAAAGGTGGCGAAGTGGCTGCCTATTACAAGCAGCTGACGCGCTTCTCCAGTGCCTTCGCACTGTTGTCCGACATGGCGATGTTCAGCCTGGGTGGCACGCTGAAGTTCCGCGAAAAGCTGTCCGCCCGTCTGGGCGACATGCTGTCCAACCTCTACATCGCCTCCGCCTGCCTGAAGCGCTTCGAGCGTGATGGCGCGCCGAAGGAAGACCTGCCGGTACTGAAGTGGGCGGTGGAGCAGGCGCTGTACGACCTGCAGCAGGCCATGGATGGCTTCCTCGCCAACCTGCCGGGCCGCATGTTGGCCGCAGTGCTGCGCAAGGTGATCTTCCCGTGGGGCCTCACGCTGAAGCCGGCCAGCGACCGCATCGGCACCCAGGTGGCACGCAGCCTGATGGAGCTGGGCCCGACCCGGGGGCGCCTGACCCGCGGCATGTTTGTGTCGCAGGACGAAACTGACCCGGTTGGCGTGCTGGTGCCTGCCCTCAAGGCCATGCTGGAAACCGAGCCGGTGGAGCAGAAACTGCGTAAACTGGCGCGCGATGGCAAGTTTGCCGCGGTAACCGCGCGCGAACGGCTGGCCGAGGCGCTTCAGGGCGGCATCATCACCCAGGCCGAGTTCGATGCGGTTACGCGTGCGCGCAAGCTCAAGCGTGACGTGATCATGGTCGATGATTTCGATATGAAACTGGAGCAGCATGACGAAGGTCTGCTGCAGCGCCTGATTTTCTGATCGCTTTGCCTGCCCGCGTTTGGAAATGAAGCTTTGCCAGTAGTTTGAGCGGCCGGTGGCCGCTCTTCTGCCGATGTCGCTTTGCAATGGCAGAGCGACATCAGGAGGAGACAGAACGATGCAAGACAATTTGCTGCAGGCCGGCAACCGCCAGCCGGTATTGCGCGTACGCGCCGAAGTGCACGGCACCAATGTGCATGGCCGCGTGCACATGGGCTGGCTGATGGGGCAGATCGACCTGGCGGGCTCCGCCGTGGCCGAGCGCCTGGCGCATGGCCAGGTCACTACGGTGGCGATCAATACCTTCCAGTTTGCCAACCCCATTCACCTGGGAGACTTCGTCTCCATCTACGCCGACAAACTGCGCCTGGGGCAGAAGTCGGTGACCCTGAAAATCACCGTGGAAACCGAGCGCATGAGTGGTGAAGTGCTGCCGGTTACCGAGCTGATTTCCACCTATGTCGCCATTGACGACGAGGGCCGTTCGCGCCTGATTTGATCCCTTGCCGCTGTCATGTTGGCCGCACGGCCTTGGTGTGGCAACAATGAAACGATTGTTTGGAACGTTCGCTCGAAAATTCTTGAATTGGGTATCGAAACTGATACCATCGGCAACAGATCGACAAAACAAAACGATCGAGACAGCACTGCAAAAAAACGCACAGAGGGATTAACACCATGCAATTAAAACGCATCAGCCTTTCCTTGTTGATGATGGGGGTTTCCGCCGTTGCTTCGGCATCCGGTTATCATTTCGGCTCTCAGAGTGTTTCGGCCCAGGGCACTGCGCACGCCAACGGTGCTGAAGCTGCCGATGCCTCCGTGCTGTTCTACAACCCGGCCGGCATGTCGCTGCTGGATGGCACCAATTTCTCCGGCGGCCTGACTTTCGTCGTGCCGCATTCCGAATTCACCAATCAGGGTTCGACCAAAGTAACCGGCGCCGCAACCACTGGCGGTAACGGTGATAGTTTTGCCCCGTCGCTGGTTGCCGCACCGTCTTTCTATTTCACCCACCAGCTGAACAGCAAAATGCACGTGGGTCTGGGGATCTTCGTGCCGTATGGCGCGCAGCTGGACTACGGCCACTCCTGGGCCGGCCGCTATGCGCTGGAAAGCATCAAGCTGGAAACCCTCAACTTCAACCCGTCGTTTTCCTTCAAGCTGGATGATCGCCAGTCGGTGGGTGTGGGTGTTTCCGCGCAATACATGAAGGCCAAGCTGAGCAAGGCAGTGGATGTGGCTGGCGGCTTCGCCATCCTGCCGGGGCCGACCCAGGCAGCAATCATCGCCGGGCTGGGTGCGCATGCGGCCAACCTGGGCTCCACCACCGACGGTCAGGCATCGCTGGATGCCGACGGCTGGGGCTTCGGCGCCAACGTGGGCTACATGTTCAAACTGGATGACAACACCCGCTTCGGCCTGGCCTACCGTTCCAATATCCATCACAAGCTTACCGGCTCCGCTACCTGGGATTACTCCATGGTCAACGCCGACCCGGTAATCGTGGCCACCATCCAGGGTCTGGCCAAGCAACTGGGTCATGTGTCCTCGGGCGGCTCTGTGTCGGTGGATACGCCGGAATCGGTATCCGCCAACGCCTTCCACAAGCTGAATGACAAGGTTGACCTGATGGCCGACCTTACCTGGACCCGCCACTCGCGCATGAAGAGCATCGATATCAAATTCGATCAGCCGGGCGAGGGCGATCTGGTCATTCGCCAGAACTGGCGCGATACCTACAAGCTGTCGCTGGGCATGAATTATCACTACAACGATGCGCTGACCCTGCGCTCCGGTGTGGCCTACGACCAGTCGCCGGTGAAGGATGAGACGCTGCGTCACGCGGCCCTGCCGGACAGCGACCGTTACTGGCTGTCGGTTGGTGCCAATTACAAGCTGAACAAGGCATCCTCGCTGGATTTCGCCTACAGCTACGTGATGTTCAAAGACGCCAAGATGAACTACAAGGATAGCTGCAACCCGGATGCCACTACTTGTACCGGTAACGGCGAAACCACCAAGGGCACCTACAAGACCAATCTGCAGTTCCTGGGTGTGCAGTACAACTATCGCTTTTAAGTCGTAATGCAGTATGCGGCCAACCTGGGGGTTGGCCGCAGGACACGGTAGCGGGCTGCCGTGTTTTTTTAAGGGAAATGCTGAACTTCTGTTCAGTTACTATCCAGGCGCCGCCGGTGCAGTGGAAGTCCCCGTCAGGGTCTACCCGGAATCTATAATCCGAGAGGCCTTCACCATGTTTGTTCGACAAGACAACCGAGGAAACCATGTCTCAAACCAAATTCATCGTGCGCAAGGTGGCCGTGCTCGGCGCCGGCGTGATGGGGGCGCAGATCGCCGCTCATCTGGTTAATGCCAAGGTGCCGACCGTGCTGTTCGACCTGCCTGCCAAGGAAGGCCCGAAGAGCGCGATTGCGCTGAAGGCCATCGAGGGTCTGAAAAAGCTCAAGCCGTCGCCGCTGTCCAACAAGGATGCGGTGAATTTCATCCAGCCGGCCAACTATGAAGAGCACCTGCACCTGCTGCAGGAATGCGACCTGGTGATCGAAGCGATTGCCGAGCGCATGGACTGGAAAACCGACCTGTACACCAAGGTGGCGCCGCACCTGGGCGAACACACCATCTTCGCCACCAATACCTCCGGCCTGTCGATCAACCAGCTGGCCGATGGCCTGCCGGCCGCACTGAAGCCGCGTTTCTGCGGCGTGCACTTCTTCAACCCGCCGCGTTACATGCACCTGGTCGAGATCATCCCGTGCGTGGGCTCCGACGCGGCGATGCTGGACAACCTGGAACGCTTCCTGGTGACCACCCTGGGCAAGGGTGTGGTACGTGCCAAGGACACGCCGAACTTCGTGGCCAACCGTATCGGCGTGTTCTCCATGCTGGCCACTATCGCCAATGCCGAGAAATTCGGCATCCGCTTTGACGTGGTGGACGACCTGACCGGCCCGCGCCTGGGTCGCCCGAAATCCGCCACCTTCCGCACTGCCGACGTGGTGGGCCTGGATACCTTCGCCCACGTGGTGAAGACCATGGACGACACGCTGCCGAACGATCCGTGGCACGGTCTGTTCAAGTCGCCGGAATGGCTGCAGAAGCTGATCGCCGCCGGCGCACTGGGTGCCAAGACCCGTGCCGGCATCTACAAGAAGGATGGCAAGCAGATGTTCGTGCTCGACCCGGCCAAGGGCGAGTACGTGGGTAGCGGCCAGAAGGGCGACGACGCGGTCAAGGACATCCTGAAGATCGCCAACCCGGCGGAAAAATTCCAGAAACTGCGCGACAGCGAGCACCCGCAGGCGCAGTTCCTGTGGGCCTGCTTCCGCGACGTGTTCCATTACATCGCCTTCCACCTGGGCGACATCGCCAACTGCGCCCGCGACGTGGATTTTGCCATTCGCTGGGGCTTCGGCTGGAGCGTTGGCCCGTTCGAGACCTGGCAGGCAGCCGGCTGGCAGCAGGTAGCCAAGTGGATCGCCGAAGACATTCAGGCCGGTAAGGCGCTGACCTCCGCCGCGCTGCCGGCATGGGTGCTGCAGGCGGATCGTGCCGGCGTACACTTTGCCGATGGCTCCTTCGACGCTGCCGGCAGCAAGCTGGTTGGCCGCAGCACCCTGGACGTGTACCAGCGCCAGCTGGCGCCGGCCAAGGTGCTGGGCGAAGCGAATGCGCCGCTGGGCGAAACCGTGTTCGAGAACGACGGCGTGCGCGCCTTCACCACTGGTGACGGCGTGCTGGTAGTGTCGTTCAAGTCCAAGGCGCATGCCATCGGCCCGGACGTGATCGACGGCCTGCACACCGCGCTGGATATCGCCGAAGCCCGCTTCAAGGGCCTGGTGATCTGGCAGACCGAGGAGCCGTTCTCCGTCGGCGCCGATCTGACCTCGATGATGCCGGCCTTCATGATGGGCGACTGGGATGCTATCGACGCCACCGTGCGCCGCTTCCAGGACACCTCCATGCGTCTGCGCTACAGTCAGGTACCGACCGTGGCGGCCACCCAGGGCTATGTATTCGGTGGTGGCTGCGAGTTCGCCATGCACTGCGACAAGACCGTGGCGGCGCTGGAATCCTATGTTGGCCTAGTGGAAGTGGGCGTGGGCCTGCTGCCGGGCGGCGGCGGCTGCAAGGAGTTTGCCTTCCGTGCCGCACAGGAAGCCCGTGGCGATGTGCTGGCAGCGCTGAAGGATTACTTCATGGCCATCGCTACCGCCAAGGTAGCCACCAGCGGCCAGGAAGCACAGGAAATTGGCTTCCTGCGCAAGGGTGACCCGGTGGTGTTCAACAGCTACGAGTTGCTGCACGTTGCCAAGCAACAGGCGATTGCCATGGCCGAGGCCGGCTACCGCCCGCCGCTGCGTGGCGCCACCTTCCCGGTGGCCGGCCGCGCCGGCGCAGCGTCCATCAAGGGCCAGCTGGTGAACATGCTGGAAGGCCACTTCATCAGCCAGCACGATTTCTTCATCTCCGGCCTGATCGCCGACGTGATGACCGGCGGCGACGTGGAGCAGGGCACGCTGGTGAACGAGCAGTGGATTCTGGATCTGGAGCGCAAGGCATTCATGACCCTGCTGAAGACCAGCAAGACCCAGGATCGCATCGCCAACATGCTGACTACCGGCAAGCCGCTGCGTAACTGATCGCTTGGGGGTGATTCCGTGAGCCGGTCTTGAAACCGTGATGCCCGCCGTACCATTTGTACGGCTGTGCTTCCTGCTTCAAACCCGGTCCGCTCGCGACGAATCCTCCCGCAAGCCCTGTAAGGCCAGAAACATAGGCGGGTTGACATGCTGAGGGCAGGTCAAGCTGCCGCCAGGAGAATCGAAAAATGAGTAAACAAGTACAGGAAGCTTACATCGTTGCGGCTACCCGCACCCCGGTGGGCAAGGCGCCGCGCGGCATGATGCGCCACGTGCGCCCGGACGACATGCTGGCGCATGTGATCACCGGCGCGCTGGCCCAGGTGCCGACGCTGGACCCGAAGCTGATTTCCGACTGCGTGGTGGGTTGTGCCTTCCCGGAAGCGGAGCAGGGCCTGAACATGGCGCGTATCGGCGTGCTGCTGGCCGGCCTGCCCAACACCGTGGGCGGCATCACCATCAACCGTTACTGCTCGTCCGGCATCAACGCCGTGCAGATGGCTGCCGACCGCATCCGCATGGGTGAGGCCGACGTGGTGATCGCCGCCGGCGCCGAGTCGATGTCCATGGTGCCGATGATGGGCAACAAGGTGTCGCTGAACCCGGCCATCTTCGCCAAGGACGAGAACTACGCCATTGCCTACGGCATGGGTCTGACCGCCGAGAAGGTGGCGCAGCAGTGGAACGTGTCGCGCGAAGACCAGGATGCGTTTGCGGTGGAGTCGCACCGTCGCGCCATCGCGGCCATCGACGGCGGCAAGTTCAAGAACGAGATCACCCCGCTGGAAGCGATCTACCGCACGCCGAACCTGGAAAGCGGCGAAGTGATCAGCACCAGCCGCCTGCTGGATACCGACGAAGGCCCGCGCCGCGACACCTCGCTGGATGGCCTGGGCAAGCTGAAGACCGTGTTTGATGCCAAGGGTTCGGTAACTGCCGGCAACTCCTCGCAGATGTCCGATGGCGCCGGTGCAGTGATCCTGGTTTCCGAGCGCGTGCTGAAGGAATTCAACCTCACCCCGCTGGGCCGCTACGTCACCTTCTCGGTGAAGGGCGTGCCGCCGGAAATCATGGGTATCGGCCCGAAGGAAGCCATTCCGGCCGCGCTGAAGCAGGCGGGTCTCGCCCAGGACGATCTGAAGTGGATCGAACTGAATGAGGCATTCGCTGCCCAGGCGCTGGCAGTGATGCGCGACCTGGAACTGGACGGCAGCAAGGTGAACCCGCATGGCGGCGCCATCGCGCTGGGCCACCCGCTGGGTGCTACCGGTGCCATCCGTACCGCTACCCTGGTGCACGGCATGCGTGATGCCGGCATGCAGGGCTACGGCATGGTGACCATGTGTATCGGCACCGGCATGGGTGCCGCTGGCATCATCGAGGTGCTGTAAGCGGTATGCGGCCAACCCTTGGGTTGGCCGCATGGAAAAAGCCCGGCTATTGCCGGGCTTTTCTTTTGGCAGCTCGGGTCGGCATCAGGTATTCAGCCGCTCCAGCGCCTCGAACTCGACATGCTGGCAATCCTCGTGGCTGGCCACCAGGTTGTTGAGGCGGATCTGGTAGGTCTTGCCGTTGGCGGACAGGGTAAGCACGCGGTTGCTGGCCCCCAGTTTGCTGGGCACCAGGAAAATGCGCTGGCCGCAGCGGGTATTGTTCTGGGTGATGTAGATGCCGTTGAACGGCGTGCTGTTGATGTTTTCGCTCAACTGCACCGGCAGCGGCATATTGCCCAGCACCTCGATGCCCACCTTGGTGCCGCCTTCGCTCAGGCGCTGCACGCGGCGGATCAGCCCCAACTGCGCCGGCTGGCCGCGGGTGGTGATCCAGATGGTACGGCCGATCAGCAGGCTGTCGACATCGCGCCCCAGGTAGGTAAGGCCGATGCCGGCATCGCTGGAGTCGGTGATGCGCCATTCGTCGGTGAACTGCTCGTCGCCCAGTGGCACGTTGCGGCTCAGGCGCAGGAAGTGGGCAATGCGCTCGAAGCCCACTTCCACCTTGGCCATGCTGTTGGTGACCAGCCGCTCGTGGCGGCGCATCGACTTGCCGCCGTCCTGCGACCAGCGCGTGGACAGCTTCTGCAGCAGGCCGCGCCAGGTGTCGGCGCTCATCGACGGCAGCGCCTGCTTGAAGGAATCCGGAATCTGCTGGTCGAAGTCCAGGATCAGGTCGGCCAGGCGGTTGACCACCGCTTCGCCGGACCAGAAGCGGCAACCCTTGCCCAGGGTGCCGCGGCGCAGCAGTTGCGGCGGGGCCGGCAGGTCGAGGTTGATCACGTACTGGAAGTCGCTGTCGGTGGCGCCGTCGCCCAGGTGCACGTCATCGGAGAGCCGCGACAGCATCAGGTGAATGGCTTCGATCTCGATCGGTACCAGGTTGTCGGTTTGCGCCAGGTGCAGCATGGCGGCCTGGATCAGCATCTGTTCCGCGGTCACGCTTTCCGTGGCGTTGTCGTACAGGGTAAGCGGCTTTTGCTGGAAGCCGGCCTGCTCGATCAGCGAGTACAGCCGGTATGCCTGCAGCCAGGTGCTGCCGTCGGCGTAGATGTAACGCAGCGCGCTCCAGCGGATCAGGCTCAGCTGGTGGTGCAGTGCGCGCATGGCCGCCAGTTCCAGCGAGCTGGTCAGCAGCGGGGTCTTGCTGTTCTGGCTCTGGCGCAGGCACAGCAGGTAGCCGTTGGCCAGCTCGGTCCAGTACGCCAGGATGGTGGGCAGGTAGGCGCGCGCACGCGGCGTGCCGGACAGGTAGTCCAGGCACAGGTGATGGTGGATCGGTGCAGTGTGGGTGTCCACATACAGCAAGGTATGGATGCGGTCCTTGAAGGTGACGCTGACATCCTTGTTGATGCGGGCGACGGCCTTGATGATCTCCACCAGTGCCGGCCGACTGTCCATCGTCGGCAGGGTATTGACCAGCCGGGTGGCGGACTCCGTGGTGTCTGCACTGTTGCGCCTGCCATTGGTGACGGCGCGGAGTATGGCTTTGAGATCGATCATCGTGTGTTGAACCGTCGTTGCTGGCGTGCCTATGCAAATATGGCCGCTGAATACAGGTGCTGCAAGTGAATTAAGCGAATACTGTCAATTCAGAAGAACAGGCGCGCCAGTCCGGCGCCCGGATCGCTCTCGCGCATGAAGGCTTCGCCCACCAGGAAGGTGTTTACCTGCTGTTCGCGCATCATGGCCACATCCTGCGGGGTGAGGATGCCGCTTTCGGTTACCGCGATGCGCTCCCGGTCGATGTTCGGCAGCAGGCGCAGGGTGGTGCCCAGGTCCACTTCGAAGGTGCGCAGGTTGCGGTTGTTCACGCCCACCAGCGGGGTTTTCAGCTGCAGTGCGGCTTCCAGCTCGTGTTCGTCGTGCACTTCCACCAGTACGGCCATGCCCAGCTCGTGCGCCAGTGCTTCAAAATCCTGCATCTGCGACAGCGACAGCCCGGCGGCGATCAGCAGGATGCAGTCGGCGCCAATGGCGCGGGCTTCCACGATCTGGTACTCGTCCACCATGAAGTCCTTGCGCAGCACCGGCAGCTGGCAGGCGGCGCGGGCGGCGACCAGGTAGTCTTCGTGCCCCTGGAAGTAGGGCGCATCGGTCAGTACCGACAGGCAGGCGGCACCGGCAGCGGCGTAGCTCTGTGCAATGGCTGCCGGGTCGAAGTCGGCGCGGATCACGCCCTTGCTGGGGCTGGCTTTCTTGACTTCGGCAATCACCGCCGGCAGGCCCTGGGCATGCTTGGCGCGGATGGCGCCCACGAAGTCGCGGCTGTCGCCACGGCGGGCTTCGGCCTCGCTGCGCAGGCTGGCCAGCGAACGCAGCGGGCGACGCTGGGCGACTTCCTGAATCTTGGTGGCAAAAATTTTGGTGAGGATGTCGGACATGTCCAAGCCTTCAATTGCTGCCCTGGGCGCGCTGGCCGATGGCGGTAAGGTGAGTGTCGAAAAATGCTAGCAGACGTTGCGGTAGCCAGTCGAGCCGGCCGGGGAACGGGCCGGTGGCAAAGCCGACGTGGCCGCCGCGCTCCGGCAGCTCCAGCGTAACGGCCGGGCTGATTTCGGCGGGCAGCGGCAGGGCGCTGGGCGGCAGGAACGGGTCGTTGCGCGCGTTCAGCAGCAAGGTTGGCCGCATGATCTGGCGCAGCAGCGGCTTGCTGCTGGCGCGGGCCCAGTAGTCGCCTACGTCGCGGTAGCCGTGCAGCGGGGCGGTGACCAGGTCGTCGAACTGGGCAAAGGTGCGTGCGCGGAGCATGGCGGCGGCATCGAACAGCTGCGGGTGGTGTTGCAGCTGGCGCAGCAGCTTGGGCTTCAGCGTGGAAAGAAACAGGCGGGTGTACAGCCATTTTCCCAGGCCGCGATCCAGCCGGCTGCTGGCGGCGGTCAGGTCAACCGGCACCGATACCGCGGCGGCGGCCAGCGGCAGCGCCGCCGCGCCCTGTTCGCCCAGGTAACGCAACAGCATATTGCCGCCCAGCGACACCCCGACAGCGAACAGCAGCGGCTGCTCGCCGACCAGGCGGCGCAGAATCCACTCCACTTCTGCCGAGTCGCCGGCGTGGTAGGCGCGCGGCTGGCGGTTTTCCACCCCGCCGCAGCCGCGAAGATGCGATACGGCGCCGTGCCAGCCGCGTGCCGCCACGGCCTGCATCAGCGCGATGGCGTAGTGGCTGTGGCTGCTGCCTTCCAGCCCGTGGAACAGGACCACCAGTGGCGTGCCGGGCTGCCCGTCCACGCGGTCGACGGCAATCTGGCCGCCGTCCGGCGTCAGCCACAGTTCGCGGCGGTAGACCGGCGGGCGCTGACGGATGAACACGGCCGGCCAGATGGTGTCGGCATGGCTGCCGTGCAGCCAGCGCGGCGGCTGGTAGGTCATCAGGCTTGCGGTTTGATGGCGGATTTGGGGCGGAATGCCTTGACGACTTCCGGTCGGGTTTCGACGTAGGGGCCGCCGATCAGGTCCAGGCAGTAGGGGACTGCGGCGAAGATGCCGGGCACGGTTACTTCGCCTTCTTCACGCAGGCCTTCCAGCGTTTCACGGATCGCCTTGGGCTGGCCGGGCAGGTTGAGGATCAGGCTCTGCTTGCGGATCACGCCCACCTGGCGCGACAGGATGGCGGTGGGTACGAACTTGAGGCTGATCTGGCGCATCTGTTCGCCAAAGCCGGGCATCACGCGATCGGCCACCGCCAGGGTGGCTTCCGGGGTGACGTCGCGCGGCGACGGGCCGGTGCCGCCGGTGGTGAGCACCAGCTGGCAGCCTTCCACGTCCACCAGCTGCTGCAGCGTGGCTTCGATCTCGGGCTGTTCGTCCGGAATCAGGCGGGCGACGGTGACGAAGGGCGAACTGATGGCCAGGGCCAGCCAGTCCACCAGTGCCGGAATGCCCTTGTCTTCGTACACGCCCTGGCTGGCGCGGTCGGAAATGGAAACCAAGCCGATTCTCAGTGTCATGCCTGATCTTCCTCGTCGTCGAAGTCTTCGTCCGGTGCGTTCTTCTGCTTGCCTTGCTGCGGAATCAGGTCTTTGATCATCTGGAACAGCTGGCGTGCGGCCTTGGGTGCCTTGTCCTCGGCGCGCTCCTTGCGCGCGTTGCGCACGGTGGTGCGCAGCTGCTGCACGTCCACCTCGGGGAATTCGGCGATGAACTGTTGTACGTGCTTGTCGTCTTCCAGCATGCGCTCGCGCCAGCGTTCCAGCAGGTGCAGCCAGTTGGTGTGGGCGCTGGCATCGCCACGCAGGGCGGCCAGTTTCTCCTCGATCGGCTCCGGGTCGATGCTGCGCATCAGCTTGCCGATGTACTGCATCTGGCGACGCTTGGCGCCGTTGGCGGTAAAGCGCTGGTAGTCGAGCACGGCAACCAGCAGCTGCTCGTCCAGCTCCATTTTCTTGAGCTTGCCGGCGGGCAGTTCGGTGAGTTCGCGGCCCAGTTCCTGCAAGGCCTCGCTATCGCGTTTAAGCTGGGATCTGCTGGGCGGCAGGCCGTTGTCGCTATCGTTAAGGTAATCAGTAGCCATTGGTAAAGCTTGCTTAAAGTGTCAAGCTGGTATGATACCGGAAATCACCCCCGCACGGCCGCCCGCACAGGGCGCGCAATGTGCATCTAGCGGAAAGCGGATATGTCGGAACACATTTTTTCTTATAGCGAAGCGGCCCTGGAAGGCATAGTTGGCCGCATGCTGGACCTGGCGCGCGATGGCGGCGCGACTGCGGCCGAGACCGATGTGTCGGAAAGCTGCGGGCAGAACGTGTCGGTGCGCCTGGGCGAAGTGGAAACCATCGAGTACAACCGCGACAAGGGTGTGTCGCTGACGGTGTACATCGGCCAGAAGAAAGGTCATGCCAGCACCTCGGACTTCTCCGACAAGGCGCTGGCGGATACCGTGGCGGCGGCGCTGAATATCGCGCGCTATACCGCCGAGGACGATTGTGCAGGGCTGGCCGACCCGGCGCTGCTGTTCGATCGCGCCAACGGCCGTGAGCTCGACCTGTACCAGCCGTGGGAGCTGCCGGTGGAGCGCGCCATCGACATTGCCCGCGAGTGCGAGGATGCCGCGCGCGCAGTGGATGCGCGCATCAGCAATTCCGAAGGCGGCAGCGTCTCCAGCCATGTTACCCGCCACAGCTACGGCAACAGCAGCGGCTTCGTCGCCAGCCAGACCACCTCGCGCCACAGCTTGTCTGCTGCGGTGGTGGCCAGTGGCGGCGACAGCATGCAGCGCGACTACTGGTACAGCAGCGCGCGACATCCGCAGGATTTGCTGGCGGCTGCCGAGGTTGGCCGCATTGCCGGCGAGCGCACCGTGCGCCGCCTGGATGGCCGCCGCGTCAAGACCGGCCAGTACCCGGTGCTGTTCGAGGCGCCGGTGGCCGGCAGCCTGCTGTCGCACCTGGTGCAGGCGGTGAGCGGCGGCAGCCTGTACCGCAAATCGAGCTTTCTGCTGGATTCGCTGGGCACCCAGGTGGCTGCGCCGCTGCTGAACGTGCATGAGGACCCGTTCCTGGTGCGCGGCCTGGCCAGCGGCTGCTACGACGAGGAGGGTGTGGCCACCCGCGAGCGCGAGCTGGTGAAGGACGGCGTGCTGCAGGGCTACTTCCTGGGCAGTTACTCGGCACGCAAGCTCGGCATGCAGAGCACCGGCCATGCCGGTGGCGCGCATAACCTGCTGGTGCGGCCAACCTTGAGCGGTGGCCTGCAGGCACTGCTGCGGCAGATGGGCAGCGGCTTGCTGGTAACCGAACTGATGGGTCATGGCATCAATATGGTGACCGGCGACTACTCGCGCGGCGCCAGCGGTTTCTGGGTGGAAAACGGCGTGATCGCCTACCCGGTGGAGGAGTTCACCATTGCCGGCAACCTGCGCGAGATGCTGCAGCACATCACGGCCATCGGCGATGACATCGACCGCCGCGGCAGCCGCTACATGGGTTCGGTGCTGCTGGAAAGAATGATGGTGGCGGGCGAAGCCTGATCCGCCCCGACGGCCCGCTTGCAGCGGGCCGTTTTCTATCGTGATGCTGTCCCATAATGAAGAAAAACAGGGAGGGGTCATGGACAAGCCTGCAGTGGGCCTGGTGCTGGCCGGTGGCGGCGCGCGTGCCGCCTATCAAGTGGGGGTGCTGATGGCGGTGGCACACATGCTGCCGCGCAGCAGTGGCAATCCGTTTCCCATCATCAGCGGCACGTCCGCCGGTGCCATCAATGCGGTGGGGCTGGCGGCCGGGGCAATGCATTTTCGCCGTGCCACCGCGTTTCTGGCCAAGATGTGGAAGGGCCTGCACGTGGAGGATGTCTACCGCGCGGACTGGCCGTTCTTTGTCAACGCTTTCCTGCAGTGGGGCGGCTCGGTATTCACCGGCGGCAAGCTGGTGCACAACCCGCCAAGCTTTCTCGACAATGCGCCGCTGCGCGGGCTGCTGTCGCGCTCGGTGCAGTTCGAAGGCATAGCGCAATCCATTTCCCGTGGCGACCTGCACGCACTGGCGTTGACTGCCTCCTGCTATACCACCGGGCAGTCGGTCAGCTTTTTTGAAGGGGCCGATAGCATTGACGAGTGGGATCGCCACCAGCGTCACGGCATGCGCGAGCGCATCGGGCTGGATCACCTGATGGCCACGTCGGCGATTCCACTGATCTTCCCGGCCGCTACCATTGCCGGGCGTTTCTATTGCGATGGCGCCATCCGCCAGATGGCGCCGCTGTCGCCGGCCTTGCACCTGGGGGCGGAAAAGCTGTTCGTTGTGGGGCTGAATTCGGCGCGGCCAAGCGGCGAGCGACGCCTGCGCGCCGACCGGCCGACGCTGGCGATGATCTTTGGCCACTTGCTCAACAGCATCTTCTTTGACAGCATGGCGGCCGACATGGAGCGGCTGACGCGGGTGAATCACACCATCTCGCTGATCGACGAGCATGTGCGCAGCAGTGGCCGCACGCCGCTGAAGCGGGTGGAGGTATTGAATATCTCCCCCAGCATGTCGCTGGAGGCCATTGCCTACAAGCATGTGCGCAGCTTCCCGCCTGCCATGCGCTTCCTGCTGCGCGGTGCCGGCGCCATGCGGCAGCGGGGTTCGGTGCTGGCAAGTTATTTGTTGTTCGAGCCGGGTTACTGCAAGGAGCTGATCGAGCTGGGCTATCGCGATGCCATGGCAAGACAGGCAGAAATTTTGAATTTTCTGGAATACTGACGGTCTGCAGTTGTTTGCTGCCTGTACCGGTTATCAAAGGGGAATCATGAGTCTTACTCAACGACAGGGGTTTGCGGCTATCGCCGTAGTGTGTGTTGCCGCCATGGGCTTTGCGCTGTATGCGCAGCACGTGCTGGGCCTGGAGCCGTGCCCGCTGTGCATCTTCCAGCGCGTTGGCGTGATCGCCACCGGCGTGTTGGCCGCATTGTTCGCGCTGATCAACCCGCGGCAGTGGCGGGCAAAGCTGGCTGCCGTGCTGGTGGCGCTGGCCTCGGTTGGCGGCGGTCTGGTGTCGAGCTGGCACGTCTACCTGCAGCATCTGCCCAAGGGGCAGGTGCCGGCCTGTGGCCCGGGCCTGGACTTTATGATGGAGACCCTGCCGCTGCAGCAGGTGGTCGCGGCGGTGTTCAAGGGTAGCGGCGAGTGTGCCGAAATTACCTGGACCTTCCTTGGTCAGTCCATGCCGGTGTGGACCGGGCTGCTGTTCGTGGCGCTGATCGTGTTCGCGCTGTGGAATGGCTGGCGCCAGCGCTGAGCGCTATCCGGCTGCCGTGCAACAAAAATCCCCGCCAACAGGCGGGGATTTTCTTTGGGCGTGCAGGTTTACTGCCGGGTGGCAGGGTAGCGCTGCGCGATGCAGGCCTCGAAGCGCTGGCACATGTCCTCTTCGGACAGGCTGTTGTCGGCCAGCAGTTCGTCGCCGTCGATGATGCGGATGCTGGCATCGAGCGATGCCGGGAAGTCCTGCGGATAGTCGCGGACGTTGGCCGCAAGCATGCTCTGTCTGGCCTGTTGCCAGGCTTCTTCGCTGCTCAGCGTGCAGGCATCGGCCAGATGGCGGGCGCTGAAGCCTTCGCCGGTGAGGCTGCGCAGCGTGGCATCGTGGCTGATGCTGTTGCCGGGCGCCCAGTAATGCCCGGCCAGCAGCGGGCCGATGGCCGGGTTGTCGGTGAGGTAGCCGAAGCGCTGCAGGAACCAGGCGCGGGTCTGGTACACCGCCATATTGGCCAGCAGGTAGCCGTGGTAGGCAGCTGCGGATTCCTGGTTCAGCAGGTGCGGAATGGCCAGCAGCGGGCGCGGGCTGTCCACGCCCAGGATGCGGCGTTCGGTGGTGCGGGCCAGTTGCAGCACCCGTTCGGCGGTCAGTGCGTCGTCGCCCAGCTGGTACAGCTCGCGCTCGAAATAGCCCACCACCGCCAGCATGCGTTCGTTGAAGGCGCGGTACGGCTGGCTGCTTTCGATGCGGGCGCGGATCAGCTCGTCCGGCATGGCCTCGCCGGCGGCATTGCGGGCGTAGCGCTTCAGCCAGTCGGCATCGTCCAGCAGGCTGTCGCAGAACATGGACTGTGTTTCGGCATAGGCCATGGAGGTGGGGGCGAACTCCTGTGAGAAGCAGGGCGAGTTCTGGCTGACGTTGGCGAAGTGCGCGGCGTGGCCGCCTTCGTGGAACAGGGTGTTGATGGCGCGGTGGCCGCTGCCGACCTGGTCCGGCTTGGCCTCGGCGGTAAAGTTGATCTGGCCGGCCACCCAGTTGCCGTCGCGGTCGAAGAAGGTGGGCACCGGGCCGTGGCAGAAGCCGTTCTGGTACTTGCCCTTGCGTTCCAGCAAATCCAGCTGCAGCGTGGCGCCGCGGTAGCGGATGCCCAGCCGGCGGAAGCTCTCCACCCAGCGGCGCAGGGCGCGCGAGAACGGCAGGTAGGGGTCCATCTGGCGGATCACGTCGCCGCTCATGTGGTAGCGGATGTTCCACGGCAGGGTGGCGTCGGCGCCATGCTGTGCTGCCAGTTGCGCCAGGCCGCGCTGGCTGGCGTCGCGGGTGCGCGCCTCGAAATCGTCGAGGATGGCGAACAGCTGCGCCGGGCTCATCTGCTCGTTCTTGCGCACCTTGTAGTCGAAGTAGTCGGCAAAGCCCAGTGCACGGGCCAGGCGGTTGCGCAGGCGCACGATATCGAGAAAGCCGTTGTCCAGCACCCATTGTTCCAGTTGCAGGAAGGCCTGGTACGAGCTGCGGCGCCAGTCCGGCGTGGCGTTCATGCTGATATTGGTGGCCAGCATGCCCAGGGTGGCTTCTTCCTGCTCGCCCTGTTCGTTGGTGTGGTGCAGCACCAGCTCGCGCTTGCGGGCGAACAATGCCGCCTCGGCATCGATCAGTTCCGCCATCAGCTGGCGGGCGGTGTCGTTGTCGATGATGTTGGCTTCGAACAGCGCCAGCCAGCCGCCCAGGCCGTGCAGCAGAGCATCGCGTTCGGCGCTGGCGGGCAGCGCACGGGCTGCGGCCAACTGTTCGCGGGTTTGTGCCAGCTTTTGCGGGCTGGAGATGAAATCCTTGAATGCCTGTTCGGCGCGGGCAAAGCCGGCGTGATCGTCACTGGTGGCCATGTAGGTGGCCCAGAACAGGTCTTCCTTTGTCTTGTGAACGTGCAGGTAGTCCTGGTTAAGCTGGTCGAAGAAAGCTTGTGGCGTGGTCATGGCGGGTCCGGATGCAGCGGAAAACCGGCAGCTTAACGCCAAAGCCGGCGGACAGGGAGGGGTGCTGCCCGATGGAGCGGGAAAACAAAAAAGCCTTTCCATTGCTGGAAAGGCTTGCTTGATTCTGGCGGAGCGGACGGGACTCGAACCCGCGACCCCCGGCGTGACAGGCCGGTATTCTAACCAACTGAACTACCGCTCCAACCTAAACTGGTGGGCGTTGACGGAGTCGAACCGCCGACATTCTGCTTGTAAGGCAGACGCTCTACCAACTGAGCTAAACGCCCGAAACTTGTCCGGTACTGCTGAATTGTATGTTGGCGGAGCGGACGGGACTCGAACCCGCGACCCCCGGCGTGACAGGCCGGTATTCTAACCAACTGAACTACCGCTCCAACCTAAACTGGTGGGCGTTGACGGAGTCGAACCGCCGACATTCTGCTTGTAAGGCAGACGCTCTACCAACTGAGCTAAACGCCCTGAAATCTGTCTGCTGAACCGGCTGCTTTTTGCTGCGTCGTTCAGCGAGGAGGCGAATTAAAACACAGCATTGGCGGGGCTGCAAGGGCTATTCGCAAATTTCTGCATGCAAATATTCAAGCACCTGTTTTTGTTATTAATGATGCCCACGGCATTTTGTCGGACAGGGTGATGCGTGATGCAAACCGCTCATGTATCATTGCTCGATTGTCCCTAATCGGAACCTAAGCATGAAGCCGACCTTTCTTGATTTTGAGCAGCCGATTGCCGAGCTCGAGAACAAGATAGAGGAATTGCGTTTCGTCCAAGACGATTCCGTCCTCGATATCTCGGAAGAGATTGCCCGCTTGCAGAAGAAGAGTCAGGAACTGACCAAGACGCTGTACAGCAAACTGACGCCGTCGCAGATCGCCATCGTGGCACGTCACCCGCAACGCCCGTATACCCTGGATTACATTGGCAGCCTGTTTACTGATTTTCAGGAACTGCATGGCGACCGCGCCTTTGCCGACGATCCGGCCATCGTGGGTGGCCTGGCTCGCTTCAACGGCCAGCCGGTAATGGTGATCGGCCATCAGAAGGGCCGCGACACCAAAGACAAGATCTACCGCAACTTCGGCATGCCGCGTCCGGAAGGCTATCGCAAGGCACTGCGCCTGATGCGTACCGCCGAGAAATTCGGCCTGCCGATCATTACTTTTGTTGATACCCCGGGCGCTTACCCCGGTATCGGTGCCGAAGAGCGCGGCCAGTCCGAAGCCATCGGCCGCAACCTGTACGAAATGACCCGCCTGAAGGTGCCGGTCATCGTGACCGTGATCGGCGAGGGCGGTTCCGGCGGTGCGCTGGCTATCGCCGTGGGCGACTACGTCAACATGCTGCAGTACTCCACCTACTCGGTGATTTCGCCGGAAGGCTGTGCTTCCATTCTGTGGAAGACTGCCGAACGCGCTGCCGATGCGGCAGAAGCGCTGGGCATTACCGCGCCGCGCCTGAAGTCGCTGGGCCTGATCGACCGCGTGGTCAACGAACCGCTGGGCGGCGCCCATCGTGACCATCCGGCGATGATGACTGCACTGAAGCGCGTGCTGCAGGAACAGTTGAAGGAAGCCGCCGGCCGTGATGCGACCGAGCTGCTGAAAACCCGCTTCGATCGCCTGATGAGCTATGGCCGCTTCAAGGAAGATGCAGCCTGACCTGCTGCCACAGCTGATTGCCCACTGGCCGGACAAATTGTCCGGCCTTTGTCATTTGGAGCTGGCACTGTCCGGCGGGCTGGATTCCTGCGTGCTGCTGCACCTGCTGTGCCGCTGGCGCGACGAGGCCGGCGGGCCGGCGGTCAGCGCCGTGCACGTGCATCACGGCATCAGCCGCCATGCCGATGCCTGGGCAGCGTTCTGCGGCCAACTCTGTGCGCAGTACGGCGTAGCGCTGCGCGTCGAGCGCGTAACGCTGCAGCGTGGCGGCGGGCAGAGCCTGGAGGCGCTGGCTCGTGCCGCACGCTACCAGGCGTTTGCCGCTTCGCCGGCGCCTGTCGTTGTGCTGGCGCAGCATGCCGACGATCAGGCGGAAACCGTATTGCTGCAGCTGCTGCGTGGCGGCGGCCCGCGGGCGCTGGCGGCGATGCCGACCCGCCGGCAATGGCAGGGCAAGACCCTGTGGCGGCCGCTGCTGAAGGTTGGCCGCAAGGTGCTGCGGCAATATGCCGAGGCGCATGGCCTGCAGTGGGTGGAGGACGACTCCAACCAGGATGCGGCCAACTATCTGCGCAATCACCTGCGGCTGGAAACACTGCCGGCATTGCGGCAACGGCTACCGCAGCTGGATGCGCAGCTGCAGCGCAGTGCACGGCGCATGGCCGATGCGGCGGCGATTCTGGACGATATGGCGCAGCTGGATCGCCGGGAGGCGGTAAGCGGCGATAGCCTGTTGCTGGTGCGCTTGCTGGCGCTGAGCCTGCCGCGGCAGCGCAATCTGCTGCTGCACTGGCTGTCACAGGCGAACTGGCCGCTACCGGCGCCGGATGCGCTGGATGGCCTGCTGGCGGCCCTGGCCGCTGGCGAGGAGGCACGGCTGGCGTTGCCGGCGGGTGAGCTGTATGTCTATCGCGGCGAGCTGCGGCGCGTACGGGCGGTGACGCATCCACCGCCGTGGCCACAGGCATGCCGGGTGGGCGAAGACTGGCATGGCTCGCATGGCGTGCTGCACTGGCAGCGTGGGCATGGCCTGCCGGCAGCCTGGCAGGGCCGGGTGGTGCAGCTGACGGCGCGGCAGGGTAGCGACGTGTTGTCACTCAAGGTTGGCCGCAAGGCTATCAAGAAGCTGTTCCAGGAGCAGGCGGTGCCGGCCTTGCTGCGTGCCGACTGGCCGCTGCTGCGCAGCGCGGACGGCGAGTTGCTGGGTGTGCCCGGTGTGGCGCTGGCTGAAATCGGGCTGGAAGCGGGCGGCTGGTGGCCGCAATGGCTGCCGGCAGCGGTAAGCCGCAGCTGATTCTGCCTGCCGCAACAAAAAACCGCCGCGTTCCAGGCCTGGATCGCGGCGGTTTTTTGTTGGCTCGCCCGGCTCAGGCCAGATTCATCGGGCCGAAGGCGCCGGGCAGCAGGACGTCCAGCGTGGTGTCGATGCGCTCCGTGCCATCGCAGACCGCGCGTATCGCCATGCCGGGGCCGAATTCGTTGAGCACCTGACGGCAGGCGCCGCAGGGCGGGGTGGGGGCGCTGGTGGGGGTGTAGATGCAGACGGCGAGCACTTCGCTCATGCCATCGGCACGGGCGCTGAAGATGGCGGTGCGCTCGGCGCAGTTGGTCAGGCCGTAGGAGGCGTTCTCCACATTGCAGCCGCGCACGATGCGGCCATCGCTGGTGAGCAGCGCGGCGCCAACGGCAAAGCGGCTGTAGGGTACGTAAGCCTGGCGCGCGGCGGCGCGTGCCTGTTTTTCCAGTTCCTGCCAGGGGATGTGGTGACCCATGCCGGTTCTCCTTGAGATGGGCGCGCGATATTCCGCTCACGCGGCGGGCTTGTCAATTGTTGCGTGGCTGGTGCAGAAACGGCAAGGCCGGGCATCGCCCGGCCTTGTGCCTTGCACTATGCGCGCTTAGTCCTCGCTGCCAACGTCGGCGAAGTCATCGTCGTTCAGCGGGTCGCCCAGGCCGGCGTCCACCAGCTCTTCGCGGGTGAGCAGGAACACGAAGCCGTCGCCGCTTTCGGTTTCCATCCAGGTGAACGGCAGGCTGGGGTAGGCGGCTTCCAGCACGTCGCGGTTGTGGCCGATCTCCACCAGCAGCACGCCCTGCGGGTTCAGCAGGCGGGCGGCGTTCTGCAGGATCACGTGGGTGGCATCCAGGCCGTCTTCGCCGGAGCCCAGCGCCAGTTCCGGCTCGTGCAGGTATTCCGGCGGCAACGCATCCACCGACTCGGCATCCACGTACGGCGGGTTGGCGATGATCAGGTCGTACGGCTCTTCCAGGCCTTCCACCAGGTCGCTGTGGATCAGCTGGATGCGCTCTTCCAGGCCGTAGTTCTGCACGTTGATGCTGGCTACTTCCAGCGCGTCCAGCGAGATGTCCACTGCATCGATGTCGGCGTCCGGGTAGTGGTGCGCCAGCTGGATGGCCAGGCAGCCGGAGCCGGTGCACAGGTCCAGCGCGCGGTTGACCAGTTCCGGATGCTCGATCCACGGTGCCAGCGGTTCGCCCAGCAGCTCGTAGATGAAGGAGCGCGGCACGATCACGCGCTCGTCCACGTAGAAGTTGAACTCGCCCTGCCAGGCTTCGTGGGTGAGGTAGGCCACCGGCACGTGCTCCTCGGCGCGGCGCTCGATCAGGTCCAGTACGTCCTTGACTTCGGTTTCCAGCAGCTTGGCGTCCAGGAACGGCTCCAGGCGGTCGATGGGCAGCTTCAGCGCCGACAGCAGCAGGTAGGCCGCTTCGTCATAGGCATTATCGGTGCCGTGGCCGTAGGTCAGATTCGCCTCGTTGAAGCGGGACACGGCAAAGCGCAGCAGGTCGCGCACGGTGTGGAGGCTGCTGGCGGCTTGTGCGTACATGGCATTCCTTTCAAAACTGGGCACCGCGGCAAGCGGTGGAACAAAAAGGTTGGCCGCATGCGGCCAACCCTGGGGTGCTAAATGGCGGCGATTATCGCTCAGAGCATGTTCACGAGCTAGCGAGCTAAAGCGAGACAAGGCGAAAATGGCTGAGGAAGCGGAGTTTACAAGTAGTAAATGAGCATTCCGAAGACGTTTTTAACGCAGTATCGCCGAAGCGCAGCCGATCGTGTACACGCTCTCAGAACGGCAGCGTTGCGCTGGTTTCCCTGGCCAGCACGCGGCGGAAGTCGTCCTGGATGCGTTGCAGCGCGGCGGCGTTGTCGGCCTCGAAGCGCAGTACGATCACCGGCGTGGTATTGGAGGCGCGCATCAGGCCGAAGCCGTCGGCGTACTCCACGCGCAGGCCGTCGATACTGATGATGTTCTCGGCGCCCTCGAACTGTGCGCTGTGCTGCAGGCGGGCGATCAGCGCGTGATTCTCGCCCTCGGCGGTCTTCAGGTTCAGCTCCGGGGTGGACAGCGCATCCGGCAGCGCATTCAGCACCGCAGACGGGTCTGCCACCTTGGACAGGATCTCCAGCAGGCGCGCGCCGGCGTACAGGCCGTCGTCGAAGCCGTACCAGCGCTCCTTGAAGAACACGTGGCCGGACATTTCACCGGCGAGGCCGGCATCCGGGTGTTCCTTCAGCGCGGCTTTCATGAAGCTGTGGCCGGTGCGGTTGATCAGCGGCTCGCCACCGGCGGCGCGAATCGCCGGCGCCAGCAGGCGGGTGCACTTCACGTCGTAGATGATCTTGCAGCCCGGTTGGCGTGACAGTACATCCTGCGCGAACAGGATCAGCTGGCGGTCCGGCCAGATGATGTTGCCGTCCTTGGTGACCACGCCCAGGCGGTCGCCATCGCCGTCGAAGGCCAGGCCGATTTCGGCATCGGTGTCGCGCAGCGCCTGGATCACATCCTGCAGGTTTTCCGGCTTGGCCGGGTCCGGATGGTGGTTGGGGAAGTTGCCGTCCACCTCGCAGAACAGCTTGTGCACTTCGCAGCCCAGGCCACGGAACAGCTCCGGTGCAAAATCGCCCGGCACGCCGTTGCCGCAGTCCACCACGATCTTCATCGGACGGGCCAGCTTGATGTCGCCCTGGATGCGCTCCAGGTAGGCATCCACGATGTCGTGGCTGCGGTAGCCGCCATGGCCGCTGGCAAAGTCGTTGTTAACGATGCGCTGGTACAGCTTCTGGATCCAGTCGCCGGCCAGGGTGTCACCGTCCAGCATCATCTTGAAACCGTTGTAGTCCGGCGGGTTGTGACTGCCGGTGACCATTACGCCGGAGAAGGTTTCCAGCTGGTAGGCAGCGAAATACAGCATCGGCGTGGCCACGCGGCCAACGTCGATCACGTCCACGCCGGCGGCGCGGATGCCGTCGCTCAGCGCGTTGCACAGCTCAGGACCGGACAGGCGGCCATCGCGGCCTACGCAGATGGCGCTGACATTGCGCTCGCGCGCTTCGGAGCCGATGGCGCGGCCGATCAGGCGGGCGGCATCGGCGGTAAGAGTGTCACCCACGATACCGCGGATGTCGTAGGCCTTGAAGATGGAAGCGGCAATGCTCATGACGGGAAAGTCCACTTGCTCGGGTCTCAAAAAAGGCGTCGCCGGCAGCAGGCCGGCGACGGAATATCGGGGGCGGGCAGGAATCAGGCTAGCGAGCGTGACAACTCGACCAGTTCGTCCAGCTTGCGGCGTGCCTTGCCGCTGTCGATCACATCGCGAGCCAGTGCCACGCCATCCTGCAGGTTCTCGGCGATACCTGCAGTGTAGATGGCGGCGGCGGCGTTCAGCAGCACGATGTCGCGCGCCGGGCCGCTGTCGCCAGCCAGTACGCCCTGCAGGATGGTGCGCGACTGCTCGGCGCTGTCGGCGCGCAGCATCGGCAGCGCGGCGTAGCCGAGGCCGAATTGCGCCGGGTCCAGCCGGTATTCAGTGATCTGGCCATTCTTCAGCTCGGCCACCAGCGTGTCGCCGGACAGGGTGATTTCGTCCAGGCCATCCTCGCCATGCACGATCATCACGCGGTCGCTGCCCAGTTCCTGCAGCACCCGAGCCTGGATGCCCACCAGGTCGGGGTGGAACACGCCCATTACCTGGTTCGGTGCATCGGCCGGGTTGGTCAGCGGGCCCAGGATGTTGAAGATGGTGCGCACACCCAGCTCACGGCGTACCGGTGCCACGTATTTCATGGCGGTGTGGTGGTTGGGGGCGAACATGAAGCCGACACCGATTTCGTCGATGCAGCGGCCAACCTGTTCGGCCGACAGGTTCAGGTTCACGCCCAGTGCCTCCAGCACATCGGCGCTACCGGAGCTGGACGATACCGAACGGCCGCCATGCTTGGCCACGCGCGCACCGGCGGCGGCGGTAACGAAGGCCGCGGTGGTTGAGATGTTGAAGGTGTGGCACTTGTCGCCGCCGGTGCCGCAGGTGTCCACCAGGTGGCTGCGATCCTTCACCGGCACCTTGATGGCGAATTCGCGCATCACCTGCGCCGAGGCGGCGATCTCCGACACGCTTTCGGTCTTCACGCGCAGGCCTACCAGGATGCCGGCGATCACGGAGGCCGGCACTTCGCCGCGCATGATCTGGCGCATCAGGTCCAGCATTTCGTCGTGGAACAGTTCGTTCTGGTCAATCAGGCGATTGAGGGCGGCCTGCGGGGTGATCATCTGGTGCTTCTCCGTGGGGTATCAGGCAAATTCTTGCAGGAAGTTCTGCAGCATCCGGTGGCCATGCTCGGTGAGGATGGATTCCGGGTGGAACTGCACACCTTCGATGGGCAGGGTCTTGTGGCGCACGCCCATGATTTCGCCATCTTCCGTCCAGGCGGTGATTTCCAGGCAGTCCGGCAGCGTTTCGCGCTCGATCACCAGCGAGTGGTAGCGGGTACAGGTTACCGGGTTAGGCAGGTCACGGAACATGCCGACATCGTGGTGCTGCACCGGCGATACCTTGCCGTGCATCAGCTGCTTGGCGTGGATGATCTTGCCGCCAAAGGCCTGGCCGATGCTCTGGTGGCCGAGGCACACGCCCATGATGGGCAGCTTGCCGGCGAAGTGCTCGATGGCCGCCAGCGAAATGCCGGCCTCGTTCGGCGTGCAGGGGCCGGGTGACAGCACCAGGTACTTGGGTGCCAGTGCTTCGATTTCCTGCAGGGTGATCTCGTCATTGCGGAACACCTTCACGTCCTGGCCCAGTTCGCCAAAGTACTGCACCAGGTTGTAGGTGAAGGAGTCGTAGTTGTCGATCATCAATAGCATATTTGACTTAAACCCTTGAATTTACTGGCCTCGTGAGTTTTGCCAGCTATTTGGTGCCCCCTTTTGTACCCCCAATTGATTTTGCTGGAGGGCGCAAGCGGGTATGTGAAGAAGTTGCGCATTACTATACCGGAACCCTCACGGCTGCGCAGCCCGCACAAGCCCGCCTGCATACCCCCGCACGTCAACCACGATTATCTGTCGGCACGCGCGGGTCGCAGTGTCGGCGAAAGCAGCCGCCATCACAGGGAATATTTCGACAGCTCGGCGGGCAGCGACCGGTTTACACAGCATTCCGCACATGCCCGGATGTGGGCGGGGCGATCAAAAAAGCTGCCTGTTGATTTTGGCAACTTTCATTCAGCTGAGGGGGCGTGACTTTGCCAATGGTTCTCAAACAGCAGGGTTTCCAGCTGTTGGCGCTGTGCCCAGTTCTCCTGCTCCAGCATGGGTTTGGCGTAGAACTGTTCCACGTGGCCGAGGCAGAGGATGGCTACCGCCTTGGCGCCGGGCGGCAGCTGTAGCAGCTCGCCCAGTGCCAGCGGGTCGAACAGCGAGACCCAGCCCAGGCCGATGCCTTCGGCGCGGGCGGCGAGCCACATGTTCTGGATGGCGCAGGCCACCGAAGCCAGATCCATCTCCGGCAAGGTGCGGCGGCCGAAGACATGGCGCTCGCGGTCATCCATCAGCGCGGCCACCAGTACCTCGCCACAGTCGAGAAGACCTTCCACCTTGAGCCGCATGAACTCGTCCTCGCGTTCACCCAGCGCTACGGCGGTGCGTACGCGTTCGGCTTCCACCAGCGCGTGCATATCGCGGCGCAGCCGGCTATCGCTGATACGGATGAAGCGCCATGGCTGCATGAAGCCGACGCTGGGGGCGAGGTGCGCGGCTTGCAGCAGGCGGGTGAGTAGCTCGGGGTCAATCGGGTCGGGCAGGAAGTGGCGCATGTCGCGCCGTTCGCGAATGGCGCGGTAGACGGCGGCAATTTCGAGGTCGTTATATCGATTCATGGTGTGGTCTTGCCCGTGAACAGCACGGCGGTGGCAAACGGGTTGGATGGGAAGTACAGGTGCAGATAGCTGGCGACGATGCTGCCGTGGCAATACAGCGCCTCGCCCGGCAGCGGGCTACTGTTGCGCACCGCATGGGTGGCCGGCGTCAAGGGCGTCGCGAGGCTGGTGTAATGGAAGGTGTGGCCGCGCAGCTCGCCGCCGCCCAGCGTTACCGACTGCAGGCCAAGCCCGGCCAGGCGCCGCCCCAGCGTGGCATGCCCGGGCAACAGGCCGAGCATGGCGCCGCTGGCACCGGTTTTGTCGGTGAGCGCATCGAGCAGGTAGAGCATGCCGCCGCATTCGGCGTACAGCGGCTTGCCGGCGGCGACGTGCTGCCGCAGGCCGGCCGCGGTGCGCTGGCTGGCGGCGAGCGTGGCCAGGTGCAGCTCCGGGTAGCCGCCGGGCAGGTAGACGGCGTCGGCGGGCGGCAGCGCTTCGTCGGCCAGCGGCGAGAAGAAGGCGAGCGTCGCGCCCAGCGCGGCGAGCAGTTCGATATTGGCCGGGTAGATGAATGAAAACGCCTTGTCGCGGGCGATGGCGATGGTTGTGCCGGCCAGCAGCGGCGGCACGGCAGCGGCAAAGGTTGGCCGCAAGGCCACCGCCGGTGGCAGCTCGACCAGTGCCGTGCCGGCAATCTGCGCGGCTGCCTGCTGCAGCCGCGCTTCGAGGTCGTCTACTTCCTGCGCCTGCACCAGGCCGAGGTGGCGTTCCGGCAGCGCCATGGCCTCGTCGCGCAGCACGGTGCCGACGCAGCGCAGCTCAGTCGGCAGCGCCTGCAGCAGCATCTCGGCGTGACGGGCGCTGGCCACGCGGTTGGCCAGCACGCCATGGAAAGCCAGCCCGGGGCGGAAGCTCGCCAGGCCGTGCGCCACGGCGGCGAAGGTCTGCGCCATGCCGGTGACGTCTATCACCGCCAGCAGCGGTACGCCCAGGGTGGCGGCCAGGTCGGCGCTGGATGGCGTGCCGTCGAACATCCCCATGCTGCCCTCGATCAGGATCAGGTCGGCATCCGCTGCGGCGGCGTACAGCCGGTGCCGGCAGTCGTCCTCGCCGGTCATCCACAGGTCGAGCGAATGCACGGGGTGGCCCGATGCCTGTTCCAGGATATAGGGGTCGAGGTAGTCCGGGCCGGTCTTGAACACGCGCACGCGCCGGCCCTGGTCGCGGTGGTAGCGCGCGAGGCCAGCGGTCAGCGTGGTCTTGCCCTGGTGCGAGGCCGGCGCGGTGAGGAACAGCGCCGGGCAGTGGCGGACGGTGTCGGCGCTCATCTCAGTACTCGACGCCCTGCTGCGCCTTGATGCCCTGTTCGCGGTAGGGGTGCTTCACCAGCCGCATTTCGGTCACCAGGTCGGCAGCCTCGATCAGCGCCTCCGGTGCATGGCGGCCGGTGACCACCACGTGCAGGTTGGCCGGGCGGGCGGCGAACACCGCCAGCACCTCGTCCAGCGGCAGGTATTCGTACTTCAGCACGATATTGAGTTCGTCGAGGATCACCATGTCGTAGTCGCCGCTGGCTATCATGCGGCGCGCCTCGTCCCAGCCCTTGCGGGCGGTGGCGATATCGGCGCTGCGGTCCTGCGTGTTCCAGGTATAGCCATCGCCCATGGTGAGGAAGTCGCAGTTGTCGAAGCCGCCCAGCAGGTCGCGCTCGGCAGTGTGCAGCGCGCCCTTGATGAACTGCACCACGCCAAGGCGCATGCCGTGGCCCACCACGCGCAGGCCCATGCCGAACGCCGCCGAACTCTTGCCCTTGCCGGTGCCGGTATTGACGATCAGCAGGCCCTTTTCCTGTGTTGCCGCCGCTTTCTTCTTCTCGAAGCCGGCTTTGCGCCGCTCGGTCATGCGCTGGTGCGATTCGTGATCGGTTTTCATCTGTTTTCCTTCATGAATTCATGGGCGTGCATCTAGTGCCATGCCGTGCCGGTGAGCGCCTGCAGGCGTTCCAGCAGGCGCGGGCGGCTGGGGTGGTAGCCGATGAACACCAGTTGCGCCTGACGTGCCGTGCCTGTCGGGTCAATACTGGCCTCGACCCGGCTGCGCACCGCCTGGATCAGCAGCCGGCCTGCTGCGCACGGCGCGAAACCCTTTACCCGCAGGATGGGTTCGCTGCGGGCCAGGGCGGCGACGGCGTCGCGCAGGGTGTCGGGGTGCTGTTGTTCCTTGCTGCGGATCATGAACGACTGCCAGCCCGGGTCCTGCTCATGGAAGTGCTTGTGGGTGGCCAGGCCGTGGCTGTGCGCACCCAGCCCACTGTGGCTGTGGCCGTCGAGCAGGCCCTGGTTGGCCAGCGGCCGCATCGTGAGCCCCGGCATGCTGGCCACCGGGCCGTAGTGGCGGTGGGCGCTGTTGGCCGGCTCGTGCAGGTGCAGGCCCAGCGTCAGCCGGGTGTCGAGCCTGGCCTCGTGGGCCAGTTCGATGAAGCGGATAGACGGCGCCAGCGCGCGCACGCGGCTTTCCGCCGCCAGCAGCGCCTCGTCGTCCAAGCCGTCGATCTTGTTCAGCACCACGATGTCGGCGTTGGCCAGCTGCAGCTCGAACAGCTCGGCCACCGGGGCGTCGATGCTGCGTGCCTCGCCTGCGGGCTGGCCGAAAGCGCCGTCCAGCAGCAAGGGGGTGTCGACTACCGCCAGCGTGGCGTCTAGCACGAAGCAGGGCGCCAGCGCCTCGCCCTGCAGCTGTTCCATTACCGCCGACGGCAGCGCCAGGCCGGAGGTCTCGATCAGCACATGGTCGATCACGCTGCGGCGTTGCCACAGCGCCAGCATGGTGGGCAGGAAGTCTGCGTCATCGTCGTAGGCGACCAGGCCATTGGCCAGGTCGTGGATCTCGGCGCCGCTGCCTTCATTGCGCAGCAGCGCGCCATCGATGGACACTTCGCCGAACTCGTTGACCAGGATGGCGAGGCGCCGCTGCTTGCTGTCACGAATCAGGTTCGACAGCAGGGTGGTCTTGCCGGCACCGAGAAAGCCGGTGATCACGGTAACCGGAATACGCGGCGTGCTCATGGCCGGGCCTCCGCAAGGGCTGCCAGCACGCCGCTGAAACCGGTGCTGACGGCGGGGTAGTCGATGCGGGGGCGCTCCACCACGATCAGCGGAATGCCCAGTGCGGCCGTGGCTGCTACCTTGGCGCCGTAGCCGCCGGCATCGCCGGAATCCTTGGTGACCACGCAGTCTATGCCCCAGTCGCGCCACAGCGTCTCGTTGGCCGCCTGCGAGAACGGCCCCTGCATCGCCAGCAGGTTGGCGCGCGGGATGCCGGCGTCGATGGCGCGCTGCAGGTGCTGCGGGTCCGGCGCCAGGCGCACGAACCATTGCCGTGCGGCGGCGCCGTCGGCCTTGACGAAGCGCACCAGCTCCTTGCTGCCGGTGGCGAGGAAGATACGTTGGCCGCAGCGCATCGCCAGCTGTGCGGCATCGTCCATGCTGGCAACGCGCTGCACATGGGCGGCCGGCGCGGCTGTGTCGCTGCCCGGGCGCTCGTAGCGCTGGTAGGGCAGCGACAGCTCGGCGGCCAGCGCAATCAGCTGCTGAGACATATCGCTGGCAAACGGATGGGTGGCATCGACGATGGCGCGCGCCGCGCTGTCGCGCAGCAGCTCGCGGCGGCGTTCGACCCCCAGCCGGCCGGCAACGGTGGTCAGCCCCGGGCAGTTCCGGCTGACCAGTTCCGCGCCGTAGTCGCTGGCGCTCGACACCACTACCGCGTGGCCGGCCCCGGCGATCTCGCTTGCCAGCGCATTGCCGTCGCTGGTGCCGGAGAACACCCACACCGCGCCCGTGGGCAGCGTGTCGGCTTTTACCGTGTCCGGCGTGTCGTCCCAGTTGCCGTAGCCGCGCGGCGAGTAGATCCAGCTGCGCTTGCGCTTGGTGAAGCGGTTGCCGATCACGATGGAGGTCAGCATGTCGAAGCGGCGCGTGCGCAGCTCGGCCAGCGTTACCACCTCCACCGTCTGGCCCTCGCGGTAGGCGTTGTGCACGATGCCGCACAGCGTCTCGGGGCGCTTGTGCTCAAGCATGATGTCCAGCACGCGGTACACGCCTTCCTGGCGCTGGCGGCTCTGCACGTTGTAGAACACCGCGGCGAGGTCCGCCTCGGCGATGTGGCGGGCGCGCTTTTCAATCCACTCCCACGGGCACAGCAGGTCGGACAGGCTCAGGGTGGCAAAGTCGTGCGACAGCGGCGCCCCCAGCAGCGAGGCGCAGGCGTTGGCCGAGGTAATGCCGGGAATCAGCTGCACGTCGAAGCTGTCGCTCTCCAGCATGTCCTCGTAGGCCAGCGTGGCCATGGCGTAGATGCCGATATCTCCGCTGGAGATCAGCGCCACCGTCTTGCCGGCGCGTGCCTGTTCCAGCGCCAGGCGGGCGCGTTCGCGCTCCTGGGTCAGCGGCAGGGTGCGGATATCCTTGCCGGTGATCCACGGCTGGATCCAGGTCAGGTACAGCTCGTAGGAAACGATCACCTCGCTGGCGGCGAGGGCGTCCCTCACCATCGGCGGAATCAGCTCGGCGGTGCCGGGGCCGACGGAGACCAGGTAGAGTTTGCCGGTCATGGTTTCATCTTTCTGCAATGCAGGGCGCTGCTGCGCCGTGCTTCATGGTTCATGGCGAACCGCCGTCTGCGGGCGGTCCTCGACGATGGCGACGGTGACGCCATCGAACGCGGTTTTGGGGACGATCAGCTGCCCGCGCGGGCTGGCGATCAGTGCGCATGGCTCGCACACGCCGGCCACGCCGACGTTCTGCTGCACCCAGTCGGATGGCTGCCCCGTCCAGCCGCGCGCAGCCACATCCTCGCGGGCGATCACGCGCAGCGGCAGCGCATGCCGCTCGCAGAATGCCAGCAGGCCGGCTTCGTCGGCCTTGAGATCGATGGTGGCGACCTCGCGCACTTCGGCGAGGCTGCGCGTACCCAGCGCGCTCAGTACCGCGCGTTCGATATCGTGCAGCGGCTTGCCGCGACGGCAGCCTATGCCCAGCGTCAGCGGCTTCAGCGCCTCGGTGGCGGTGGTGACGGCGGGGGTGGCGCCGGTGAGCCGGGCCACCTGGTAGGCCAGTGTATTGGCGCCGCCCTCATGGCCGGACAGCAGTGGAATGGCGAAGCGTGCCGCTTCGTCCAGTACCACCGCCGCCGGGTCGCTGTACTTGCTCGCCGGCAGGCCGTCGAGGTAGCGCACCGCGATGCCGCTCGCCATCACCAGCACCCACTGGCGGTGCTGGTGGAAGCAGCGGCGGAACTGCTCGCGCGGGCTGCCGCCCGGTGTCAGCCACGGCTGGTACAGCGTGGCGCCCAGCGCTGCGGCCAACCTTTGGCCCAGCGGCAGGGCGTCGTCGCGCACCAGCCAGATCGCGATATCGCTCACGCGCTGTCCTTCGCCTTCTGCTTGCTCGGGCGCGGGGTCTTGCGGTCGGTGCCGTCGCGGAAAATATGGGTGAAGCCGGCGGCGTACAGGCTGGACTCCACGCCGCCTTCGCGCGACAGCGCGTGGCCGACCAGCAGCAGCGTGGTCAGCAGCCAGTCCTTCTGCTTCACCTCGCTCATCAAGTTGGCGAGCGTGCTGCGGTGGATGGCCTGGTCGGGCCAGCTGGCGCGGCGCACCAGCGCCACCGGCGTGTCCGGCGGGTAGTGCAGCAGCAGGTCGGCAATGGTGTGCTTCAGCCGCTGGCCGGACAGGAAGATGCACATGGTGGCCTGGTGCTCGGCGAAGCGCGCGATCGACTCCAGCTCCGGCACCGCCGAGGCGCGGCCGGACACGCGGGTCAGGATGATGGACTGCGACACCGCCGGCCGGGTCAGCTCGCTGCCGAGCGCGGCGGCGGCGGCGGTGAACGAGGACACGCCGGGCACGATTTCGTAGCCGATGCCCAGTGCCTCCAGCCGGCGCATCTGCTCGGCGGTGGCGCCGTAGATGGCCGGGTCGCCGGAGTGCAGCCGCACCACGTCCTTGTCTTCAAGCTGGGCGCGGCGGTACAGCGCCTCCTGTTCGTCCAGCGACAGCTCGGCGGTGTCGAAGATTTCCGCGTCAGGCTTGCAGTGCTGCAGCATCTCGGCCGGCACCAAGGAGCCTGCGTACAGCACCATGGGCACGGCGCCCAGCAGGCGGCTGCCGCGCAGGGTGATCAGGTCGGCGGCGCCGGGGCCGGCGCCAATGAAATAGACTTTCATGGGTGGCGTTGCTCCCGGGCAGTTTTGCGGATCAGCATGGTGGCGAGGTAGCCGCTGGCATCGGCGCCAAGCTGGCTCACGTCGTTGCACAGCACTTCGCCGGGCAGGCCGATGCGGCGCGCAAACGCGCAGTGGCGGGCGATGCCCATATCGGCCAGCAGCCCGAGCACGTCCGGCAGCCGCGTGCCTATCTTCATCAGCACCACGATATCGTGGCTGGCGATGTCGGCACGCAACGCGACCATGTCGTCCGGGCAGGGCAGTATCAATATCCGTTCCTTGCCTTCGCCCAGCGGCCAGGACAGCGCCGAGGCGGTGGCGGCGAAGCTGGTCACGCCGGGGAAGGTGGTGTGGGCCAGGCCCGGCAGCTGGTCGCGCAGCGCGGCGAGCAGGTAGCCGTAGGTGGAGTAGGTCATCGAGTCGCCTATGGTCAGGTAGGCGACGTGGCGGCCCGCGGTCAGTTCGGTGGCCACCGCTGCGGCCAACTCGCCGTAGTGGCTGGACAGCACGCTGCGGTCCGGGTCCATCTGGAACTCGATCTCGCGGAATTTCTGCTCCGGGATGGCGAGGCCGGCCAGGCACTGGCGGGCGACAGAAACCTCGCTGCCACGCGCGCGCGGCAGGTAGATCAGGTCGGCCTGCTGCAGCGCGGCCAGCGCCGCTACCGGAATCAGCCCGGCAGGGCCGGGGCCGACGCCTACGCCGGTGAAGTGTCCGAGGTTCATGCTGCCTCTCCTAGCGGCGTCCCATCCATGCTGAACAGGCGCACCGCCACGCGGTCCGCGTTTGGCACCCTGGGCGCCATCAGCGCGGCGACGCGGCGCTCGATTTCCATCCAGTAGCCGCGCGCGTCGGCCTGGGTTCTCATGATTTGCACTACGTTTTCCACGGTATTGGCTTTCTCGATCTGGTCGACGAGGTCGGCGGCAAAGCCCATTTCGGCGGCCACGGCGGCAACCGGGCCCATCGCCATGCCGCTCTTGCTGGAGTGGGTGTCCCACACGCCATCGAGTAGCTTGGCGATCTTGCCGGGGTGGCCCAGCACCCACAGCGTGCCAAGCCTCGTCTGTTGTTCTTGCAGCGTCGCCTGCGTGTAGTCCAGCGATACGCCGACGAAGTTGGCAATCTGTACCACTTCCTTTTTTTCCAGCTGCAGCGTGTCGGCGGCGTAGCCGCGGCCGATCTTGCCCGGCGTGAAGGCGATGGCGGCCGGGCGGTGGCCCAGCGCCACGCGGATATACACCTCGATCGACGCCATCCACGCCGCCAGCGACATCGGTTCCACGATGCCGCTGGTGCCGAGTATCGAGATGCCGCCGACGATGCCCAGCATCGGGTTGAAGGTGCGTTTGGCGATTCTGTCGCCATCGACGCAGCCGATGGCGAGGTCGAAGCCGGGGTTGGCCGCACCGTTCAGCACTTCGTCCACCGCCCACTGCATCATCTGGCGCGGCACTGGGTTGATTGCCGGCTCGCCGGGCGGAATGCGCAGGCCCGGCTGGGTAACGGTGCCGACGCCGGCGGCGGCGATGAAGCGAACCGCGCCGCTGCCATTCACTGCGACCTCGGCAAAGATGGTCGCGCCGTCGGTATTGTCCGGGTCGTCGCCGCCGTACTTCAGCACCTCGGCGCGCACCACGCCGCCGGCCAGCCGCGCCACCTTCTCCACCGGCACCAGCAGGTAGTAGTCCGGGTCCGGCAGGCTCACCTCCACCTCGCTCTCTGTTTCGCCGCGCAGCAGCAGCGTCAGCGCCGCCTTTACCGCGGCGGTGGCGCAGCTGCCGGTGGTGCGGCCGCGGCGCAGGCCGTTGGGGGCCGGCGTGGCGAGGTCGTAGGGGCGGCGGGCAGGGTCGCTCATTGCGCGGCTTGCTGTTCCTGGTTTTCGCGGTACACGCGGTCTATTGCCGCGATCATCATCGCGTTCACCGCCGAGGCCGCCCACGGCGAGCCGCCACGGGTGCCGCGGTTGGTGATGCGCGGCACCTGCATCAGGCGCGCCAGCTCCTCCTTGCATTCGCGGGTGCCGACAAAGCCCACCGGCAGGCCGACCACCAGCTGCGGGCGCCAGCCATGCTCGCGCACCAGCCGCACCACTTCCATGATGGCGGTGGGCGCATCGCCTATCGCCACCACCACGTCGTTGCCGAATTTCTGCCAGGCGCGGCGGATGCCGGCGGCCGAGCGGGTAATGCCCTGCGCCCTGGCGAGCAGGTGGGTTTCCTCGTCGTGCACGCCGCACCAGGTTTCCACGCCCAGCTGGTCCAGCACCGCGCGCTTGAGGCCGGTCTGCACCATGGTGACGTCGGCAACGATGCGGCGGCAGCGCAGCAGCGCGCGGATGCCGGTTTCCACCGCGCCGGGCGAAAACACCAGGTCGTCGACGATGTCGAAATCGCCGCTGGTGTGCACCAGGCGCTTGAGCACGATCTGGTGATCGGCCGGCACCGCGGACCAGTCACGCCCTTCGTCGATGATGCGCATGCTCTCCGCTTCGATCGGGTGCGGCACATAGGGCGGCCACGTCTCTGCCGGCGCCGGCGCGGCATCGTTGCGGCCCAGCAGGCCGCGCACCAGGCCGTGGTGGCCCTGCTGCGGCGTGCCGACCTGTTCCTCGAAACCGACGATCTGCACCCGGTACTTGCACAGCGCGCAATTCATCGCGGCGCGGCCTTCCACGCCCTCCTGCGCGCGTTCCAGGAACACATCGGCCACGTGCGGGTGCACGCCGAGATAGCCGGCCGGCAGCACCTCGATCTCCGGGTGGCGGGCGGCCAGGTCGTCTACCGCAGCGTAGATGCGCTTCACCAGCACGCCGTCGAACAGGAAGTAGGGCAACACCACGATGCGGCGGTGGCCCAGCAGCGCGGCGGCGCGCAGGCCGTCGGCCACCAGCGGCCTGGCGGTGCCGGAATAGCAGACGAAGGAGGTGCCGAAGCCCATGCCTTCTTCCAGCATGCGGGTGAGCTTGGAGATCTCGGAGTTGGCGTCCGGGTCGCTGGTGCCGCGTCCGACCACCACCAGGCAGGTATCGGCGCGCGACACGGTGCTGGCCGAGCGCGCTTCTGCCTCGATGATGCGTTCGCGGCACAGCGCCAGCAGTTTCGGGTGCAGGTCCATCGCCGCGCCGAAGTGGAAGCCGGTATCCGGGTGTGCCTGCTGCAGTGCCAGCAGCTCGCTCGGCATGTCGTTCTTGGCGTGGGTGGCGGCCAGCAGCACGCCCGGCACCATCACCACCGTGCTGGCGCCGGCGGCGATCACCGAGGCTACCGCCTGGTCTATGGTCGGGGTGGCGAATTCGAGGAAACCATGCTCGACGGTGCGGCCGCCGGCGCGCTCGCGCAGCAGCGCCACCAGCGCCATGAATTCATTGACCCCGTCCGGGTCGCGGCTGCCGTGGCCGGCCAGCACGATGGCGTAATCGTTGGCGCTCATTTGTGGGTCGGCTCGATCTGGCTGTCCATCGGCTGCAGCGTGCGGATCAGCATGATGCTCATGTCGGAGAAGCGCTGCTCGGCGCATGCGGCCAACGTGCCGTGCCACTCGGCATCGCCACGGGTCAGGTTCTCCCACACTTCGACGCGGTGCTCGGCCGGGATGCCGTTTTCCAGCAGGTAGGCGGCGATGTGCCAGGGCATGAAGGAGCGCGCCTCGTCCCACGGGCAGGGAATCACGATGGCGTTGCGCTGATCCTGCAGTACGTGCACCAGGTGGCGCTTGAACGGGGTCAGGTCGCCACGGCGGTGGAAGGTGACGAAGGTGGTTTCGTCGAAGCACACCTTGGCGCGCGAGGCGAGGATCTGTGCCGACGAAATGCCCGGGATGGTGTCCACCGGGTGGCCGCAGGCGCGCTCGACGCGCTCCAGGTACTGGAAGCCGCTGAAGTGGATGTCGCCCATGAACACCACCACGCACTTCTTGCCGGCGTGGTGACGCTCGGCAACGATGTCCAGCTGCGCCACCTGGTCGCGGTAGCCCATCTGGATCACCTCGGCAGTGTCCGGGATCAGCGAGCGCACCACGTCGATCACCGCGTTGAAGCCGGCCACCACGTCGGCCTCGCGTATCAGTTGCGCCGAGCGTTGCGGCAGGTAGCCGATATCGCCGGGGCCGGCGCCGATGCAGACAATCATGTGGATTCCTTTTCAATGGTTTGGCCGTGCGCCGGCAGGCGGGCAAGGCCCACGGTGGGGCCTACCACCACCAGTGCCGGGCTGCCGAGGCCGGCAGCGGCAACCGCGCTGGCCAGTGTCGCCAGCGTGGCGACCACCTGACGCTGCTGCGGGCGGGTGCCGTACTGGATCGCCGCCGCCGGGGTGTCGGCCGGCAGGCCGTGTTGCAATTGTGCGGTGATGAAGCCGAGCCGGCTCATCCCCATGTAGATCACCAGCGTCATGCCGCTGGCGGCCAGCGCCGCCCAGTCCGGCTCGTCGCCCTGGTGGGTGTGGCCGGAGACGAAGGTGACGCCGTGCACGTAGTCGCGGTGGGTCAGCGGAATGTCCAGCGTGGCCGGTACCGCCAGGCCGGCGGTGATGCCGTTGACCACTTCCACTTCGATGCCGGCGGCCTGCAGCGTCTGCATTTCCTCGCCACCACGGCCGAACACGAAGGGGTCGCCGCCCTTGACGCGGGCGACGCAGTGGCCGGCGCGCGCCGCGGCCAGCAGCCGCGCCTCGATATCGGCCTGCGCCACCGAGGCACAGCCGCCGCGTTTGCCGACGTAGACCACCTCGGCGTGCTGCGGCACGAACTGCAGCACCTCGGGGTTGGCCAGGTCGTCGATCAGCACCACGTCGGCCAGGCCGAGGCGGCGTACCGCCTTCAGCGTCAGCAGTTCCACGTCGCCGGGGCCGGCACCTATCAGGTAAACCTTGCCCGGCTTCATTGCGGCAGCCTTTGGCGGATGGTCATGGTCAGCTGCTCGCTGCCGAGCTGCTCCAGCGGCAGGTAGTCGGCCTGCAGCACCTGTGCCAGTTCACGGGCGCGGCCCAGCTTGACGAAGCCTTCCTCGGTATCCAGCACCAGCGCCGGCGTGCCGAGCCCGGCAATGCTTGCGGCCAACGTCAAGGCTTCGCGCCACGGGTCGGCGCCGGCGTCGAGCGCGATATTGGCGCGGCCATCGGACAGCAGCACCAACAGCGGCGTCAGCTCGTTCTGTTTCGCCAGCGTCTGCGCGGCCAGCTGCAGGGCGTGGGCGAGCGGGGTGCGCCCGCCGGTGGGCAGCTCGCGCAGCGCCTGCTCTGCCTGTTCCACCTGGCGGGTAGGCGCCAGCACCAGTTCGGCCGCATCGGCGCGGAAGGCGATCACCGCCACCTGGTCGCGGCGCTGGTAGGCGTCCTGCAGCAGGCCCAGCACGCAGGACTTCACCAGTTCCATGCGGCGGCGCGCCGCCATCGAGCCGGAGGCGTCCACCACCAGCAGGATCAGATTGCCCTCGCGGCCGGCGCGCACTTTCTGGTGCAGGTCGGCGCGGGTGACGCTGAAATCGTTGGGGTTGCGCAGCAGCGCGTGGCGCAGGGTGGCATCCACCGCCAGCTGGCTGGGCGCCTCGTTTTTCACCGCACTCACACTGTGGCCGCGCCGGGTGCCGCTGACGCTGCTGCGCCGGCCGCTGGCATCGTGCGCGCCAAGCGCAGTGACTTCTATGCGGCCAACTTCGGCCGCCGGGCCGGCGGCGAATAGCTGTTCGGCGGCGTGGCCGGGCTGCTCGTGGCCATCATCCGATGCGTTGTCCGGCGCCTCGTCCGGTGCGTCTGCCTCGCCGTGGCCGGATTCATGCGGCGGTGGCGGAGGCGGCGGCGCGGCCTGGCGCGTCAGCTCGTCGAGCTTGTCACGATCCAGGCCGGGCTGTTCGAACGGCTTCTTGCGGCGGCGGTGCGGCAGCACCAGTTCGGCGGCATCGCGCACGTCTTCCGCCGTTACCGTGTCGCGGCCGGCCAGCGCGGCAATGGCGCGCGCCGCCTTGTGCATCACGATGTCGGCGCGCAGGCTGGCTACCTCGAACTCGCAGCACAGCTGGCTGATGAAGGCGAGCAGCGAATCGGGCAGGGCGACGCCGGCGATCGTGTCCTGCGCGCTGCGAATGGTGGCGCGCAGTGCGTCGGTATCCGCCTGCCAGCTGGCGATGAAGCCCGCCGGGTCGGCCTCGAACGCCAGCCGGCGACGCACCACCTCGGTACGGATGGCCGGCTCGCGCGGCGCGCTCACTTCCACCATCAGGCCGAAACGGTCCAGCAGCTGCGGGCGCAGTTCGCCTTCCTCCAGGTTCATGGTGCCAAGCAGGGTGATGCGTGCCGGGTGGCTGATCGCCAGCCCCTCGCGCTCCACCGTGTTGCGGCCCATTGCCGATACGTCCAGCAGCACGTCCACCAGGTGGTCGGCCAGCAGGTTGACCTCGTCGATATACAACAGGCCGCGGTGCGCGGCGGCGAGCAGGCCGGGCTGGAACGCTTTTTTGCCGTCCTTCAGTGCGCGCTCGAAGTCGAGGCTGCCCAGCACGCGGTCCTCGGTGGCGCCCAGCGGCAGGTTGACGAAGGGCACCGGCGAATGGCGGTGTTCGGCGTGGCTGCTCTGGCAGGGCTCGCATTCGGCCAGCGGCGCGTCCGGCGCGCAGTTGAAGGCGCAGCCGGCCACGCGCCGGATCGGCGGCAGCACGTCGGTGAGGCCGCGCGCGGCAGTGCTCTTGGCGGTGCCCTTGTCGCCGCGGATCAGCACGCCGCCCAGGGTCGGGTCGATGGCGCACAGCAGCAGCGCGCGCTTGAGCTGTTCCTGGCCGACGATGGCGGCAAAGGGGTAGTTGTGTCTCATGGTGTCGGGTTCTCGCCGCGTGCTTCCAGCTGCGCTTCGCTTTGCAGGTGCAGCGCCTGCAGCGCCGCCAGCGTTTCCGGCCGGGGTTCTGCCCACAGCTGGCGCTGCGCGGCTTCCAGCAGCCGTTCGGTGATGGCGCCGAGCGCCCACGGGTTGCTCTCGGCGAAGAATTGCTGCATGGCCGGGTCGAAGGCATAGGTCTCTGCCAGCTGCTCGTACACCCAGTCGTCCACCACGTGGGCGGTGGCATCGTAGCCGAACAGGTAGTCCACCGTGGCGGTCAGTTCCAGCCCGCCCTTGTAGCCGTGCTGCTGGATGCTGGCGATCCACTTGGGGTTGGCCACGCGCGAGCGGAACACGCGCAGCACCTCCTCCTTCAGCCCGCGCACCGCCGGGTTGTCCGGGTTGTGGCTGTCGCCGAAGTAGTGGCGCGGCTGGCGGCCGGTCAGGCTGCGGATGGTGGCGATCATGCCGCCGTGGTACTGCAGGTAGTCGTCGCTGTCGAAAATGTCGTGCTCGCGGTTGTCCTGGTTGTGCAGCGCCACCTCCACGCCGGACAGGCGATGGCGGAAGGCGTCGCGCGCGTCGGCGCCATTGGCCAGCCGGCCGTAGGCGTAGCCGCCCCAGTTGATGTAGGCGGTGGCGAAGTCGGCGTCGGTCTCCCAGTTCTGCTCGTTGATCAGCGGCAGGATGCCGGCGCCGTAGGTGCCGGGCTTGGAGCCGAACACGCGGTACAGCGCCTGCTGTTCGGTGTCGGCTGCGGCTTCCCGGGCGAACAGCTGCTGCTTGAGGTCCGCCAGGTAGTGCTTGCGCACGAAGTTCTGTTCGACAGGCTCGTCGAGGCGCGCCACGGTGTGTACCGCCTCGTCCACCAGGTGGATCAGGTGCGGGAAGGCATCGCGGAAGAAACCGCTGATGCGCACCGTCACGTCGATGCGCGGGCGACCCAGCTCGGCCAGCGGAATCACCTCGATGCCGGCCACGCGGCGGCTCTCGGCCTGCCAGCGCGGGCGCACGCCGAGCAGCGCCAGGATCTGCGCGATGTCGTCGCCGTGGGTGCGCATGGCGCTGGTGCCCCACACGCTGATGCTGACCGACTCCGGATCGTGGCCGGTTTCCTTGCGATGCCGCGCCAGTACCTCGCCGGCCAGTTCGGTGCCGATGCGCCATGCCGCCTGCGACGGCAGGCTGCGCGGGTCCACCGAGTAGAAATTGCGGCCGGTGGGCAGCACATGCGCCATGCCGCGGGTGGGTGCGCCGCTGGGGCCGGCCGGCACGTAGCCGCCGGCAAGGCCGCGCAGCAGGTTGGCAATCTCTTCCGTGGTGCGCGCGAGGTTGGGCACCAGTTCGCGGCAGACGTAGCCGAGGGTGGTCCCGAGCGTGTCGCTGGCGCCGATGCCGGGCAGCGTTGCGGCCAACGTTGTGTCGATCGCGGCCGCGTCGAAGTCGCTGTCGGCCAGGCCGGCAATCAGCTGCCGCCCCAGCGCGCGGATGGCGTCATGGGCGTCGGCACGGGTGACCAGCGGGCTGTCGCTCAGGCGCTGCAGCGCCTCCGGCACGGCAGCCAGGCGCTTGCCCTGTTCGTCCTGCAGCATCTGCCAGTCCACGCCCAGCGCCGCGGCCACGCCGGCCGGCAGGCCGGGAATCGCCAGATTGGGCAGGCGCACCAGCGCGCACACCATGTCGATCAGCGCCGCATCCTGCGGCACCTTGCCGAGGATGTGCAGGCCGTCGCGGATCTGCGCCGCGCCCAGCTCGCACAGGTAGCCGTCGATGTCCTCGATCAGGTGCGCCACGTCCACGCCTTCCATCTTGGCCAGCGTCAGCGGCACGCCGTCCTCGTTCAGCGTGTCATCCCACTCGTGATCGTGGTCATGGTGATGGTCGCCATGATGGTCATGATGGTGGTGGTCGTGATGGTGATCATGGCCATGGCCATGGTGATGCCCGTGGCCGTGCTGATGGTGCGCCTGGGCCGGGCTCAGCCGGTACTTGCCGCTGGCCTCAACCGGCCGGGCCGCCGCCGGTTTGGCTGCTTGCAGCCGGTATTTGCCGGCAGCCGGCTGTGGGGTGTGCTGATGGTGGTCGTGATCATGGTCATGGTCGTGATCATGGTCGTGCTTGAGCATCGCCGCCAGGTCGGTATCGAGCCTGGCTTCCTTGATCAGGTCCCAGATCTGCTGCTGCAGCAGCGGCAGCTTGGCCGGGTCCAGCATCTCCACCTGGTAGTACTCGTCCACCAGCTGGGTCAGCTGCGCCAGCGGCCCGTAGGTGTCGGCGGTGGTCATCGGCGGGGTCAGGTGGTCGATGATTACCGAATGCGCGCGGCGCTTGGCCTGCGAGCCTTCGCCCGGGTCGTTGAGGATGAAGGGGTAGAACATCGGCAGCTCGCCGAGCAGTGCGTCCGGGAAGCAGTTTTCCGACACGCCCACGCCCTTGCCGGGCAGCCATTCCAGCGTGCCGTGCTTGCCGACGTGCACGATGGCGTCGGCGCGCCAGTCGTCGCGCAGCCAGCAGTACAGCGCGTAGTAGTGGTGAGTGGGCGGCAGGTCGGGGGTGTGGTAGATCGCGTCCGGGTCCATGCCGTAGCCGCGCGGCGGCTGCAGCGCCACGAAGGCGTTGCCGTATTCCAGGCCGGCGAACACCAGTTTGTTGTCGTGCACATAGGCCTGGCCCGGCGCCGCGCCCCAGCGCTGCTGCATCTTGTCCTGCAGCGCGGGTGGCAGCTGGGCGAACCACTCGGCATAGCGCGCCGCCGGTACGCTGGCCACCGCCTGCTGTAGTTGCGTGGCGGTGAGGTAGTCCTCGTCGTAGGCGCCGCGGTCGATCAGGGTGTGGATCAGCGCGTCGCTCGATTCGGGCAGGTCGGGTAGGTGGTAGCCCGCCTCGCGCATGGCGTGCAGCAGGGCGAACAGCGAGGCCGGGGAGTCCAGGCCGACGGCGTTGCCGATCTGCGAGGCCTTGCTGTTGGAGTTGGTGAAGATGAAGGCGATGCGCTTCTTGTCGTTTGGCGTGCGGCGCAGCGCCACCTGGCGCGCGGCAATGCCGGCCACGCGGCGCGCCCGGTCCGGCAGCGGCGCGTATTCGGTTTCGTCCTGCTCGTGCTTGAACGAGATCGGCACGCCGATGATGCGGCCGTCGAACTCCGGCAGCGCCACGTTCATCGCGGTGTCGAGCGGGTTGAGGCCGCGCTCGGACGCCTGCCACTGCGCCATGGTCATGCTGCTGGTGATGGCCTGGATCACCGGCAGGTCCAGCCGCTCGAACGCTGCCACCGACCAGCCGGCCGCGGTGGGGCCGTCGGCATTCACATCGCCCATGGCGAACGAGGTGGTATTGATCAGCGCATCGATACGGCTGGCATCGCCGTCGGCGAAGAAGTCCAGCGCCGCCGGCAGGCCGGATGCGCCCAGCGTGCGCAGCGAGGCGGTGTACACCGGCAGCGCGTTGAGCTGGCGCTCGGCCAGCGCATCGACCAGCTGGTCGATGAAGCGGGTGTTGCCGGACAGCCAGTGCGCCCGGTAGAAGGTGATGCCCACGGTTGGCCAGGCAGGGTTGCAGACTGCCTGCCAGTCATCCAGCGTGGCCAGGCCCGCCAGCTCCGGGTGGTAGATGCCGTGATCGGGCAGCGCCGCCGGCGGCAGGTAGCCGCAGCCGGTCATCAGCAGCCGGTCGGACAGGCAGCGCAAGAGCTGCGCCATATTGGCGGTGCCGCCCGCCTGCAGGTAAGCAGTGGCCTCGTGCTGCAGTGCCGGCGGCACGCTGCACAGCGCCGCCAGTTCCGGGTCCGGCTCGCCGGTGCCGCTGACCACGATCAGCGCGCGGCCGTTCGCCTCGGCGTCGCGGCGCAGCGCGTCAAAGCCGGGCACGGCGCTGGCGCGGCCGAGCAGGCGCACCAGCAGCACGCGTGCTGCGGCCAACGTTGAGCCGAGCAGCGCTTCCATGCGCGCCGGGCTGTCCACGGTTTGCAGGTTCACCGCCTCGACGGCGGCAAAGTCGTCCGGCAGCAGCGCGCGGGCGCGCGCCAGCGCCGACAGGTCGGTGCCGGCGTGGCTAAGCAGTACGATGCGGGCGCTCATGGCTGCTCCTCCGCGTCGATATCGCCGATGCCAAGCCGGTGGAAGATCAGCGGCTCCACCGGGCAGTCGTCACGCAGGTGTTCGCTGACGATGCGCTGGATGGCGGCGGCGTCCACCCGGCGGTACCAGACGCCGTCCGGGTACACCGCCACGATGGGGCCTTCCTTGCATACCGCGAAGCAGTGGGTGCGGGTGCGCTTCACGCGCAGGCCGTCGCAGGCGTCTATGCTCTGGCCGAGCAGCTTGAACATCGCCTCGGCGGTGGCGCCGTTCTCGGTGCAGCGCGGGCCGGTGCACATCAGCACGTGTTTGTAGTGGGTTCTCATTGGCTGTTCCGGATGTTGCCGTAGCGCAGGTCGTAGCCGCGCCATTTGTAGATGGCGGCCGATATTGCCCAGCTGGCGAGAAACACGCCTATCACCAGGTAGCCGAAATTGGCGAGGCTCTGGTTCATGGTGGCTACCACGTCCCAGAACGCGCCGGTGAGTTGCAGCTGGTTGGCCAGCAGGCCGAGTGCCTCCAGGCCGCCGATGCCGAAGGCGACCAGCACCGACACGGTGGTGATGGTCAGGTTGTACCAGATCTTGCGCACCGGGTTGACGAAGGCCCAGCCGTAGGCGCCGACCATCAGCATGCTGTCCAGCGTGTCGACGAGTGCCATGCCGACGGTGAACAGCACCGGGAACACCATTACCGACCACAGCGAGCTGCCATGCGATGCGTGCGAGGCGGATACCGAGAACAGGCCGATCTCGGTAGCGGTGTCAAAGCCGAGCCCGAACAGGAAGCCGATGGGGAACATGTGCCAGCTGCGGGTCACCAGCCGGAACAGCGGGCGGAACAGGCGGGCGAGAAAACCATGCCCGGCCAGCAGCATGTCCATTTCCTCCTCGCTGACGGCCTCGCCGCGCTTCACGCGCTGGAAGCTGCGCCACACCCCCTTGAGGATCACCAGGTTGGTGACGGCGATGGCCAGCAGGAAGAAGGCCGACACGCCGATGGACACGACGCCGCCCAGTTCGCGGAAGGCGCCGAAGCGGCTTTGCAGCGCGGCGGTGGTGCTGACGATCACCGCCACCGCCAGCAGGATCAGCGTTGAATGGCCGATGGAAAAGAAGAAGCCGACCGCCAGCGGGCGCTGGCCGTCCTGCATCAGCTTGCGCACCACATTGTCGATGGCGGCGATATGGTCGGGGTCGACGGCATGGCGCAGGCCGAACAGGTAGGCCAGCAGCGCGGTGGCAAGCAGGGTGGGTTGGCCGGCGAAGGCAGTCAGCGCCCAGGCCCAGGCGAGCAGGTTGGCCGCAAGCAGCCCGGTTAGCATCAGGGCCGAGGCGCGGCGGGTGGAAACGGCATGAAACGAAAGTGGGCGCGGCAATGGCTTGGCCATATTGGGGTCCCCTGGTAGGAACATCGCCGCGAGTAAGGACAAGACGACCAGCTGTGGCCGCGTGTTGCTATCCCCCGGTACACCCCGCCCGGTTTCAACCCACGTCGACTGAAGATAATGGCCGGTCTCCTGGCTCGTGCGTCATTGCCTTGCGTCGCCTTCCCGGGCCGGGCCCAGTGGCATGTGACGCAGGCTCGTCACTTACAGTTGCGGGGGCAGCTGCGGTATCTCACCGCATTCCCGTTTCACCCTTTACGGGCACCATCATTTGCAGCGGCGGATGATACGTGATGGGGCCTGGCTTGTGAATCCTGCTCCGGGTGGAGCAGCGGGCCGATGGCTGCCAGCGCGGCCTGCAGTCTTTGCCAGTCGGCCTCGCCGGCCGGCAGGCCGAAGCGCAGGCTGGACGATTCGGCGAAATACCGGCACAGCACGCCGCAGCGGGCGAGGGCATCGTGCAGCACCGCCGCCTGCGGGTGCCGCAGCCACTGGAACAGCGCGCTGCTGCCGTCCGGCACCAGGCTATGCTGGCGCAGCATGGCGCCAAGCCGGGCGCTGTCGTGCGCCAGGCGCAGCCGGGTGTCGTGCTGCCAGGCGGTGTCCTGCAGTGCCGCCTTCACCGCCTGCCGCGCCGGGCCGGCCAGCGTCCACGGCCCCAGTTCCTCACGCAGCTGCGCAAGCAGCTCGGGCCAGGCGAACACGAAGCCGGCGCGCGCGCCGGCCAGGCCAAAGAACTTGCCTATCGAGCGCAGCACCACCAGGCCCGTTGCGCCGATGAAGGGCAGCAGGCTGTTGTCCGGCGTGCAGTCCATGAATGCCTCGTCTACCACCAGCCAGCCGCCACGGGCCGCCAGCCGCTCGCGCCAGCGGTTCAGCTGGCTGGCCGGCGCGTGCCAGCCGGTCGGGTTGTTGGGGTTGACCAGCAGCAGCACATCGACGGCATCGACGGCCGCTTCCAGCTCATCCGGCGCCAGGCGCAGCACCTGGTGCCCGCGCCGCTGCCAGGCGTGGGCGTGCTCGGCGTAGCTGGTGGCCAGCATGCCGACAACGCCGCGCGGGCGCAGCAGCGGCAGCGCCTGGATTGCCGGCTGCGAGCCGGCCACCGGCAGTAGCGCATCGCTGCCGTAGTAGGCCGCGGCGGCGGCCTCCAGGCCATCGTTTTCTTCCGGCAGCCGTTGCCAGCAGCTTGCCGGCAGGGCGGGCACCGGCCAGCCCTGCGGGTTCAGCCCGGTGGACAGGTCCAGCCAGTCCCCGAGCGGGATGCCGTAGCGGTGCGCCGCCGCCAGGATGCCGCCACCATGGTCAAGCATGCAGCCACCCTCCGGCGAGGGCGAGCGCCACCCACAGCCACAGGCCGTGGTCGACCAGCCGCATCGCGCGGCTGATGTCGTGCGTGCCGGGCATGCGGCCAACCCCCAGCGCCGGGCGCTGCTTCAGGCTGCCGTGGTAGCGGGCGGCGCCACCCAGCATCACGCCGAGCGACCCGGCGCCGGCGGCCATTACCGGGCCGGCGTTCGGGCTGTACCAGGTAGGCGCCTGCTGGCGCCAGCAGCGCCAGCCGTCGCGGAGATTGCCAAGAACGATGTAGGTCAGGGCGGTGAGCCGGGCCGGGATGTAGTTCATCACGTCGTCAAAGCGTGCTGCGGCCCAGCCAAAGTGCAGGTAGCGCTGGTTTTTGTAGCCCCACATTGCGTCCAGGGTATTGGCGAGCCGGTACAGCACCACACCCGGCGCGCCCAGCAGCAGGAACCAGAACACCGCGGCGAACACCGCGTCGCTGCCGTTTTCCAGTACCGATTCAATGGTGGCGCGCGCTACGTCCGGTGCGGCCAGGGTGGCGGTTTCGCGGCTGACGATCATGCCGACCCGCTGGCGGGCCAGCGGCAGATCGTCGCCGTGCAGCGCATCGACCACCGCCTGCGCGTGCTGGCCCAGGCTCCTGGTGCCAATGGCGAGGTAGAGCAGCACGACGCTGGCAACGCCGCCAAGGTAGGGCAGCCGCGCCAGCAGGGCCGCCAGCAGGCTGAACGGCAACAGCAGCATGGCAATGCCGAGCACGCCGCGCAGCCGCATTTGCAGCATGGATGCGTGGTCGGGGTCGGGGTCGGCCGGGTAGAGCGCCGCCTCGACGCGCCGCACCAGGCTGCCGAAACCCACCAGCGGATGCCAGCGGCGCGGCTCGCCCAGCAGTTTGTCGAGCAGTACCGCCAGCAGCAGAAAAACGGAAGTGAACACCGGATGCGCCTATATAATCTCGGCCTTTCTGGTCGGTGCTGCCGCGCCTGGGGCGCGATCTGGCTACCGACAGCCGAATCGAAAGACCGCAATTCTAGGGCCAATGCCCGAAAAAGCGTACGGAGTTTAGCCATGCCAGCCAAAACCCTGATGATCATGGGGACCACATCCGATGCCGGTAAGAGCACGCTTGCCACCGGGCTGTGCCGCCTCCTGGCGCGACGAGGCATCCGGGTGGCCCCGTTCAAACCGCAGAATATGGCGCTCAACAGCGCGGTGACGGTGGACGGTGGCGAGATTGGCCGCTCGCAGGCGGTGCAGGCGCTGGCCTGCGGCATCGAACCGCACACCGACATGAACCCCATCCTGCTCAAGCCCAACAGCAATACCGGCTCGCAGGTGATCGTGCAGGGGAAGGTGCTGTCGAACATGGATGCCGTCAGCTACCACGCCTACAAGCCGCAGGCGATGCAGGCAGTGCTGGAGTCGCATCAAAGGTTGGCCGCACAGTACCAGTTCGTGGTGGTGGAGGGGGCGGGCAGCCCGGCCGAGATCAACCTGCGCGAGGGTGATATCGCCAATATGGGCTTTGCCGAGGCGGTGGATTGCCCGGTGCTGCTGGTGGCCGACATCGACCGCGGCGGGGTGTTTGCCCACCTGGTGGGCACACTGGCGCTGTTGTCGCCGAGCGAGCAGGCCAGGGTGGTGGGGCTGGTGATCAACCGCTTTCGCGGCGACGTGGCCCTGCTGCAACCCGGCATAGACTGGCTGGAACAACATACCGGCAAGCCGGTGCTGGGCGTGCTGCCGTATCTGCAGGGGCTGCATATCGAAGCCGAGGACAGCCTGAGCCAGGGCGCCGCGTTGCCGGCAGCGGGCGCCGCGCAGCGCTTGCGCGTGGTGGTGCCGGCGCTGCCCCGTTTGAGTAATCACACCGATTTCGATGCGCTACGGCTGCACCCGCAGGTGACGGTGAGCGTGGTGCGTGCCGGGGAAACGATCCCGCCGGCCGACCTGATTGTGCTGCCCGGTAGCAAGAACGTGCGCCACGACCTGGACTGGCTGCGCGCCAACGGCTGGGAGCCGGCCATCCAGCGTCACCTGCGCTACGGCGGCAAGCTGATCGGCATCTGCGGCGGTTACCAGATGCTGGGTAAACAGCTGCACGACCCGCTGGGGCTGGAAAGCGCCGCCGGCAGCTCGCCCGGACTCGGCCTGCTCGATATGGAAACCACGCTGACCGCGCACAAGCGGCTGGAGCGGGTGGAGGGGCGGCTGGCATTCGCCGATGCCGCGGTCAGTGGCTACGAGATACACATGGGCGTGTCGAGCGGCCCGGCGCTGGATAAGCCGGCTGTCACGCTGGCCGGCGGCTGTGACGGTGCGGTGTCTGCCGACGGCCAGGTGCTGGGCAGCTACCTGCATGGCCTGTTCGACCACCCGGAGGCTTGCCAGGCCTTGCTGCGCTGGGCCGGGCTGCAGCAGCCGGCGGCGCATGACTACCGCGCCGAACGGGACGCGCATATCGATCGCCTGGCCGACATGCTCGAACAGCACCTCAAGCTGGAACAGCTTGCCGAGCATCTTCCGGCAGGCTGTGGCTTTGCCTGCAGCTGAGTGCCTGCCTTCATCGCATCTAGGGCTGGACTGCCCCGGCTTCTGTAGACATTCCCGCCCCACGCCGGCGCCCACCGCCGGGCTGATGCCGCCCGGGTGACGGTGGCAGCGGGCAACAGATCTCACTTGGCATGCCGCGAGTTCGCGGGCGAGGGCACTGGCCAGGGCCGCTCCGGGGATATCTGCCCAACACGGCGTGGTGCAATGCTTTGCAGGTATTCATATAAATGTGGCGACTTGAATTGGTTACAGTTACCGCCTGAAACCATACAAGCCATGTCATGAAACGCTTCAAGCAAGCTCGTTCTTATCCGGCAGGTTTTCAGCCGGCACATATTGAGCACTGTCGGCAAATACTCGCCAATATGCCATGCCCCGTGCGTTTGCACTGGAACGAACAGGAAGTATTTGCCGAGTTCGATGGCTGGTTATTGGCAAGCGATTTTTTTGCAGTTGTGTGCAGGGAATCGCAGCAAGAGCGGTTTTCACACTATGCAGCGCGCTTGCGCATTTATGGGCAGTTCGGGCAGTCCATTCCGGCAGGCTGGCTGTTTGCCATGAATTACACGGAGCAGAAAATACTGGCTTTGCTCAAGCTGGTTCGGGTATTGCACCTGCTTAATCATTGTGGTCGCCATGGCACAGACCGTGGTTTGCGTATCGATCTGGATCCCCGCATTTGTTATGGCTATAGCGATCACATTGTCGACTTCACCGGTGATCTGCTGACGGTACTGGGATTGCCTGCCCCCTTGCTACGCTTCCAGCTATTTGTCGATTGGCAGACTTTGCGTGCCGGGCAGGAGCTGGTTGCACGCTATCGCGCCAATCGGCACCGGATAGGGCTGGGTGGTTTTGGTGAAGGAGAGCATGACCTGGCATGCCTGTGGTCACTTGAGCCGGACTATCTTGTGCTGGCCACCCGTTTCAGCCAGCGCGCGGTGCTGTACCCATCGGTACGGGAGCAATTGCTGGCACTGCTGCCTGATCTGGTGGCACAAGGATTCCTGCTGGGGGTGGATGAGATCAGCTGTGGTCAGATGGCGCATCTGGCCCGGCAATTGCACGCGCGCTATCTGGCCGGTTCCTTGATTAGTGAACAGCTGAATCAGCCTGCAATGCCATCCGCAATAGCGGCAATAAGCTAAGCAGAACTGTTTGCTTCACCCTGCCTATTCGGCCGCATACAGTCGCTGTATTCCCGCAGCCTGATAGCAAGGCGGGTGCGCGACAGTCACCATTCACCATCGGCCATTACTGTAAAAAAGGATTCACATGGGTATCCGTCGTCTCAACCACGCCGTGCTGTATGTCAGCGATGTTGGCCGCAGCACCGAGTTTTATCGTGAGGTGCTGGGTTTCCGCCCCAAACCGTCGGCAAATCCGGCTCAGGCAGTATTTGCCCAGGCTGCCGATTCCGACAACGACCATGATCTGGCACTGTTCAGCAAGAATGCCGGGCAGCAGCGTGCCGGCGTGTTCAGCCCGAGTGGCGAGCCGCCGGCTGCTAATGAGCCGCCGGCCGGGCTGTATCACCTGGCCTGGGAGGTGGACAGCCTGCCGGAGCTGAAACGGATACGCGACCAGCTGGCCGCCCTGGGGCGGCTGGGGCTGGAGGAAGACCACGGCGCCATACGCAGCGTGTACGGGCACGATCCGGACGGCTTGCTGTTCGAGGTGACCTGGGTGGTGCCGGCGAGCGAATTGCAGGCCGCCGACCGCCAGCAGCAAACCCGCGCACTGGACTGGGCGCGCGACTTGCAGCGTTTTGCCCATCTGTACGCCAGCGCGGCCTGAGCTGCCTGGTGCCACCGCCCTTGTCACGTCGAGTGGCCAGCAGCGCCCCTGGGCTGATGCTGGAGGTGGTGGCAGTCAGGGGGGCTCATGGGGTTCTCCTTGCGGCGTTACGGCGGGGGCCACGATACGGTTGGCCCTGGCGCAGGCTAAGCAAGAAAAACGGCTTGGAAATCCCGTAACACGCATAACAACGGTATGCCGCCGCTGCGGTGTCCGGGCTATGCCGTTGGCTGCAAAAGCAATCCGGATTTCCTTGGTTTGGCCGGCCGGCGGTGGCTGCTAAGGTTGGCCGCACAAGCAGGCGCCAGGTGGCGGGGTGATAGGGAAATCACGCTGCCGCCAGCACCGGTTTTTATTGCCACCAGCCATAGGGGAAACCGCATGAGCATCAAATCCATCAATGTACGCAACCAGTTTCGCGGCGTGATCAAGGAGATCATCGACGGCCCGGTACTGTCGGAAGTGGACGTGCAGACCGCCTCCGGCATCGTCACCTCGGTGATCACCACCCGCTCGGTGCGCGAGCTGGGCCTGCAGGTGGGTTCGGAGGTCATCGCCTTCGTGAAATCCACCGAAGTGTCCATCGCCACCCTGTAAGGAGCGCCATCATGACGACCGCACTGTCCACGCCAGCGCTGGCGCAGCTGTTTACCGCGGCGCGCTCGCAGCACAACTTCAGCAGCCGGCCGATAGGCGACGAGCTGATCGAGCAGCTGTACGAGCTGCTGAAATGGGGGCCGACCGCCTTCAACGGCCAGCCGGCGCGCTATGTGTTCCTGCGCAGCGCCACTGCGCGGCAACAGCTGGCGCCGGCGCTGTCGGCCGGCAACCGCGACAAGACGCTGGCGGCGCCGCTGACGGTGATCGTGGCCTACGACACTGCCTTTCACGAACAGCTGCCCAGCCAGTTCCCTGCTTTCGACGCCAAGGGCCTCTACGACAGCCTGCCGCAGCTGATCGAACCGGGCGCGCGCACCAATGCCACGCTGCAGGCGGGCTATCTGATTCTGGCGGCCCGGGCGCTGGGCCTGGCTGCCGGGCCGATGAGCGGCTTCGATGCCGAGGGGGTGGATGACATCTTCTTTGCCGATGGCCGCTACAAGAGCCTGCTGCTGGTCAACCTGGGCTATGCCGACGGGGCGGTGGCGTTTCCGCGCGGCCCGCGGCTGGCGTTCGACGAAGTGGCCCGCGTGTATTGACCCGGCGCGGGCAGTAAAAAAGCCATGGTGACTAACCATGGCTTTTTTGCGTGCTGCCGGCGGCGCGGCAGCTTCAGGCGCTGTGCAGCGCCCTGGCGGCGCCTGGCCGGCCGGTGGCCACTTCCGGGCCGCCCTGGCACTTGCGGCCAACATAGGCCACGCTGATCTGCCGCTCCCGCGCCATGTCGCGTACACGACGCGCCAGATTGTGGTTGATGAAGTCCAGCATGATCACGATATGGTCGACGCCGGATGGCAGTGGCCGGATCAGGTCCGCCGGCTTGCGGCCGCTCCAGTGCAGGATGTCGGCGTAGCCGGAGGCCTGCAGCGCGCGGCGCGTGGTGTCGATTCTGTCTCCTCCTACGATCATCGCTTTCATGGCATTTCCCCCTGTGTCGATGGCACTACTGTACCCAGCGGCCTGCGGGGCTTGAACCAAGAAAACCGGTAATGCTTATCAGGGTTTCGGGGGGAAGGCGCGTGCCAGGGTTGGCCGCAAGGGAGGGGAGACAGCGGTGCTGGGATGACGCGCAGCAGGCGGCCGGCGGCCGCCTGCCCGGGCAGATGCCGGCTCAGCTCTTGGGCAGGCCGGCCGGGTTGGTCTGCGACTGGGTGATGGCCTCGGAACCCAGGTTCCAGCGCTTCAGCGTCCTGGCGTAGTTGCCGTTGCCGATCTGGACGTTGATGGCGGTGGTGATGGCCGCGGCGAGGCCGCTGCCCTTGCGGGTGGTTACCGCGATGTCGGCGTTCAGCGGCCAGCCGCCGGAGAAGGTGCCGGCCAGCCGGGTCTTGCCATCCTTGGCGGCCTCGAAGGCGGCAATGGCGTTGGGGCCGAGGTAGGCATCGGCGCGGCCGGACTGGATCGCCAGGCGCTGCACCACGTCATCGTCGTAGTACTGCACCTCCACCGGTTTCAGGCCGGCGGCCACGTTCTGCTGGTTCCAGCGCAGCAGAATCTGCTCCTGGTTGGTGCTGGCGCCCACGATCACGCGCAGGCCGGCGATGTCCTTGGGGTCGCGGATCTGTTTGACCGGGCCGGTGCTCTTCACATAGATGCCCAGCTTGTCCTGGCGGTAGGTGGAGAAGTCGAATTTCTCCTTGCGCGCCTCGGTCACGGTGACGTTGGAGATCACCGCGTCGTATTTGCCGGAGCTGAGCCCCAGTGGCCAGTCGGCCCAGGCCACGTTGACGATTTCCAACTTGCGGCCAAGGCTGTCGGCCACCAGCTGGGCGATATCCGGGTCCGAACCCACCAGGGTCTGGGTGTCGGTGGCGAAGGCGGCCAGCGGCAGGCGGCCGCCGTTGATGGCCACGGTCAGCACGCCGTCCTTCACAAAATGCGCGTCCTTGGGGATCTGCCTGATGGCGGCGGCCACCTTGGCAGCGCGCACGCGGCCGGGCTGTTCCGGGCTGAGATCGACCTTGAACTCGGCGGCGGCTACCGGCAGTGCCAGGGTAGCCAGGGCAAGGGCAGTGCCGGCGGCGGCACGGAGCGGGCGGGAAATAGTCATGATGCAGTCCTTTTGTGGATGTGTGATGGCGGCGGGCACACCCGCCGCACGGAGGGAAAGCGTTACAGCACCTTGGCGAGGAATTCGCGGGTGCGGGCGTGGCGCGGCTGCCCCAGTACCTGCGCCGGCGAGCCGGTTTCCAGTACCCGCCCGTGTTCCATGAACACCACCTTGTCGGCCACTTCGCGGGCAAAACCGATTTCATGCGTCACCACCAGCAGGGTGGCGCCGCTGCTGGCCAGCTCGCGGATCACGTCCAGCACCTCGCCCACCAGTTCCGGGTCCAGTGCCGAGGTGGGCTCGTCGAACAGCAGTACCTTGGGTTTCAGTGCCAGTGCGCGGGCAATGGCGACGCGCTGCTGCTGGCCGCCGGACAGCTGGCGCGGGTAGGCGCTGGCCTTGTCCGCCAGGCCGACGCGGGTCAGCAGCTCGCGGGCCAGCGCCTCGGCCTCCTGGCGGGACTGGCCGCGCACCGCCTGCGGCGCCTCGATGATGTTTTCCAGCACGGTAAGGTGCGGGAACAGGTTGAAATGCTGGAACACCATGCCGACCTCGGCGCGCTTGCGCAGGATCTCCGGCTCCTTCAGCTCGTGCAGCGCGTCGTCATGCTGGCGGTAGCCGATCAGCTCGCCGTCGATGGCGATGAAGCCGCTGTCCACGCGCTCCAGGTGGTTGACGCTGCGCAGCAGGGTGGATTTGCCGGAGCCGGACGGCCCGATGATGGCGGTGACGCTGCCGGGTGCCAGCTCCAGCGATACCTGGTCCAGCACCGTGAGCGCGCCGTACTGCTTGCTCACCTTATTGATGGCTACCGCGCCGCCACGGATGCGCGGCAGCGGCTGCCGCGCCGCGCCAGGGTTGGCCGCAGCCGCCGGCGCGGCGGCCGGCTGGCGCAGACGCGCCCACCAGCCCCCCAGCAAACCAGGAGCCACGGTGCGCAGCGCGCCGCGGGCGTAATGGCGTTCGATATGCACCTGAATGGCGGACAGCACGGTGAGGATGATCAGGTACCACACGGTGGCCACCATCAGCAGCGGAATCACCTCCAGGTTGCGGCGGTAGATCACCTGGATGGTGTAGAACAGCTCCGGCAGCGCCAGGATGTAGAGGTTGGACGTGCCCTTGGCCAGGCCGATGATGTCGTTGAAGGCGGTGGGCAGGATGCTGCGCATGGCCTGCGGCAGCACGATGCGCAGCGCCTGGCGGTGGCGCGGCAGCCCCAGTGCGGCGGCGGCCTCGTGCTGGCCCTGGTCCACCGACAGGATGCCGCCGCGGATGATCTCGGCGGAGAACGCCGCCTGGTTCAGCGTCAGCCCGAGCAGGGCGGCGGCAAACGGCGTGATCAGCTGGGTGGTGGACCAGCTGGCGAAGGTGATGTCGGTGAACGGCACGCCCAGCCAGACGGTTTCGTACAGATAGCCCAGGTTGTTGAGGATCAGCAGCAGCACGATCAGCGGAATGGAGCGGAACAGCCAGACATAGCCCCAGGACAGGCTGGCGAGCAGCGGCGAGCGCGACACGCGCGCCAGCGCCAGCACCGTGCCGAGGCTGAAGCCGAACACGGTGCCCAGCGCGGTGAGCAGCAGGGTGCGGCCCAGGCCGGTCAGCACCGGCTCGGCCAGGAACCATTCGGCAAATACCGGCCAGCCCCAGCGCGGGTTGCTCAGTACCGAGTACAGCAGGGCGGCGATGATCAGCGCCGCGGCGATGCTGCCGGCGGTGCGCGCCGGGTAGCGCGCGGGGATGATGCGCAGCTCGGTGTAGTCGTACCAGGGCCGGGGACTGCTGCCGGCACTGCTGTCGCTGCCGGGCAGGCGTGCCACGGCGAGGTGGGTGATGTCGCTCATGATGTGTGTCCTTGCGTGTGATTCAGGCAACGAATGGAATCGGCTGCGCTGCGGCATCCCGTGCCGTGCCGGCCGGGTGCAGGTTTTTTTCGAATGGCAGGGTGCCGTAGCGCGCCGGGTCGGCCTGCAGGTCGAACAGCGGCTGGTAGCCCTGGCTCAGGTACAGCGCCACCGCCTCCGGCTGGCGAAAGCCGGTGGTGAGATAGACGCGGCGGTAGCCCTGCTGCGCGGCCTGCGCTTCCAGCGCCGCCACCATGCTTGCGGCCAACCCCTGGCGGCGGTGGGCGTGGTGGCTCCAGATGCGCTTGAATTCCGCGGTGTGCGCGTCCAGCCGCTTGAAGGCGCCACCGGCAATGGCCACGCCATCGCGCAGCAGCAGCAGGAAGTTGCCCTCCGGCGGCTGGAAGGCGCTGGCCGGGTAGCGGTTCATTTCGGCGCTGGCGCCGGCCGGGCCGAAGTAGTCGCCGTAGCGGCGGTCGTACTCCGCCGTCAGCTCTGCCAGCATGGGGTGCGCGAGGGCGTCATCGGGGGTGGTGAACAGCAGCTGGTCGGCCATATGTGCTCCTATGCCTGTTCGGGCCGCAGGAAACGCTCCGCCAGGCTGGCCCAGTAGGTGGCGGCCAGCGGGATCAGTGCGTCGTTGAAGTCGTAGCGGGGGTTGTGCAGCGGGGCGCTGTCGCCGTTGCCGAAGAACAGGTAGCTGCCGGGGCGCGCCTGCAGCATGAAGGCGAAGTCCTCGCTGGCGGTGCGCGGGCGGAAGTCGGCCGGCACCCGCGCCGCACCCAGGGTGTCGATGGCCACCTGGCGCGCGAACTCGGTTTCCGCCGCGTGGTTCAGCACCGACGGGAAGCCCAGTCGGTAGTCCACCTCGGCCTCGGCGCCAAAGCTCTGCGCCTGCGCGCGCACCAGTTCCGGCACCCGCCGCGCCAGCAGCTGGCGCACCTCGGGGCGGAAGGCGCGGGCGGTGAGCTTCAGCTCCACGCTGTCCGGTATCACGTTGGATGCCGCACCGCCATGGATGGCGCCTACCGTTACCACGCCCATGTCCAGCGGCGGCACATTGCGCGATACCACCGTCTGCAGCGCGGTGATCAGGTGGGCGCTGACCACTATCGGGTCCACCGCGTGCTGCGGCTCGGCGCCATGCCCGCCCTGGCCACGCACGGTGATGCGCGCCTGATCCACCGAGGCCATGGCCGGGCCGCAGACGCAACCCACGTGGCCGCTGTCCACGCCGGGCCAGTTGTGCAGCCCGAACACCGCATCGCAGGGAAAGCGCTGGAACAGGCCTTCGTCGATCATGCGCTGCGCGCCGGCGCCGGTTTCCTCGGCCGGCTGGAAGATCAGCTGCAGGGTGCCGTCGAACTGCCCGGCCTCGGCTAGGTAGCGCGCCGCCGCCAGCAGGATGGCGGTGTGGCCGTCATGGCCGCAGGCGTGCATCACCCCGGCATTGACGCTGGCGTGGGGCAGGCCTGTGGCCTCCTGTATCGGCAGCGCGTCCATGTCGGCGCGCAGGCCCAGCCGGCGGCTGCCGCTGCCGCGTTGCAGGGTGCCCACCACGCCGGTGCCGGCGATGCCGGTGCTGACCTCATAGCCCCAGCCGGCCAGCAGCTGGGCTACGATGCCGGCGGTGCGCACCTCCTGGAACGACAGCTCCGGGTGCCGGTGCAGGTCGCGGCGCAGCGCGACGAACTCGTCGGCAAAGCCGGCGATGTGGGCGGCAATGCGCTCGGCCGGCGCCAGCCTGGTCACGATATCGGATGTGCCCATCACGCCACCTGCTGCCGTGCGTGTTGCTGGTAGCGGCTCTGCTTGCGTGCCAGCCCCAGGTGGTCGCGCAGGGTGTTGCCCGGCAGATCGCGCTGGTAGCAGCCGCGCGCTTCCAGCAGCGGAATCACGTACTGGATGAAGTCGTCCAGCCCCTGCGCGCTGACGGCAAAACCGAGGATGAAGCCGTCGGCGGCACCGGCGTCTATCCAGCGGATGATCTCGTCGGCCACCTCCTCGCCGCTGCCCACGAACTGGTCACGCGGGGTGGCCGCCTCCAGCGCCACCTGGCGCAGGGTCAGGCCGCGCTGGCGGGCGTCCTCCTTGATGCGGTCGGTGGTGGAGCGGAAGCTGTTGCGGCCAACCTCGCCAAGCTCGGGGAAGGGGGCATCCAGCTCGTACTGGCTGAAATCGTGGTGGTCGAAGAAGCGGCCCAGGTAGGCCAGCGCCTCGTCGATGGTGAGCAGTTCGCGTATGCGCTGGTTCTTGGCTTCGGCCTCGGCACGGGTGGCGGCTACCACCGGGTTGATGCCGGGGAAGATCTTCACCTCGTTGCTGCCGCGGCCGTGGGCCACGGCGCTGGCTTTCACCTGGTGCAGGAACTGGCGGGTGTCCTCCAGCGACGGCGAGTGGGTGAACACCGCGTCGGCATACTTGCCGGCCAATGCGATGCCGGCATCGGAGGAGCCGGCCTGGAAGATCACCGGCTGCCCCTGTGGCGAGCGGCTGATGTTCAGCGGCCCGGCCACCTGGAAGAAGCGGCCCTGGTGGTTGAGGGTATGAAGCCTGGCCGGGTCGAAGAACTGACCGCTGTCGCGGTTGCGCACGAAGGCGTCATCGTCCCAGCTGTCCCACAGGCCCTGGGTGAGCTGCAGGTATTCGTCGGCGATCTCGTAACGCAGCGCATGTTCCGGGTGCGGGCGGTTGTAGTTGCTGGCGCTGCCTTCCAGCGGCGTGGTCACCACGTTCCAGCCGGCGCGGCCGCCGCTGATCAGGTCCAGCGAGGCGAACTGCCGCGCCACGGTGAACGGGTCGCTGTAGGAGGTGGACACCGTGCCGGCCAGACCAATCTTGCTGGTGGCGGTGGCCAGTGCCGACAGGATGGTCAGCGGCTCGAAGCGGTTCAGGAAATGCGGAATCGACTTCTCGTTGATGTACAGGCCGTCGGCCACGAAGGCAAAGCGGATGCCGGCGGCCTCGGCCTTGCGCGTGGTGTCGATGTAGAAATCCAGGTTCACGCTGGCGTCGGCCGGGCCGGACGGGTGCTTCCACGAATTCATGTGGCCGCCGGCACCGTGCAGCATGATGCCGAAAGGAATGGGTTTGGCTTGGCTCATGGATGTTCTCCTTGCAGGGTTCAGGCGGCGATGGCGATGTCGGCGCCGGCTATCAGTTCGATGGAGGCGAGGCGGCGGGCAAAGTCGGCGACCGGGTTGTCGATGACGAACTCGCGCACGCCGTAGCGGTGGTGCAGCTCGTCCAGCTGGCGGCGCACGTCTTCGCCGCTGCCGGTGATCACGTGCGGGCGCAGTTCTTCGATGTGGTAGTGGTGCAGGCCGGCCTGGCGCGCGTACTGCTCGGCCGCCGCCAGCGATGGCAGGTTCACCGCCTGGCCGCGTTCGGGGTGCAGCTTGAAGATGCGCAGCTCGCCCACCAGCGCTTCGGCCTCGGTGCGGCTGTTGGCGGCAAAGGCGTACAGCGCCAGCGCCGGCTGCTTGCCGCTGGCCTGGCGGTAGGTGGTCAGCGTGGCCTGCAGGTTGGCCGCATCGCCGTTGAAGTGGCCGGCAAAGGTGAAATCCCAGCCATGGCGGGCAGCCAGTGCCGCGCTTTCCGGGCTGCCGCCCAGCAGGATGCGTTGCGGTGCCTGCTCCAGCACCGGGGTGGCCACGGTGCCGGCCAGTGGGTGCTCCGCCGGCAGCGGGCCTTGCAGAAAGCCGTCCAGCTCAGCCAGCAGCTGTTCGAAATCGGCCGGGCCGGCATGACGTTGCTGTAGCGCGCGGGTACTCAGCGGCAGCCCGCCCGGCGCCTTGCCCACGCCGGCATCCACCCGGCCAGGCGCCAGTGCGGCCAGCTGACGGAATATCTCGGCCACCTTGTACGGGCTGTAGTGCTGCAGCATCACGCCGCCAGTGCCGACGCGGATCAGCGAGGTGCGGGCCAGAATGTGAGCGGCGACGATTTCCGGTGCCACACTGGCCAGCTGGCCATTGCCGTGGTGTTCGGCCAGCCAGAAGCGGTGGTAGCCCAGTTCTTCCGCCCGCTGTGCCAGTTTCACGCTGTGACGCAAGGCATCGGCCGCGGTTTTTCCTTCTGGGATCGGGCTTTTTTCCAGAATCGATATTGAATAAGACATTTGCGCTTCCTGTTGATTTTAAGGTCACGCAAAAAATCTACCGCTGGAAAATGATTAATTCAATGGCATGGCTTGTGATTTGAAATGGCAAGCATATTTTTGAATGGCGAATGCTTTTGCCGGAATAATGCTAAGGAACGTGGCCTGGCTTATATGCAGACTGACAAAGCAAATCAGTATTGCTTGCTTGGCGAGTTTGTTGGTCCGGGTTAATCTGGGTTGGCGATTTATTGCGATTTCTCCATTTGTCCCGTTGCCTGGGCCGGATCATTGATCCGGCCATTTTTTTGTAAACCCAGATACACAGGGCACAGATAAATATATTCCCGGTGATGATTTGCGCCGGGCTTTATCTGGCCCGATGTTTTATTTCAGCAGGAGAGAAACATGTCCGTGATTGCTATTCTGGGTAGCCCCAGCAAAAACTCGCGAACAGCCAGGCTGATCGAGCATGCCGCCGCGCGCCTGTCGCGGGCGGGTATTGCGGTGGAAACCATCAGCATCCATGACTTTGCCGCCCAGGACCTGCTGCACGGCAACTTTGCCGCCCCCGCGGTGCAGCAGCTGCAGCAGCGGGTGCTGGCCGCCAGCGGCATCATTGTTGCCTCGCCGGTCTACAAGGCGGCCTACGCCGGAGCGCTGAAGGTACTGCTGGACCTAGTGCCGGAAGGCGGCTTTGCCGGCAAACCGGTGCTGCCGCTGGCTAGCGGCGGTTCGCCCGGCCACCTGCTGGCGCTGGACTACGCCATCAAGCCGGTGTTGGCGGCGCTGAAGGCCAGCGAGATTCACCAAGGGGTGTTTGCCAGCGAGCAACAGATAGGCCGCGAGCCGGGCGAGGCGCTGGCGGCGGAGCTGGCCGCGCGGCTGGATGCGGCGGTGGACGAGTTTGCCGCGCTGTTGCGTGCCGGTGCCGCCCTGGCGCCGGCAGCGCAGGCGACACGGCTGTCGGAAGACCTGATTTCACGGCTGATCAGCCTGTGATGCCGGCTCGCGCTTTATCACTAAAGCAAATAAAAAATCCGATTTTTATTGTTTTTGGTTTTTAGGCGTGCTGGCTAGACTGCCTGCCATTGTCCTGCCGCCAGGCGGGAGCAGCAGTGAGCCACGAAAGCAGAACATGATCGAAGTAACAAACCTGAGTAAGCACTATCAGCACGGCGGCCGGCAGCTGGCTGCGCTCAGCGCGGTGAGCCTGAGCATCCGCCACGGCGAGGTGTTCGGCATCATCGGCCGCTCCGGCGCCGGCAAGAGCACGCTGATCCGTTGCCTCAACCTGCTGGAGCGCCCGGACAGCGGCAGCGTGCGCCTTGGCGGGGAGGAGCTTACCGCGCTGGACGAGCCGGCGTTGCAGCGGCGCCGGCAGCGCATCGGCATGGTGTTCCAGCATTTCAACCTGCTGCGTTCGCGCACGGTTGCGGCCAACGTGCGCTTTCCGCTGGAGCTGGCTGGCGGCATGAATGCGGCGCAGATGGCGGTGCGCGTGGACGAACTGCTGGCACTGGTGGGGTTGCAGGCGCATGGCGACAAGTATCCGCAGCAGTTATCTGGCGGCCAGAAGCAGCGGGTGGGCATTGCCCGCGCGCTGGCCAACCAACCGGAGGTGCTGCTGTGCGACGAGGCCACCTCGGCGCTGGACCCGGAAACCACCGATGCCATTCTGGCGCTGCTGGCTGACATCAATCGCCAGCTCGGGCTGACTATCGTGATGATCACCCACGATATGCGGGTGATCCGTCAGCTGTGCGACAGCGTGGCGGTGCTGGATCACGGCCGGGTGGTGGAGTCCGGCCAGGTGCTGGAGGTGTTCCTGCATCCGCGCCACGAGGTAACGCGCAGCCTGCTGGCGGAAACCGGGCTGGCCCAGGCCGGCGTGCATGAGGCCTGGCGCGCGCGCATCGGCCTGCCGCTGATCCGCCTGACCTTTGTCGGCCAGCCGGCGCTGCAGCCGGTGCTGGACAAGGTTGGCCGCGAGGCGGGGCTGCGCATCAACCTGCTGTCCGGCACGCTGGCGGAAATCAAGCACACGCCGTTTGGCCAGCTGCTGGCTGGCGTGGTGGCAAGCGATATCGACCTGCTGGCGCTGCCGGCGGTATTTGCCCGCGAGGGCGTGGAATGCGAGGTGCTGTGATGGCGGAATTCGACTGGAACCTGCTGCTGCAAGTCGACTGGGCCGAAATCGGCGCCGCGGCGCTGGATACCCTGACCATGCTGGGGGTGTCGCTGCTGCTTACCGTGCTGCTGGGGCTGCCGCTGGGCGTGCTGCTGTACATCAGCGCCCCCGGCCAGCTGCGCGCCCGGCCACGGCTGTACGCGGTGCTGTCCCTGCTGGTGAACATGCTGCGCTCGCTGCCGTTCGTGATCCTGCTGATCGTGCTGATCCCGCTCACCCTGTTGCTGGTGGGCACTTCCATCGGCGTGGCCGGCGCCATTGTACCGCTGGTGGCTGGGGCGGTGCCGTTCTATGCCCGCCTGGTGGAGAACGTGCTACGCGAGGTGGATCGCGGCGTGATCGAGGCCAGCCAGTCCATGGGCGCGCGGCTGCCGCAGATCATCGCCAAGGTGCTGCTGCCGGAGGCGCTGCCCGGCCTGATCGGCGCCGCCACCGTTACTGCCGTGGCGCTGGTGGGCTACACCGCCATGTCCGGCGTCATCGGCGGTGGCGGGCTGGGCGACCTGGCGGTGCGCTATGGCTATCAGCGCTTCCAGACTGAGGTGATGGTGGTCACTGTGGCCTTGCTGCTGCTGTTGGTGCAGCTGCTGCAATACGCGGGCGACCGCCTGGTGCGCCGCTGTCGTCACCACTGACGCCTTACCGAACCGTTTCTTCTCACCGTGCTGTATACCCCGCCTGCCCTGGCCACGCCGGCCCGGGCAGGGGGAGACTTTCTCTCAAAAAAGGAAAAACCATGACTCGCCTGAACAAATTTGCCCTTGCCTTCGCCCTGGCCGGCCTGAGCTTTGCCGTGAACGCCCAGAGCGTGAAACTGGTGGTGGCTGCCTCGCCGGTGCCGCATGCCGAGCTGCTGGAGGCGCTGAAACCCACCCTGGCCAAGCAGGGCGTGGATCTGGAAGTGAAGGTGTTCAACGACTACGTGCTACCCAATACCCAGGTGCAGGAAAAACAGCTGGATGCCAACTTCTTCCAGCACATTCCCTACCTGGAAAAATTCAACAAGGACCGCGGTACCAACCTGGTGGTCGCCAGCAAGCCGGTGCATATCGAGCCGTTTGCCGCCTACTCGCTGAAGGTGAAGAAAGTGGCCGAGCTGAAGGACGGTGCCACAGTGGCGATTCCGAACGACCCGACCAATGCCGGCCGCGCCCTGCTGCTGCTGGACCAGGGTGGGGTGATCAAGCTGAAGGACCGTCAGAACATCTACCCGACGGTGAAGGACATTGCGGCCAACCCTAAGCACCTGAAGATCAAGGAACTGGAAGCCGCCACCTTGCCGCGCGTGCTGAACCAGGTTGACCTGGCGCTGATCAATGCCAACTACGCGCTGGAAGCCAAGCTGAACCCGAAGAAGGACGGCCTGTTTGCCGAAACCACATCACCGTACGCCAACCTGCTGGTGGCCCGTCCGGACAACAAGGACAGCGCCGCCATCAAGAAACTGGCCGCAGCACTGACCAGCCCGGAAGCCAAAAAATTCATCGAGAGCAAATACCAGGGGGCGGTGGTGCCGGCATTTTGAGCGGGATTAAGCCCGCCAGCAGACCGGCTGGCTTGAGTTGCTAGCCAACAGAGCGTGAACTGCGCTCTGTTGGCCTGGCCGCGACCCGGGAATGTCTTGCGGCCAATGGAAATACAGTCAGAAGAACATCCTTATCTACTCTTCAAATTTCTTTTCCCCATGCCGGCTGTACTTTCTGGATGAGAATTTTCGCCGCCAGCTCTTTAATCAGCTTTGCACCGACCATGGCCGTCTGGCCTTGGAAATCGCGCTGCGGGTTGAACTCGACAACATCGGCACCGACCACGGTGGCATTGATTGCATGCAGGCATCGAATCAATTCCCGCACCGACATTCCACCCGGCTCGTAGTGTGAAACACCCGGAACGAAGGCAGGGTCAAGTACGTCAAGGTCAATCGATATATAAACCGGGCCGTTTATTTCTATTTCAAAAAATCTCTCCAGGTTGGACATGCTTATTATTTCAACACCAAATCTTTTGGCTTGTTCGTATTGGTGGCCAGTGAGCGTACGAATGCCGACCTGAATCAGACGCTTTGCAACGTTATCTTCCATGACCCGGGCAAATGGGCTTGCGTGTGACCAGCGATTGTCGAGCAGTTCGTCGTAAAGATCCGGGTGTGCATCAAAATGAATGACAGTCAAGTTGCTGTGATATTCATTAAAGGCCCGCAATACCGGATATGAGATTGAATGATCGCCACCCAGCGTAATCAACGGACGGCCAGTTGCCAAACAGGATCTGACCATGTTTTCTATAGTCTCTAATGTTTTGGCATGGTCTGCAGTTACGGCAACGTCACCAGCATCGATAAACGTTCCCTCTTGTCCGAGGTAGATGCCTTGTTCAGTCCACCAATTACTCGAATCACATGCCATCGCTTTTCGAAGCAGTTCTGGTGCCTCGGCTGCGCCACGCAGATACGAAGAGTTGAAGTCAACGGGTACGCCCAGTAGCGTCACAGACTGCTCAATGGGTACAGGTGTTGTTTTATGCATGTGTCTTCTCCATTGCGAATCAGATACGAGGTGCCAACTCGCCGGTATCTCGGCTGACAACAGAGTAAAGAGGAGGCCATCCAACTTAAAGACGAAAAATAGACAATTTCGGCGATATTTTTCGTCTAATCGTATCGACTGGACTACACTTTGACTTTCGTGCCCTCGTCGTGACGCATCACCTGCAAAAGAAACTGAAAGCACCTGGACAGAGGGCTCTGGCGTGTGTGAGCGGAGTCCACCGTATGAAGCAACCCAGGCTGGATCAACTTGATGACATCGACCGCAAGTTGATCTTGTTACTGCAGGAGAATGGCCGGGAGTCTGTGGCCGTGCTGGCTCGCAAGCTGAACGTCGCGCGAACCACGGTGGTTGCACGCATCGCAAGGCTTGAGGCGAACAAAGTTATCGTCGGGTATGGAGTACGACTTGGTCAGGATGTACTGGATGGCAGTATTCAGGCATACGTTGGCATGATCATCACGCCCAAACGGATACGCGAAGTCGAGAAAAAACTCGCTCAAATGCCTGAGGTGAAGACACTCTGCGCTGTCAGTGGTGAGTTTGATAATGTCTTATGGCTGAAGGCGGAATCCCCTGAGCGGCTAAACAATCTGCTCGAAGAAATCGGGATGCTTGAAGGGGTTGAACGGACAACAACTTCGATCATCCTGGCGCGCAAGATTGAGAGGGGGTTTTGACAGGGGCCCGCGGAGCGTTCATCACCACATATCGGCTGTGCGGTGCTAGTGGGTGATCTCCAGCTCATCGAAGCGCTTGAGCCGGTAGATCAGAACCGATGCAACCCAGCTCGCGGCGAAGATGCCGATGATGAAATAGCCCATGGTGCCGAAGTTATCGTTCAGCACGCCGATGGCATCCCACAATCCCCCCTGCAGTTGCAGCTTGTCGCCGATCAGGCCGAGTGCCTCGATGGTGCCGATAACGACGGCAACGATGATCGAGACCAGGGTGATGGTCATGTTGTAATAGATCTTGCGGATAGGCTTCATATAGGCCCAGCCATAGGCCCCAAGCATCAGGTGACCATCCAGGGTGTCAATTAAGGACATGCCGGCACTGAACAGCGCCGGAAACACCATGATCGACCAGGGCGACAGGCCGTGTGCCGCCTGGGTGGCAGAAATACCCAGCAAGCCGATTTCGGTTGCGGTGTCGAAACCCAGGCCAAACAGGAAGCCGAGCGGGTACATATGCCAGCTGCGGGTGATCATGCGGAACAGCGGTCGGAACAGCCTGGCGATGAAGCCCCGGTTTGCCAGCAGCAGGTCGAAGTCGTCATCGACATAGCTGCCGCCGCTCCTCAGCTTGCGCCAGGCCTGGTAGATCGATTTCAGGATCACCAGGTTCATGCAGGCAATGGCAAACAGGAACAGCGCCGACACCGAGGTGCCGATCACGCTGCCGACGTCTCTGAACGCGTCGAAACGCCCCCGCATGACCGTGGTGGCGATGGCAATGGCGACCGAGGCGAGCACCACCACGCTGGAATGTCCCAAAGAAAAGAAGAAACCAACCGTGACCGGGCGTTTGTTCTCCTGCATTAGTTTGCGGGTGACATTGTCGATGGCCGCGATGTGATCCGCATCGACTGCGTGGCGCAAGCCGAAGCCATAGGCGAGCAGGGCCGTGCCAAGCAATGCCGGGTGGTCGCGAAACGCAAGCAGCGCCCATAACCAGGCGAAGACATTGCTGGCAATCAACACACCATACATGCCGAACAATCTGCCTCGAACCTTGCTGTTCGAGTCACTGAAAATCTGTACGAATTGGTAAAGCATTGAGTAACACCTTGGGGTGACGCGCCCCGGTTGAGTTGGGAGTTGCCGCCAAGCGAGGTCTGGCTCTCAGCCAAAGGTGCCAACGGCACTCAGGCTGATTACAGTGGCGCGACCGCACCGGATTTGCACCGGCTGCCCGCTTGGCCTTTTGTGAAACGGTTCTGCTGCTGCGCGTGCACGCCATTGGCGTGCTTTGCTTGCGCTATCTGGCTGCGTAGAGGCGGCAGCAACGAAAGCCGAGGCGAATTTACCGCAATGGCGCAGCAAAGTCCGCACTTCTTGTTGCTCTACACCCAGGCCGACTGGGAGCGCCGGACAGCCCTCCGGATACCCCACTGTGGAGCGGCGCACTGCTGATCATGCTGGCGCTGGGCGCGGCCTTCCCGCTGGTGGGAGCCAGCTTTCTGGCCATCCTGCTGCTGGATTGGGCACTGCTACGCCGCCTGCACGCACTGGCATTCTTGCGCTGATTACCCTGTTCCAGCCACGCTGCCCCGGAAGATAGGGCGGCCTTTTGCAGGAGAACAGTCATTTTTTTCTGGCGGCACAAACTGACGGCTTGGGCCGGCAAGCTGCTAAGAATCACCTCGGGGCAGCATCAGTCCCGATGCCTTTGTACGGGCTTCGGCGTGAGGCGGGAATTTGCCTACTGCCCCCGGGGCAGTCCAGTGGTCTCGTATCAATCACCGTGGGAGTCGCCGTGGGATCGGCCGCTGCTGTCCGAGCCGCCCCGATCCCCCGAGTTCTCCAATGTTGCGCCGTGTGGTCGGGCGCCAGTCTCCCCATTGTCAGAATGCTCATTGTCATTCTCGGTTTTCACCTTGTGCGCCGGCTGGCCGGCGCCGTGGTAGGGGAGCCGCACCTGTACCCGTTCGGCCACCAGGCGGCCGTCCGTTAACACCTTGACGCTCACTTGTACTAGCTGTTCCTTGCCGAACGACTGGGCGCCGCCTCCTGCGAAGCCGGTGGTGGCGTCCACCCCGACCAAGTGCCCGGCAATTTGCAGGTTCCCGTTGTGCGCGATCGCGAAGCCCTCCAGTTCGAGCCTGGAGAGGCCATGCGCGTGCCACAGCTGTGCGGTCGCTGCGGGCCGGGTGGTACTGACCTGTAGTGCCTGCCCATTCCACATCCCTTCAGCAACGATCTCGTCGTTGCCTGCATCGACCACCTTGCCTTCCAGTTTCAGTCCTGCGACCTCCTGGCGACCCGCACCGAGCGTGAGGCGCCCGGTAATGCTGCTCAGTCCCGACGGCGCCTCGGCCAGCGACGTGGCGTGCAGCACGCCGTCGCCGGAGCGCAGGCCGCTCAATCGCACGAACTGGCCGGTGGCGAGCCGAGCCGCCTGCCGCACGGGCAAGCCGGCGATGGAAACCGGCCGACCCATCACGTACATCATCCGGTGGGGTAGGTCGACCCGGGTGACGACGCCGACCAGTGGATAGGACACCGAGATACGCTGCGCCACGAGCTGCTGGCCGCTGCCTGCAGCTTCGACCACCACCACTTGCCCGATACCAAGGTTGGCCGCTGGCATGGCTTGACCGTTGCTGTCGACCGGCGTGGTGGGCTGGAACTGCACTTCGAGGCCGTTCACCCGGATGCTGCCAAAGCCGGTAATGGTGCCGACGATGCCGGTGCCGCCGAAACCTTCTGGTTCCGCAAGGTGTACCCCGGTACCGCCGATGCCGTCGCCATCAGGTGGCGTGGAGGGTGGCACCCCGTCGGCCAGACAGAGCGTTGTGGATAGCAGCACGACTGCCGGCAGCAGCAGCTTGCGCGACCAGCGCCGGTAGTGTGCTAGAACGTGAGCCAGATCAGACAGCCCACCCGTGCGATCCCCTCTATTCATCATGCGTCGCATCCTTTGGGGGTGTGCTGTCCTGGTAAAAATACAGGCCGAAATTGATGCGCAGCGGCGTGCCCTGTTGCGTCTGGTCCTGCTGCTGCAGCGCGAGTGCCCGCCGGTTCACGGCTTGCAGCGCCTGCATGCCCTTGCTCTGGGCCAACCGGGCCAGTTCCTTGACCGACGCTTCGCTCAAGCCGGAATAGATGACGCAGCGCTCCAGCATGGGCTGGCCCTCGCCAGTCAGGTTGTGTGCTAGCGTCGCCAGGTGGTCGTGGACGTTTTGCTGCAGGTAGTAGGCCTTTTCATCCAGGCTAGTACTGGCCAGCAGAGCGTCGATGTTGAGGTGAACCAGGTCGGCGCTGTCCACCAGGACGGCACCGCGGCGCATCCATTCGTCGAGCAGTGTACGCGCGCGTACGTCTTTGTTGACCTGCCGCACCAAGCCCTCGAACGACAATTCGCCCCCTTGGCGGATAAGGCGTGGCAGCGGACGAGGCTGTCCGGCTGCGTTGGTGAATTCCGGCAAGCCTGCCCACAGTCCCATCACCTTCGCCGAAAGCGATACCTCCTGCGATGCTGCAAGCGGCAGAGAGAGCGGCTCCGAACCGGAAGGGCCAGCCGGGGAGGCCGCCAACTCCTGGCGCAGGCGCTTGACGTCCCGGCGGTAGATACCGGTCAGAACGCTGATACGACTGTCGGTGTCGCGCTTGCTGGGCAAGGAAAATTCCTCCTCAGCCACCTGCACGAACACGGCGCGCATCTGGTCGGCGAACTGGGGGTAACCAATCCCGCGATGCAATAGCAGTTTCACCAGGGGGCGGAGTGCCCACGCGATGGCCCTCAGCAATGCAGGGGGGGCGGTGGAAACGGGCTGGGTGGAGTCTGGGATATTCACACGGCAATTATAATCAAGCCATTGATTTGTGTGGAATTTTTTCCCACAAAAATGGATTGCCATAGCGGTGTGCACTATATTTACGTGGTAAAAAATACCACGTGCGGCACCTGGGAGACGACCGCCGTATCTGGCCTGTGCATTGATGGCAACGCACAGGCACTAAGGAGGTTCCAGTGAAAACAATATCACTACTAGTTGCAGGGCTGTTACTTACCGCCGGATGGTCGGTACGCGCTGCCGAGATGGTTGAGTCTTCAACCGACGATACCTCACCTGCTATGGAGGTGAATGAGGATGCCAGCCATCTCGATGATGGCGGCGCCAGCAACCACGACCGCGACGATGGACAAGCCATCGACTCTAAGGATGGACAGACCAAAGATCACGACAGCGGACAAATGGGTGACCACGATGATGGAATGGCCAACGGCCAACACGGTCACGATGATGGACACGAAGGTGGCGGACACAGCGGTGGACACGGTAGCGGTGGACACGCTGGCGGCGGTCACGACGATTAACGCTTACGCAGGGGGGGGCGCCACTTGCAGCACTTAAGACTCTCGCCCCTGCCAACCATACAGCCGGTCACCAAGCAATCTGAGAGCCTGCGCACACTAGCGTCAGCGCCCGTTCAGGTTTGACCTCAGAAGACCCGCCTTAACATTCCAACTCTCTTTTGCCGAGGCCCGCTACGGGCCTCTTGGCTATTGAGCGCTTCTTGGTGGCTTTATACCTGCCATTGGTCACTGGATCATCGCCAAACTGGAGGGCATCAAGGCTGCCCAAGACGCGTTGCACCACGTGGCTCCCGTAGGGGAGCAGAAAGAATGCCCGGCACGGTGTTGCATGGGGGCTGGGTAATCGGTTGGTAGGGGCGGAGCCTCCCGGAAGCTATACTTAATTGTTTCGGTAATTGGCAGTGATCACTATCAGATGTGGCTATCCCATGTGGCGAAGCGGGGATATGTAATTCAGACACTCTGTTAAGTGAAATGGCGGGAACGGTAGAATGGATGTCATCAGCAGCTGGCAAGCGCTATGTTGGCCACTTGGCATATTGCTGGCTTGGTTCACGGGTGAGTACTTCGTGCGCAGGGTTTCTCTGTCACGTATCAGTGTGTATGCAATATTGGGGTTTGTGCTGGCGCCCAGTCAATTGGGATGGTTTCAGGTCAAAGAATTTGATTCGATACTGCTACTCGCCAATATGGCTTTCGGTCTGATTCTTTTTGAATGTGGCCACCGGATAAATCTTCGCTGGCTACTCATCAATCGATGGCTGGCTGTGAGTAGCTTGATCGAATCACTGCTGACCTTTTTGGCGGTATGGCAGTTCGGTTTGTGGCTAAACATGCCCCAGACGCCCTCGCTGTTGTTGGCCGCATTATCCATAGCCACGTCGCCAGCAACCCTTCTGAGCATTATCAATGCAGGCCGCTGCTCCGGGCAGGTAAGTGAGCGGGCCATGCATCTTTCTGCGTTGAACAGCGTGCTGGCCGTGTTTGCCTTCAAAATCATATTGGGGCTGCTGGTATTTCGCACCTTTGGCAGTGTATGGCAGGCCGCGTACAACAGTTTTCTGGTACTGGCGATCTCTGCAGCTATCGGCGTAATGTTTGGCATGTTGCTGCCAGCCTTACTGCGCGTATGCGTGCGGGCGCAACAAGACAGCACCATGCCGTTTGCACTTGCTGTTATCTGTGTCGTTGCACTGACGAATAGCCTGCAACTTTCTCCCATTCTGTCCACGCTGGTATTCGGGCTGGTAACCCGCCATTATCGCCTGGTGCTTAGCCCATCTGAGCGCGGCTTCGGCATACTGGGGAAATTTTTGTCGGTGCTACTGTTTGTATTCATTGCCAGTACGCTGGAGTGGTCCCTGATTAAGACCAGTTTACTGACGGGTGGGCTATTGGTGCTGGTGCGCGGGGCAGCCAAGGTGTCGGGGGTTGCACTGTTTTCTCGTATCAGTGGCACGAATTGGCGTAAGGGGGTATTGGTTGGCCTGGCAATGATGCCCAATTCAGCCTTCGTTATTTTGCTGTTACAGCAGGATCGCCATATTGGTTTGCAATTAGTGGAGCAACTCGCCCCATTAGCTGCGGCTGCTTTGCTGCTGGAAATAGTTAGTCCCTTATTGGTAGAACTTGCGCTGCATCTGGCCAGAGAGCTGCCAATGGGCAGGAGGGCATGATATGCCACTGGCCTCCTTCTCGAATTCAGACACCCTGAGCCTTGGCGTAGAGCTCGAAATGCAGCTGGTGAGCCTGAGCGACTTTGATCTGACTGCTGCCAGCCCAGACATGCTGGAGCTGATGGGGCGCCATCACTTTCCCGGTAATGTCACCCCTGAGATTACCGAAAGCATGATCGAGATATCCACCTCGATACACGCTGGCCATGACACCCTGCTGGCACAGCTGTGTGAAATTCGCGATACGTTGGTGAATGCTGCGGACCAGCTGAATGTGGGTATCTGCGGTGGTGGCACCCACCCGTTTCAGCAATGGAGTGAACAGCGTATTTACCCCAAGCAGCGTTTTTACCACGTCAGTGCCCTGTACGGTTATTTGGCCAAACAATTCACGGTATTTGGGCAACATGTTCATGTTGGCTGCCGCAGTGGCGACGAGGCCTTGTTCCTGCTGCATGCCCTGAACCGCTATGTGCCGCACTTTATTGCGCTGTCCGGTTCCTCGCCTTTTTTCCAGTCACATGACACCCGTTTCGATTCGGCGCGCCTCAATTCAGTGTTTGCTTTTCCGCTCAGTGGGAGAGCGCCATTCCTGCTGCATTGGGAAGACTTTGATCAGCAGTTTTTTGCCCATATGGAGCTCACCGGGGTGGTCAATAGCATGAAGGATTTTTATTGGGACATCCGCCCCAAACCGGAATATGGCACGATCGAACTGCGCGTTTGCGACACACCCTTGACGGTGGAACGCGCGGCAGCCATTGCCTGCTATCTGCAGGCGCTCTGCCGCATGCTGCTTGAAGGAAGAGAGCCGGATCCGGTGGAAGACGACTACCTGGTTTACAACTACAACCGCTTCCAGGCGTGCCGTTTTGGTCTGGATGGCAGCATTATCCATCCCAAGAGTTATGAGCAGATTCTGCTGCGCGAAGATATTCTGACCACCGTTCGAAAGCTGCGGCCTCATGCGCGCGCGCTGGATAGCCTGGACGCGCTGGAAAAAATTGAAGCCATTGTTTTGCATGGCAACGATGCCAGTTGGTTGCGTGATGTCTACTTGTCACGCGGCAGTGTGCAAAGCATGGTGGATGCCGCTTTGCAGCGCTTCCGTATTCCTGAGCAAACGCAAAACCCATGAAGCCGGGTGATTCACTGCTTCAAGTTTTTTGTCATTAATTTCTTGTATGTCCGGGCTAAGCTTGCTGTGTGGCGCAAGGATTACAAGGAGGCAAGGTCACACAGCTCGCCGGACTATCAAACCCCTGCGGTATTTTTCGGCGGGCTTTCGCATGGGGAAACAAACGGAGCAGGAGCAAAAGCAGGCCTTTTTAACCGACTTTACTAACTAGGTCTTGGCCCTAACCCTGGGAGGCAGGTCAAACAGTCCGATTCTGTAGCCAGGTTTGAAGTGCCGACCGTTACGTGCGTTATGCACAGAGCGGCAATCCTGCCGCGCAGGGTGCGGGTGGGCGCAAAGTTTCGTGTATCGGGGGATGCTGTGAGCCAAAGGTGTGGTGCGTTAATCATCCACTGGTTAACCAATCAATATTCCACTTAGGAGGAATACATCATGACCGTCATTTCCGTCATCATCGGCAGCGTTCGTCAGGGGCGCCTCGCCGAAAAACCCGCGCGCTGGATATTCGACCACCTGAAGCAGCGCGAAGGCGTCGACGCGCGCCTGCTCGACTTGAAGGACTACCCGATGCCCTTCTTCGATGCGCCGCTCCCGCCTGCGATGCCGGGCCGGCCGGCCTACGAGCACGAGGTCGTGCAGCGCTGGACCCAGGCAATCGCGGCGTCCGACGGCTTCATCATCGTGACGCCCGAGTACAACCACGGAACGTCGGCGGTGCTGAAGAACGCAATCGACTGGGTCTATCCGGAGTGGAACCGCAAAGCGGTCACCTTCGTCGGCTATGGCAGCGTTGGCGGCGCACGTGCCGTCGAGCAGTTGCGCGAGATCGCTGTCGAGATGCAGATGGCCCCGATCCGGTCGGCGGTTCACCTCCCGGCGGCAGCGCTGTATGCGCACTTCAAAGGCGAGGACCTCGCGCCGCACCTGGCCGAACTGGATGCCGTCGCTGGCCAGATGATCGACGACCTGCTGTGGTGGACCCAGGCGCTGAAAACCGCACGGGGCGGCTGACCGTGCTTGATACGCCGATACCCAACAGGAGCACCCCCATGACGCATGGCATCGACGAACGCAAGCGCTGGCTGGCCCTCATGGTGCTCTGCCTGGGCGTGCTGATGATCGTGCTGGACACCACCATTGTGAATGTTGCGCTGCCGTCCATCCGGGCGGACCTGGGCTTTACCGAAACCGCGCTCGTGTGGGTGGTCAACGCCTACATGCTGACCTTCGGCGGTTTCCTGCTGCTGGGTGGGCGTTTGGGTGACCTGTTCGGGCATCGCAAGCTGTTTTTGCTGGGCATCACGCTGTTCACCCTGGCCTCGGCCGCCTGCGGGCTGGCCAACGCACAGGGCTTGCTGGTCGCGGCGCGGGCGGTGCAGGGGCTGGGCGGCGCAGTGGTGTCGGCCGTGTCGCTGTCGCTCATCATGAACCTGTTCACCTCGCCGGCAGACCGCGCCAAGGCCATGGGTATCTACGGCTTCGTGTGCGCGGGTGGCGGCAGCATCGGTGTGCTGCTGGGCGGCTTGCTCACGAGTGCCTTGAGCTGGCACTGGGTGTTCCTAGTCAACCTGCCGATCGGTATGGCCGTGTATGTCGCATGCGTGGCGCTGCTGCCGGCGGGCATGCCCCTGGCCGATCGCACCCAACTGGATGTGACGGGGGCCGTCACGGTCACCGCTTCGCTGATGCTGGCGGTGTACGCCATCGTCAATGGCAATGAAGCCGGCTGGACGTCCGCGCAAACGCTCGTCCAACTGGGCATTGCCGCCACACTGATGGCGGCCTTCCTCGTCACCGAGTCACGCGTGCCGCATCCGCTGATGCCGCTGCATCTGTTCGCGCGGCGCAACGTGGCGACCTCCAACGTGGTCGGCGTGCTGTGGGCCGCGGCGATGTTCGCGTGGTTCTTCATCTCGGCCCTGTACCTGCAGCGTGTGCTCCATTACAGCGCGATGCAGGTGGGCCTCGCATTCCTGCCGGCCAACATCATCATGGCGCTGTTCTCGCTGGGCTGGTCGGCCAAGCTGGTGATGCGCTTCGGGATTCGCGCACCGCTGTCGCTGGGCCTGCTGATGGCGGCGCTCGGGCTGGTGCTGTTCACGTATGCGCCGGTTGGCGGCAGCTTTGCGCTCGACGTGCTGCCAGGCATGCTGTTGCTGGGTTTGGGTGCGGGCGTGGCTTTCAACCCGATGCTGCTGGCGGCGATGAGCGACGTGGCGCCGGATGAATCGGGCCTGGCGTCGGGCGTGGTCAACACCGCGTTCATGATGGGCGGCGCGCTGGGCCTGGCCATATTGGCCAGCTTGGCGGCCGCGCGCACCCAAGGCTTGGCTGCGGCGGGCGTGGATGGGGCTGCGGCGCTCAATAGCGGCTACCACCTCGCGTTCCTGCTGGGGGCTATCTCGGCAGTACTCGCCTCGCTGCTGGCCGGTGTTTTCGTGCGTACACGTACAAGTGGCCAGGCACAAGACAAAATCTCGTCCGCAGCATCCCTCTAAAACTTGGCCTGGAGGGAGGCGCTTGCGCATGAATTCAACATTTTCAAATATGTTATGAATGAATCCGCTCTGATATTTGCCAACCAGGCAGATTGGGAAAGATGGCTGGAGCAATATGGCAGCACTGCGTCAGGTGTATGGCTGCGCCTGGCGAAAAAAGGTGCCGAACACTTAACCGTCACTTATGAGCAGGCGTTGGAAAGCGCACTCTGCTATGGCTGGATCGATGGCCAGAAGAGGGCTGACAGCGCGCAATACTGGCTGCAACGCTTCACCCCACGCTCGACAAAAAGCATCTGGTCGTAACTCAACAAAGAGCGGGCTGAAGTTCTGATGGCTGAAAACAGAATGCGTGCTGCCGGTATGAGCGAGATTATGCGCGCCAAGCAAGACGGGCGCTGGGATGCCGCTTATGCATCTGCCAGCAATGCGGTAGTGCCGGACGATTTGCAGGCAGCACTGGATGCCAATCCGGAAGCCAAAAAAAATTTTGCGACGCTAAACAGCCGTAATCGCTATGCCATTCTGTTTCGGGTGCAGAATGCTAAAAAACCGGAGACACGGATGCGTAAAATCAGGGATTTCGTTGACATGCTGAACCGAGGCGAAACTTTCTACCCCTGAATTCCGTGAAGGCCTGCGGTTCCTGGCATCGGGGGACGTCCGCTTTGGCCGAACTGTTGCCGGATAGTATTGGTGATGAGTAGCGCTAGCGACTCACAAGTTTGCTCTCTTCTTCGTTGTCGGCAAAACGCTCTGCGATTTGGTGGAATGAGGTATGAATTGCCAGAAAGGCATCTACCATATCGGGGTCGAAGTGTTTGCCGCTGCCTTGCCGGATTATGTCCACGGCCTCGTCGTGGGGGTATGCCGGCTTATATACCCGCCGCGAAATCAGTGCATCGTATACATCGGCTAGCGCCATGAGGCGTGCCGAAACCGGAATATCCTCTCCGGCAAGGCCCTCCGGGTAACCGGAACCATCCCACTTCTCCTGGTGGTAGTGCGCGATTTCTCGGGCAAAGCGCAGAAATGTACTGGGTGCGGCCATTTGCTGCTCTGCCTTGGCGATGGCATCCCTGCCCAGGGTGGTATGGGTTTTCATGATCTCGAACTCTTCGGGTGTAAGTTTGCCCGGTTTGAGTAGGATAGCGTCCGGAATGCCTATTTTGCCGATGTCATGTAGTGGGGCGGATTCGAATAGCAGGTCTATGGTTTCTGTGGTGAGGAAATTTGCGAACCTGGGGTGATCATGCAGTTTCTCCGCCAGTAATTTGACGTAGTGTTGCGTGCGGTGAATATGATTGCCGGTTTCGTTGTCGCGAGCCTCCGCCAGGGAAGCCATGGCGGTAATGGTGACTTTCTTGATCATTTGCACTTCACTCGTGCGCTTGGCAACCTCGGCCTCAAGATAGGCATTCTGGTCTTTCAGAAAATCAGTCGCCGCCTTGAGGGATAGATGATTTTTTACCCTGGCCAGTACGATGGGGGGAGAAACCGGCTTGGAGATGTAATCGACCGCGCCGCAGTTGAATCCTTTCTGCTCGTCTTCGGTAGCTGTCTTGGCGGTAAGGAAGATGACCGGGATGTTTTTGAGCAGCGGGTTGGCTTTCAGTCGCAGGCATACTTCGTAGCCATCCATGCCTGGCATCATGATGTCGAGCAGGATCAGGTCGGGCAGGGGGCTCATGGCCGCTGCTTGTAATGCGCGCTCGCCGCTGGTGGCAATGCGCGTGCGATAGTGATCCTTCAGCAGGCCGCTCATCAGCGTGATGTTTTGCGGCGTGTCGTCGACGATCAGTACCGTTGGCACGGGACGAACATCGCGGGTTCCATTCATGATGCCTGCTCCTGAAGCGTGATGCCTCGTTCTTGTGCTACCCGGTGAAGTCGGTCAAGCGCGCCATCAAAATCGTAATTGGTGACTTCCATTTCCAAAGAGGCAAAATCTTTGTTCGCCAGCAATGCCTTGAGCGCAGCGGTTTGTTCGAAGAAATAGTCGACTGCTTCGCCATCGGCGCGTGCCAGCAAGGTAACAAGATGGTTGGCCGCAGCGATGGTTTCGCCGATAGGCGGCTGACTGCCCCCTGTCACGGAAGGTGCAAAATTGCGTAGTTTCTGGACTGCAGCATCAAGGTCTGCCTGGAAATTCGAGAGGGCAGATTCCGGGGGGCGGTTTCCCCGGATCTCCGATTCGAGCGCTTCGGCACTTGCTTGCAGTTGATGGAGGCCGAGATTGCATGCTACGGCTTTGACGGTATGGGCTTCCCGTTCGGCGCCTGCCAAGTCGCCCGCTTGCAGTAGCTGCAGGATATGCTCGCCTGCACCAGCCTGGTTTTCGACAAACTGCTGCAAGAGCTTGTGGTATGGGTCCTGGTTTCCTGCGGCACGTTTCAGCCCGACTGAGGGGGCGGGTAGCCGCGTACCCGGCGTCACTTGGGCTGAGGGCATTTTTTCGGCCTGGGTGGCGACTGCAGGCGCACGCCTGATCCACCTGGCGACTGTCTGCAGCATTCCCAGCGGTTCCAGCGGTTTGGCGATGTGGTCCACCATGCCGGCTTCGATGCAGCGTTGATACTCTTCAGCCTGCGCATGCGCCGTTATCGCGATGATGGGTAGATCGGCAAGCTGCGCACTGGCCCTGATGTGTTGCATTGCTTCGATGCCTCCCATTTCCGGCATTTGCAGGTCCATCAGCACTATGTCGTAGTAGGCTTGGCCCGCGGCGGCAAGCATCTCTATCGCTTCACGGCCGTTGTTGGCAATGGCAACGCTCGCTCCGGCGCTTTCCAGTAGTTCGCGAGCGATTTGCTGATTGATGTCGTTGTCCTCTGCAAGCAGTACCCGGGCGTTCTGCAGTGGTTTGTATTCCTGGTGTATCGATACAGCAGGAGCCCGTTGTGCCTGATCAGGCGCAAACATCATGATTAGCGTATCGACCAGTGAAGACTGGCTCACCGGTTTGGTGAGGAAGATGCCGGTGCCCTCTGCTTCGGCCTGTTCGCGCACGTCCTCATGCCCGAAGGTTGTCACCACCACAATGGGGAGAGAAGGGGCGATCCGATGCAGGCGCGAGGCTGTTTCGACGCTGTCCATCTGCGGCATTTCCCAATCCAGGAAGACCACGCTGAATGGATGACTGGACATTGCCGCGGACGTGGCCGCCAGCGCTTCTTGCCCAGACGCCGCCATGTGAGGTACCAGGCCGATACTGCGCAGCATCTCGGACAAGATTTCCCTGGCGGTCGCATTGTCATCGACAACCAGGGCATGCATGCCGCAAAGGGATGCCGGTACGATCTTGCGCGGTAGTGCCGATTGGTCGCCAAGACTGAGCCAGACCGTAAAGCTGAACGTACTGCCTTGGCCCAGGGCCGAGTCGATCTGCAGCGCTCCCCCCATCAAATCCACAATACGCTTGCAAATGGCGAGGCCCAGCCCGGTGCCGCCGTACTTGCGTGTAGTTGAGCCGTCTGCTTGGCTGAAGGCCTGGAACAGCTTGGCCGCCTGTTCACGAGTCATGCCGATGCCGGTGTCGCTAACTTCAATCTTCAAGTGCACCTTATCGCCGATATGATCGAGACGTTGTACTGCAATGGCAATTTGTCCCTGCTCGGTGAACTTGACCGCGTTGCTGACCAGGTTGGTGAACACCTGTCCAAGCCGCAAGGGGTCTCCCTGCAGGGCCAGCGGTACGTCGGGGGCGATATCGAATAGCAGTTCCAGGCCTTTGTCGTATGCCTGTTGTGCCACCAGAGAGGTCACGTTTTCGAGCACTTCGTCCAGGCGGAACGGTATTTGTTCCAGATCGAGCTTGCCAGCCTCCACCTTCGAGAAGTCGAGAATATCGTTAATGATGCCAAGCAGGGCGGTGCCGGCATTGTGAATCTTGGCGACATAGTCGCGTTGTTTCGGTGTCAGATCCGTTTTAAGCGCCAAGTGCGACATGCCGATGATGGCATTCATCGGTGTGCGGATCTCATGGCTCATGTTCGCCAAGAACATGGACTTGGCCTGGGTTGCCTCTTCAGCCACCTGTTTGGCGATGCGTAATTCGGCGTTACCGTCGGCAAGTGCCCTTTGCACTTCCTTCATGGGCTCGATGTCGACAATGACCCCGACCATTCCGCCGGGCGAGCCATCCTCTTTGTAAAACCCGCTGATAGAGTAAAGCGTGTGGTGCTGGTAATTATCCGCAAAGGGAAGCACCAGTTCCCGACTGGCAACGGCGCCCTCGGCGATTATGCGTTCGCTCTCTGTCTGCAAGGCCAGGCGATTGGCAGCAGCCAGGAAATCGAGTTCGTACAGCGAGTGACCCACGATATGGTTGCGTAACACCCCGAACGCCTGTTCGAAGGCCTGATTGCAACCGAGCAGGTGGGCATTCTCGTCCGTGTAGAAGACCGGATTGGGAATCCGGTCGATCATGGTTTGCAGGAATACTGAAAATTCCTTGATGCGGCGTTCGGCGTTGCGACGCTCGGTAATGTCTTCCACCATCCAGATGATGGCGGAATGGTATTCCGTTGAAGGAATCTCGCGTGCAATGGCGTGGGCAAGAAAAGTCGAGCCGTCCTGACGTGCTCCCTCCCATTCGATGTCCAGGGCAGCGTCTTGCACCAGCGCCGGCATTGCGGCCTGCTTGAATCGCCGAGCGTCTGCAACCGTAGGAAACAAGCGCAGGGCAGACTTGCCAAGCAGGGCGTCCGGGTGGGCATAGCCAAGAATTTCTGCAAACTTGGGATTCGCCTGCAGAATCTGGCCATCCCCGGTGTACAGCACGCCGATCTGGATATTCGAGAGCAGCAACTCCTGTTCACTGGCCAGCTTCTTCAGGTCCTGGGTGCGTTCAGTTACTTTGGCTTCGAGCCCGCGCGTGGCGCCCAGCAGCATCACCCGCATGTGCTCCTGGGCCTGGACCAGCTTGTCGATTTCGCGGGTATGGGCGGGGAGGCTCACGGGCTGGTCAAGCTGCAAGTTGCCGATGCGTTCGCTTTCCACTACCAGGAGATCCACCGCCTTGGCAAAGCGTTGGGAGAAGCGGCGGGCAACCATGAGTACCAAGATGAGAACTGCAGCGATCATGAATCCCATTGCAGTGGTGTGCCAGCTGGATGTCAGGGTGAAATCGCTTCTGGGCCCCAGCGTGGCAACATAGAGCTTCAGGTCACTGAATTGAAGTTGCCTGAACCGCCCGATCCAGGGTTCATCGTTGACGTCGAAAAAGCCCGCATGGCTGGTTGGGGCTCCAGCGGCATGCCACCAGTCGAGCGCAGCTGCAAGCGGGATCGAGCCGGCCTCCTGCGGTGTTTTGAACAGGTGGCCCATGAGGTTGCCGTCAGGCTGCTTATGGGCAGCTCTGGGGGCGGCAAGCAGCTTCCCATTCGCGGTCAGCAGGGCGGCACTGCCGTTGCTGCCGACTTGTAGCTGCGAGGTGAAACGGGTCAGGTCGAGTAGCAGTACATCAAAGGCAACCACGTGAGTTTCGCCGGTCTTGCTGTCCGCCCACCGTGTCGCGGCGGTAATTCCCACGTCTTTACGGGCGAAAAACGGGTAGGGGTCTGTCCAGTGGATCTGGCCAGGTGGCGTTGCCTGCGCTTCCTTGTACCACGGGCGTGTTCTCGCATCGTAAAGGCGATCAAGCCACTCGTCGCGCACGAAATTGCCGGTATTGTCGTAGTGGATCCAGTGCTGTTTGGCGCCGTGCCCGGGAATGTCGGCAACACGCACTATCCAGCCGCTGCTCTGGTCGGGGTCGGGATTGATCTCCATATAGCGCCCTTGGCCATCGGCATAAATTGCTGCCGAAATTTGCCGGTGGGCTTTCAGGATCGGGATGAACAGGTCCGCGAAATGTTGAGGCGCATTAATCTGCAACATGCCGCTACGGCCCCAGTCCCGCATGGAGATCAATTGCTGCTCTGCATGCCCGAACAGGCGGCGGACATCGTTTTCGACCAGTTCCGAGGCGCGGGCCATCGCGGTACGAGCTAGTTCATTTTGTGCCGGGCGGATGACGACAAAGTAGGTGGCACCTGCGAAGATGACGAACGCCAGTATTACGATGCTCAAAATTCTTTTGAGCAAGTAGTCTTGAATCGTAGGGCGTGTATCCGGCTTGGAGGGCACTGGTAACCTCTCGGTGGGGCATTGGGAGGGCTGTGCCCGGGGTGGCAGGCAAAACTGGCTTAAAGAGGTGCACTTGCTCAGCTTGCTATCTGCCAAGGTAGTCCATCATCCAAGTTTCAATGTACCGGAAGCTCGTTTACTAAGCCAGTATTCATTTTGGAAGGTGTAAGTTCAGTGCCTGCGGGATGCCGGGTCTTCGCGGCTGCCCTGGATTTTAAGCTAGGCACATTCAACAGGCAGGGCGTTACTCATGATGTTAAGACGCCCTTGCAAAATATGATAAATATTGCAGGATCGCTTTGGGGCGAGAATTAAAGATTTCGAATCAGGTCTGAGAAGGTGATATGCCTGTAGCGCGCTGCTTATCTGGTTGAGGGGCGAGTAGTGGACTGCGGCTTCGGCTTGGTCTCGTGCACAAGCTGTTTTTGGCTGGTTGCGAGCTAAAAGTTTTCAAAAATAAAGCCATGTCTTTAATGGTTTAATATTTATTTTTGGCCCTGTACCAGGTTTTGTTATCGCCTGCAGTAATTCATTTTTCTGTTTTATCATTCTGCGGTAAGCAGCTATATCGGCCTCGCTTCGTCATTTGCGGCCAATCTTTGCCGTTCACGGCAGCTGCAGCGTCTGTGCCAGGTGGCTGTAGACCGTAGCGATGCGGCGCAGGTGGCGCGATTCCGGGTGTGTCAGCAGCCACAGTTCCGTCTCGCATTCCACCAGTGGCTCGCTGAGCCGGACCAGGTCGTGGCGCCCTTCGGCAATGAACAGCGGCGCGATTCCCACCCCCATACCCAGCGCCACCAACTCCATCACCGACAGGATGCTGTTGACGCGATGGCGTGGTACTACCTTGGGCAGGTGCCGCTTGCGCCAGAGTACCGACGGGTGCTCGGGCAGGGCGTCGTCGGGTGCCACCCAGTCCCCCTGGCCGGCCATCACCTGTGCCAGGTCGGGGGCCGGGCCGTGGCGCGGGCCGTAGATGGCGACGCGGATGTGCCCCAGCTGTTTGCCTACCAGGTGAGGTGGCGGGCGGCGGGTGGCACGGATGGCGATATCGGCGTCGCGACGTGTCAGGCTGGCCAGTTCGTTACCGGTGTGAAAGGCGCAGCACAGCAGCGGGTGGCGCTGGCACAGCTCGCGCATGGCGGGTGCCACCAGGCCGTGCAGCACAGTGTCGGTGGTGGTGAGCAGCACGCTGCCGGCGACTTGTTCCGGTTCGGCGGCCACCGTGGCGTGTGCCGCTTCCAGGATGGTTTCCAGTTTTTCCGCATGCTCCGCCAGCTGCAGTGCCAGCTCGGCCGGCTGGTAGCCGCTGCGCGTGCGGGCAAACAGGCTGCGGCCCATGGCGCGTTCGATGCGCTGCAAGGCCCGGAATACCGTTGATGGATCCACCCCCAGGCGCTCGCCGGCGGCGGCGAGGTTGCCGGTACGCACCAGTGCCAGGATCAGCGCCAGATCGGCAGGCTGCGGATTGTATTGCGTCTGTGCAATAACTGATTTCATGTTCGCCAATTCTCATTGCGTTATGGCAATTCTACAGTGCAAGTGTCGTTCACCATCCGGTGCTTTGCAATGCACTGACCGGAATGCCGTGGGCCGGCGATGGCGCACAGCGCTGGCTTGCTCCCGCTGGCGTGTGACGGCCTTTCCCTCTACTTCAGGAGTCTTGACATGAAGCTTTACTACACACCCGGTGCCTGCTCGCTCGCCGTACACATTGCCCTGCATGAAGTCGGCGCGGCCTTCGACAGCATGGCTGTCGACCTGACCAGCTACACCACGGCAGATGGCCGTGATTACCGCAGCATTGCACCGCGCGGCTATGTGCCGCTGCTGGAGCTGGATGACGGCAGCCGGCATACCGAAGCGGCGGCACTGCTGCAGTACGTGGCCGACCTGGATGTATCGCAGGCGCTGATCGGCGCACCCGGCTCATCGCGGCGGCTCGCGGTGCTGGAGTGGCTCACCTTTGTCGGTACCGAGCTGCACAAGGTGTTCAGCCCGTGGCTGTGGCACAAGGAGACGGCGGCAAGCACGCGGCAGACGGTGAAAGACAAGCTGGCGGCCCGCTTTGCCGAGCTTGATGCGCGCCTGCACCGCCAGCCGTTCCTGGCCGGCGATTACAGCGTGGCCGATGCCTACGCCTTCACCATCATCAGCTGGGCCAGGCTGCTGGCGATACCGCTGGACGGCTACCCGCACCTCACCGCCTATCTGCAGCGCGTGGCGCAGCGTCCCGCCGTGGCGGCAGCGTTGCAGGCCGAGGGGCTGCAGTCATGAGCGCGCCGCTGCTGCTGGTGTCGCACGTGCTGTGTCCGTATGTGCAGCGTGCGGCCATCGTGCTGGCGGAGAAATCGCAGCCATTCGAGCGGCGTGATATCGACCTTGCGGCCAAGCCGGAGTGGTTCCGCCGCCTGTCGCCGCTGGGCAAGACGCCGCTGCTGCTGGTCGGGGACGAGCCGATATTCGAATCGGCGGTGATCTGCGAATACCTGGACGAGACCACGCTGCCCCGGCTGCATCCGGAGGATGCGCTGCAGCGTGCCCGCCACCGGGCCTGGATGGAGTTCGGCTCGGCGCTGCTGGGGTTGATTGCCGGCTTCTACAACGCCGGCGATGCAGAGCAGCTGGCGGCGCAGGCGGCGCAGATCCGTGCCCGGCTGCTGCAGCTTGAGGCCGCGTTGGGGGAGGGGCCGTATTTTGCCGGCGAGTCGTTCGGCATGGTCGATGCGATATTCGGCCCGGTGTTCCGCTATTTCGAGCTGTTCGATGCCATTGGCGACTTCGGCTTCTGGCCTGATCTGCCCCGGCTCGCGCGCTGGCGGGCGGCGTTGCAGGCGCGCCCGTCGGTACGCGCCGCCGTGCGGCCGGACTACCTGGACGCCCTGCGCGAGTTCGTCATTGCGCGCGGCTCGCAGTTGTCGCGGCTGGCGCAGGCCGCCGGTGCGGCTTAGCCGCCGACCGATGCCCGGCAACAGGTTGGCCGCACGGTGGCAAGGCGTGCGGCCAACCTTGTTGCAACATCCTAGGCCGCCACGAGGAGTAAGCCTTGGTATGGCTTCCGGTGTGCGCTACCACGGCAGGGCGGGAACATCCTGTAGCGGAGCCTGCCATGGCTGAGCTTGAAGTACGGGAGCAGAGTCTGGTACCTGCCCGCTTCGATGGTGCCCCCGTGGCGACGCTACATGCCGTGCTCTTCGCGGTACTGGCGGATCATGGCGGGGGTGATGTCCTGCTTGTAGCACAGCGGTGCGTAACCACCGGGCCGGCTGTAGGCGCTGCGCTTGCCGCAACTGCTGCCATTGCGGGTGCTGTTGTAGGGGCAGGGGCAGTTGCCGGGGTAGTCGTCGATGGACTCCTGGATCAGCAGCTGCTTGATCTGCTCGTCGCTGGCCTGCTGTTTGGGCGGCGTCTTGGCCTGGATGGGCAGGCTCAGCAGCAGGCAGGTGGCGATGGCAGTCAGTAGTGGTAGTGGCTTGCGGTGCATGGCGTGGTCGTGGCGAGGTGTTAATGTCATTGGGTATAAATGTCATTAAATGTAAATCTACGCCATTCGCACGGCTTTGTAATGCCCGATGCATGTTTGTGGGGGGCGGTCGTGACTGGATGAAGTGCTGTTTTGCTGGTTGCTGCGGCCAGGCTTGCTATGACTACAGAGCTGGTAGGAGCGGGAGGGGCGGGCCATGCGATGCGGTGTTCACCGACGGGGCGTCCGTTCCGCGCGAGCTACGTTGGCCGCAAGCGGCCGGGCAGTCTGGATGCTGCTGGGCGGCGTGGCCGTGCCTGCCCCTAGCTGGTGAATTGATGGTGGCTGGTAATTTCGGTGCTGTGTTCAGCTTGGTTAATAGTCTCTGAGCATTGTTAGAAATTGCGCGAAGGATGAAAACCTATAGTTGGCGGGATCAGGGAGTCACCCGGGAGATCACGCCATGGACAAAATTCACCGCCCGCACTACCAGCCTATTTTCCAGATGAATGATGTCATGCTCGGGGTAGAGGTTTATCTGTTGCCCGCCGAGTTGGCGGCATCGCTACCGAACCAGCAATACGAAACCCAGATCAAATTGCTGCGGCATGGCCTGCTGCATGTCATGAGCGATCTGGACAGCCTGGTGCGGCTGGATGTCAAACGGCTGTTCATCACCATTTCGGAACTGCATCTCGACCATGCCCGCGATCTGCTGGGCTTTCTGGGCGAGCGCTGCCAGGAGCTGGGTATGGTGCTGGTGGCGCAGGTGGATGTTGCGCAGCGTGCGGAAGCAATGGATGCGCACCCGGTAGTGTGTCGGCTGCTGTCGCAGGGCGGGCAGCTGGCGCTGGATGGCTATGGCCACTATGGCAACAGTTTTTTCCAGATTGTGGCGACGCTGCCGAGTTACGTGAAGCTGGACACGGTTTTTTTGCGCTGGTGCTATGAATCCAAATTCCACGGCGCGCTGAAAGATGTTGTCAGACTGCTGGAAAACTTCAATTGCCAGATCATCGTCAACGGCCCGGAAACTGCGCTGCAGATGCAGTTTGCCTATACGGCCGGGGTGAAATATGTGCAGGGCAATCTGCTGTGTGCGCCACTGGAAATCGACCGACTGGTTGATGAGATGACCGCCGTGCGCGTGGCGGTAAATGAAGTAGCCTGACCAAGGCCGCGCGGCCCGGCGCAGCCTGGCCTGGCGGGGGCTAGGTCGGCGCACTCAGGCTGTGATACAGCTCCTCTTCCTGCGCAAAGTGCAGGTGCAGAATGGCATCCAGCCCGTACAGCAGGCGCTGCAGTTCCTGCACTGCCGGTGGCGATGGGCCGTCGGCGGGCAGGTCGCCGATCATGCGATCCAGCAGGCGGGTGATGCGGAAAATCTCGCGGTGGGTGCCGCTCATCGCCGCCATCGGGTCGTCGCCCCCCAGTTGCCTGGCCAGCTCCGGGTACAGTTCGTGATCTTCCTGCTGCTCATGCGGCAGCAGGTGTTCGCTCAGCGATTGAGACAGCGCGCCCAGTTCCTTTACCGCCTGCGGGCCGGCCAGATCCGGCAGGCGGTCAGCCAGTTGCGACACTTCGCTCAGCAGCGATTCCAGCTCGCGATGCTCGGCTGACAGCTGCTCCGCATCCTGCGCCGTCATGTGGCTGCCATTGCCCGGCACGACACGGCGTGCACGCAGCGCATTCAGAATGGCGGCCACGTCGATGATCTCCTGCAGCAGTGCGCCGGCTATTGGTGTGAGGTTGCCGGTGGCTGCGGCCAACATGGCGGCGATGGACAGCCCCATGCCCAGGATGACGCTCTGCGCGGCGATGCGCCGGGCCCGGCGGGCCATGTGCAGCGCCTCCACCAGCCGGTCCAGCCGGTCCACCAGCAAGACGACATCCGCCGCTTCCGCCGCGGCAGCGGCGCCACGGGCGCCCATGGCGACGCCGACATCGGCGGCGGCCAGTGCCGGCGCATCGTTCACCCCATCGCCCACCATTACCACGATGCCGCTCTCGCGGGCGCGGCGTATGGCGGTCAGCTTGTCGGCCGGCGTCTGCTCGGCCAGCACTTCGCTTACACCCAGCTGGTTGCCCAGGGTGCCGGCAATGTCCTTGCGGTCGCCGGTCAGCATGACGATATGCCCCAGGCCGGCCAGCGCCAGCCGGCGTAGCGCCCGCGGGGTGTCCAGCCGCAGCTTGTCCACCAGTTGCAGCGCACCCACCATCACGCCATCCATGCTGACGAACACGCCACTGGCACCCTCATAGGCCAGGCGTTGCAGGAACAGCGGGCTCCAGGGGGCGGGGATGGCCTGGCTGCTCACGAAATCGTAGGAACCGACGGCCACCCGGTGGCCGGCGATGTCGCCGCTGATGCCGGCGCCGGGGGCTTCTTCGGCGCTGTGCGGCAGCGCCAGCGCGATGGCCCGCTCGCGTGCGGCGGTAACGATGGATTCCGCTAGTACATGGTTGCAGGCCTGCTCCAGCGATGCGGCCAACCATAGAACGTTGTCGGGCTTGATGCCGCTGGAAACCTGGATCACCGCCAGGCGGGCGTGGCCGCCGGTGAGGGTGCCGGTTTTGTCGAAAAACAGAGAGTTGGCCTGCGCCAGGCGCTCCAGTGCGGCGCCGCTTTTCACCAGTACGCCGCGCTTGGCGCAGCTGGACATGCCGGACACGATGGCGACCGGCACGGCCAGGATCAGCGGGCAGGGGGTGGCTACCACCAGTACGGCCAGCACCCGGTTCAGGTCGTTGCTGACCAGCCAGGCGAACAGCGCGATGAACAGGGTGAGCGGGATGAACAGCAGCGCGTAGCGGTCGGCCAGCCTGGCCGAGGGGCTTTGCTGCTGCTGCGCCGAGTGCATCAGGCGCAGGATGCCGGCAAAGGTGCTGTGTTCGCTGCTGGAGGTGGCCAGCAGTTCGAACGGCTGGCCGGCATTGAGCGCACCGCTGGCAATGGCTTCACCGGCGGCACGGCCGATGGGCAGCGGTTCGCCAGTCAGCGCGGATTCGTCAAGCTGGGCGGGGGTCAGCAGGTTGCCGTCGGCCGGCACTACTTCGCCATTGCGCACCAGCAGGCGGTTGCCAGGGGCTATTTCCTTGATGTCGATCTTGCGCCATTCACCATCCTGGAAGCGGTGGGCAAAGCGCGGGGCGTGCTGCAGCAGCGCGGACATTTCCCGTTGCGCCTGCGAGGAGGCGTAGTCTTCCAGCGCCCGCCCGCTGGCCAGCATCAGGCTGATCACGGAGGCGGTCAGCATTTCGCCAAGGAACAGGGCCAGCAGTATCGACAGCAGGGCGAGAAAATCCACCCCCGCCTTGCGCTGCAGCAGGCTGCCGGCGGTGTCGTAGAGCAGGATGCCCAGCATCGGCAGCACGCCGATGCCCCAGAGTTGGCGCGCCAGTGCGCCGTGGTGCAGCGGGTAGGATGCCACGCCGGCAAGCAAGCTGCCGATAGCCACGACGAGCAGGGCAAGGTTCAGCTTGCTGGTGAAGATGGATGCCACATGCTCTCTCTTGGCTGATGGGTTGGCTGCTAATCGGCTTTCAGTACGCCGCGGCGTATCTGGTCGCGCTCCATGGATTCGAACAGCGCCTTGAAGTTGCCTTCGCCAAAGCCGTCGTCGCCCTTGCGCTGGATGAATTCGAAAAATACCGGCCCCAGCAGGGTCTGCGAAAAAATCTGCAGCAGCAGGCGCCGCTGCCCGTCGGCGGTACTGCCATCCAGCAGAATGCCGCGTGACTGCAACTCGGCAGCCTGTTCGCCGTGTGCGGGCAGGCGCTCATCCAGCATTTCATAGTAGGTGGCCGGCGGGGCTGTCATCAGGGGCACGCCGGCGGCGCGCAAGCGATCCACGCTGGCCAGCAGGTCGTCGCAAAGCAGCGCGATGTGCTGGATGCCTTCGCCATTGAACTGCATCAGGAATTCTTCGATCTGGCCGTGGCCGGAGCCGCCTTCCTCATTGAGCGGGATGCGGATCAGCCCGTCCGGCGCCGTCATGGCGCGCGAGGTGAGCCCGGTGTATTCGCCCTTGATGTCGAAGTAGCGTATTTCCCTGAAGTTGAACAGCTTTTCGTAGAACGCTGCCCAGTAGGCCATGCGGCCGCGGTACACGTTGTGGGTGAGGTGGTCGATGACCCGGAAGCCATGGCCGACCGGGTGCGGCTCCACGCCGGGCAGGAATTCAAAATCGATGTCGTAGATGGACTTGCCGTCTTCGAAACGGTCGATCAGGTACAGCGGTGCGCCGCCTATGCCCTTGATGGCAGGCAGGCGCAGTTCCATCGGCCCGGTGGGAATCTCCACCGGCTGGGCGCCCAACTCCAGCGCGCGGCGATAGGCAAGGTGCGAGTCGCGCACCCGGAATGCCATGCCGCAGGCTGCGGCACCGTGCTCGGCGGCAAAGTAGGCGGCCTGGCTGTGTGGCTCGTTGTTGAGGATGAAATTGATGCCGCCCTGACGATACAGGTCCACGTCCTTGGAGCGATGGTGTGCCACCTTGCTGAAACCCAGCATGTTGAAGATGGGTTGCAGGGTATTGGCCTCCGGCGAGGCAAATTCCACGAATTCGAAGCCCATCAACCCCATCGGGTTATCGAACAGATCCGCCATCTTGCTGCCTCCTGTGTGGTGTCGGGCACGGCAATGCGTGCTGTACCTGATAAAACAATAGTTGCCACCGCCGGGAATTGCTGCTTTCCGGCGCCAGGGGGCGGGCAGCGTTATGCCATTTTGGCGATAACGGCTCCCGCTTCATGCCGTTGTGCTGTTGATTTTAAAGATGTTGTAGCGCGCTTGTGGTTGAGGTTTAAGCAGTGGTATCTAGTATCTATAGGAAGGCAGTGCCGGATGTCCGGTGGCCCGCCCGGCGGCCACCGCCGGCGACGAAATCAAAAACGAGAAAGCCTCAATCATGCAGTTAATTGACCAGCGGACCTGGGCAGTGCAGGTATTGCTGCTGGCGCTGGCCCTGCCTGCGCACGCGGAAGGCGTGCTGCGGGTGCTGACCTGGCCAGGTTATGCGGACCCGGATGTGGTCAAGGAATTCGAGCAACGCACCTCCAGCAAGGTAGAAGTCACCTTTGTCGAGAACGACGCTGAACTGTGGCGGCGCTTCAATAACAATAACGGCGCAGACTACGACGTGCTGGCGCTGAACACCGCCGAACTGCAGCGCTATATCCAGCAGCGGCTGGTCACGGATATCAATACCGCGGGCATCCCCAACCTGGCGCGTCAGCTGCCGCGCTTCCGGCAGCGGCAGAGCATTCCCGGCCTGGTGCATGGCGGCAAGACCTATGCCATTCCCTACACCTATTCCGAGATGGGGCTGATTTACGATCGCAAGCAGTTTTCGCAGCCGCCGGACAGCATCTCCGTCATGTGGGACCACCGCTACCAGGGCAAGGTGATTGCCTATAACGGTGGCGTGCACAGTTTCTCGCTGGCCTCGCAGGCGCTGGGCTTTGCTTCGCCGTTCCGCATCGGCGAACAGCAATGGCCGGCGGCGGTGGCGCAGCTGATCGCCTTGCGTCGTAACGTCAGTGGTTTCTATACCGGGCCGGAAGAGTCCGTGACGATGTTCAAGGAGCGCCATGCCGCGCTGATGTTCGCCAACTTCGGTTCGCAGCAGGTGCAGTTGCTCAAGGCGGCGGGTGTGAGCGCCGGCTACATCGTGCCCCGGGAAGGGGCGCTGGCGTGGCTGGATTGCTGGGCGATCAACCGCAAGGCGCGCGACCCGCAGCTGGCGCTGCGCTGGATCAACTTCCTGCTGGAAGACATGCCCGGGCGCGTGCTGCTGCAGCGGCAGGGGCTGGCCAATACCACGTCGCCGTCTCCTTATTTCAACCGCAATGCCCGCATCGTCTGGCTGGAACCGCCGGAAAGCGAGGAAAAGCGCGACCGGCTGTGGCTGCGCATCCTGGCCGGTGATCGTGCCAGCAAGGTGCTGCAGCCATGAGGTTCGGCATCGCGGCCAAGCTGGCCCTGTTGCTGGCCGCAGTCGGCATGGTGTTTGCCTCCCTGGTCGGGGTGTACAGCTATAGCGTCAGCCGCAACCTGCTGGTGGAGTCCTCGCAGCAGACACTGTTGGCCGCAACGCAGATCCTGGGGCGGCGGCTGGATTCGTCGCTGCAGGAAGTGGCGCGCGATGTGGACGTGCTGGCAAGTCATCCCCTGGTGCAGCGCACGCTGCAGCATCCCGATGCGCAGAGCAACGAACAGCTGGCCCGGCTGTTCGAACTGATCATGAAGGCCAGCCCCGATTACTTCCAGATCCGCCTGATCTCGGCCGGCAATTTCGGCCTGGAACGGGTGCGGGTGGATCGCGTGGGCGCGTCGTTGCAGCGCGTGCCGGACGAGGACCTGCAGGAAAAGGGGCACTTTCCCTATGTGTCCGAGACGCTGCGCTTGCCTGCCGGCTCGATATACATGTCGCGCATCACCATCAACCACGAGCGCGGGCTGTATTCCGGCGCCGAGCGCCCGTCGATGCAGGTGGCCATGCCGGTGGTGGGCGATGGCGGGCGGGCGCTGGGCGTGGTGGTGGTCAATGTCGATGTGGACGGGCTGTTTGCCATGCTGGCTGCCGACCTGCCGTCCGACCTGCACCTGTTTCTAGCCAATGGCCAGGGCGATATTCTGATTCATCCAGACCGCAGCAAGACCTTTGGCTTCGACCGGGGGCGGCGGGTGCTGATCCAGGAAGAATACCCGTCCACCGCGCCTCTGTTGTCTGGCCGTGTCGCTCAGGTGGCATTCCAGCAGACGGACGCGGACACTGCCAGCCCGCCCATGTTGCTGGCGTTCGTGCGCCAGGCGCTGAAGCTGCATTCGGATGACCACTTGCTGTACGTCGGGCTGGAGCAGCCCCTGTCGGCAGGGGCGATCGGCTCGCACCAGATGGGCCAGCTGATCCTGGTGAGCGTGCTGGTAGTGGGCTTGCTGGGCATGCTGGCGGCGGTGTTGCTGACACGGTTCATGCTGCGGCCGTTGCGGCAGCTGACCGTTGCGGCCAACCGTTTCGGGCGGGGCGAGCAGGTGGCGGAGCTGCCGCTGGGCCGCCGCGACGAAATCGGCGAGCTGGCGCAGAGCTTCCACCACATGCAGCTGCAGATCGGCGAGCAGGTGGCGTCGCTGCAGGCCAGCCAGGAGCAGCTCAAGCTGCTGGCGCAGTACGACTCGCTTACCGGCCTGCCCAACCGGCGCATGCTGCAGGACAGGCTGGACCTGGCGATTACCCGGGCGATGCGGCACGGCGAGCATGTGGCGCTGCTGTTCATCGACCTGGACAACTTCAAGGACATCAACGATGGCTGGGGGCACGATGCCGGCGATGTGGTGCTGGTGGAAATCGCCCAGCGCCTGCGCCAGTCGGTGCGGGCCGTCGATACCGTCGCCCGTCTGGGCGGCGACGAGTTCGTGGTGCTGCTGGATGGCCCCGGACAGCAGCATGACATCGCCGCCGTGGCACGCAAGATGCTGGACAACCTGGCGCTGGGCATTGCCTTTCAGGGCATTACCCTGCGGGTTGGCGCCAGCGTGGGGATCAGTGTGTTTCCGCAGGGCGGCGCATCGGCGTCTGCGCTGTTGATTGGCGCCGATCGCGCCATGTACCGCGTCAAGGCCGGCGGTGGTGGCAGCTACGGATTTGCAGAGGGCGAACCCTAGCGCCGGCGGCCTGGCCAGGCCGCCGGCCGGGCAGCTTACAGATGCTGCAGCAGTTGCAGTGGCTGGTCGATGGTGATGTCGGCCGGCCAGCTGGCGGTATCGTCGTCATCGGCGATATAGCCCCAGTTCACCAGCACGGTCTTCATGCCGACTGCGCGCCCCGCTTGCATGTCGCGCTCGGCATCGCCCACGTACAGGCATTCCTGCGGCGCCACGCCCAGTTGCCGGGCGGCATGCAGCATCGGTGCCGGGTCCGGCTTGGCGACGCCTACGGTGTCGCCGCTTACCACCACGGCCGGCGCGCTGGCGAACGGCAGCGCCGGTACCAGCCGGTCGGTGAAACGCATCGGCTTGTTGGTGATGATGCCCCACTGCAGCGCGCGCGCGTTCAGTGCGTCGATCAGCGGGTTGATATCGTCGAACAGCACCGTCTTGTCGGCGAAGCTGTGCTCGTAGTGATCCAGGAAACGCAGCCGGTATTCCTCGAAGCGCGGGTGGCTCTTGTCGATGCCGAAGCCCAGGCTCACCAGGCCGCGCGCGCCATGGCTGGCGATAGGGCGCACTGCCTCGTACGGCTGCGGCGGCAGGCCTTCTTCGGCCAGCAGGCGGTTGAGGGCGGCGCCCAGGTCGCGGGCGGTGTCGGCCAGGGTGCCGTCAAGGTCAAACAGTACGGCCTTGATCATGTTGCGGGTGTCTCCAAAAGAAATGCGGCCAACCTTTTAGAGCGCAGGTTGGCCGCACGAGTTTACGTCAGCTTCAGCGCAGCGTCTTGCCGAGGAACAGCTTGTACGCCGGGTTGTCGGTTTCTTCCGCCCACGGGTAGCCCAGCTTGTCGAGGAAGGCGGCAAAGGCGGCGTTGTCCTCTTCCGGTACCTGGATGCCGATCAGCACGCGGCCGTAGTCGGCGCCGTGGTTGCGGTAGTGGAACAGGCTGATGTTCCAGTCGGTGTGCATCGCCTCCAGGAAGCGCATCAGCGCGCCCGGGCGCTCCGGGAACTCGAAGCGCAGCACGCGCTCGTCCTTCAGCTGTGGTGCATGGCCGCCCACCAGGTGGCGGATGTGCAGCTTGGCCAGTTCGTTGTCGGTGAGGTCCAGACCCTCCAGCTCGTTGGCCCGCAACTCGTCCACGATGCGGCCAACGTCATCCTTGCCGCTGATCTGCACCCCGACGAACACGTGGGCGACGCTGGGGTCGGCAAAACGGTAGTTGAACTCGGTGATGTTGCGGTTGCCGATCACGCTGCAGAATTTCTTGAAGCTGCCCGGCTTTTCCGGAATGGTCACCGCGATGATGGCCTCGCGGCGCTCGCCCAGCTCGGAGCGCTCCGACACGTGGCGCAGGCGGTCGAAGTTCATGTTGGCGCCGCTGTTGACGGCTACCAGGGTCTTGCCGCTGCAGCCTTCGCGCTCCACGTAGGCCTTGGCTGCCGCCACTGCCAGCGCGCCGGCCGGCTCTGTGATGGAGCGGGTGTCCTCGAAGATGTCCTTGATGGCGGCGCAGATGGCGTCGGTATCCACCAGCATGACCTCGTCCAGCAACTCGCTGCAGAGGCGGAAGGTTTCCTCGCCCACCAGTTTCACTGCCACGCCGTCGGCGAACAGGCCTACGTCTTTCAACTCCACGCGCTGGCCGGCCTCGATCGACTGCTTCATGGCGTCGGAATCCACCGGCTGCACGCCGATGATGCGGGTTTCCGGGCGCAGGCGCTTGATATAGCTGGCCACGCCGGCGGCCAGGCCGCCGCCGCCGATGGCAACGAACACCGCATCGATAGGGCCGGGGTGCTGGCGCAGGATCTCCATGCCGATGGTGCCCTGGCCGGCGATCACGTCCGGGTCGTCGAACGGCGGAATGTAGGTCTTGCCGCTTTCAGCCACCAGCGTCATGGCGTGCAGGTAGGCGTCGCTGAACGATTCGCCGGACAGCACCACCTTGCCGCCGCGGCGGGTGACGCCGTCGATTTTCACCTGCGGGGTGGTCACCGGCATGACCACGGTGGCCTCGCAGCCCAGGCGCTGCGCCGACAGTGCCACGCCCTGGGCATGGTTGCCGGCGCTGGCGGTAATCACGCCTTTTTCACGCTGCTCGGCAGTGAGCTTGGACATCTTGTTGTAGGCGCCGCGCAGCTTGAAGGAGAACACCGGCTGCAAGTCTTCGCGCTTGAGCAGAATGGTGTTGCCGGTGCGGCGGCTGAGGTTGGCCGCAAGGTCCAGCGGGCTTTCGATGGCCACGTCGTAGACATTGGCGGTCAGGATGCGTTCCAGATAATCCTTGGGGTGCGGCATGGTGTGGTGCTTCCGTATTTTTTGTCCCTGAACGGGCAGAGTAGCAGGAACATCCGGCGCGGGGAATGCTTGCGCGGGACAGTTTTGTGCGCTGCAGCGCCATGCGGCAGCGTGCTGCAGCGGGTCGGGCGGGGTCATGCCGGCGGAAATCGTGCGCGGCGGGAAACTTGTGCCGGCATTGCCGTGTCAGCAACGGTTGCCGGGGCGAAGCTTGCTGCCGGTTATGGCAATTTTTCTGTGTGGCCGGACAGGGCAGGGGCGCATCGCCGTGTATAATGTCGGGCTGTTTTGCGGCAACCTCACCAACCTTGATGTTCCAATGAAAAAAACCACCTCCATTCTGTTGGCCGCGACCTTGTCGCTGGCCTCGCTGGCCCAGGCCGCAACCGCATTTGTCCCCCCGGTACCGGAAATCGCCGGCAAGGCCTACTACCTGACCGACTACCAGAGCGGCACCGTGGTAGCTGCCCGCGATGCCGATTCGCGCATCGAGCCGGCCTCGCTGACCAAGCTGATGACGGCCTACCTGACCTTCAAGGCGCTGCGCGAAAAACGCCTGTCGATGGATCAGACCCTGACCGTGTCGCACTCCGGCTGGCAGGAAGAAGGCTCGCGCATGTTCCTGGACCCGAAACACCCGGCCAAGGTGGATGATCTGGTCAAGGGCATGATCGTGCAGTCCGGCAACGATGCCTGCATCACCTTGGCCGAAGCCATTGCCGGCAGCGAGCAGGTGTTCGCCCAGATGATGACCGCCGAGGCCAAGCGCCTGGGCATGGCCAACACCCAGTTCCGCAACGCCACCGGCCTGCCGGACCCGCAGCACTACACCACGGTGCACGATCTGGGCATCCTGGCCTCCGCCATCGTGCGCGACTACCCCGAGTACTACCCGATCTACTCGATGAAGTCGTTCACCTACAACAACATCACCCAGCCGAACCGCAACCTGCTGCTGTACCGCGACCCGAACGTGGACGGCATGAAGACCGGCCACACCGCCAGCGCCGGCTTCAACCTGATCGCCTCCAGCCATCGTGACGGCCGCCGCGTGATTTCCGTGGTGGTGGGTACCGCCAGCGAGGAAGCGCGTGCAGTGGAAAGCTCCAAGCTGCTCAACTACGCGCTGCAGTTCTTCGAAACGCCCAAGCTGTACACTGCCGGCAAGGCCGTGAAAGAGGTGCCGGTGTACAAGGGCGCCAGCAAGCTGCTGACGGTAGGCTTCGCCCGCGACGTGTTCGTGACCGTGCCGCGTGGCCAGGCCGGCCAGCTCAAGGCACAACTGAGCACCACCCAGCCGTTGATCGCGCCGGTGAAGGCCGGCCAGGTGGTGGGCAAGCTCAGCGTGTCGCTGGATGGCAAGGTTGTGGCCGAGCAGCCGGTAGTGGCGCTGCAGCCGGTGGAACAGGGTGGCTTCCTCAGCCGCCTGTGGGACAGCATCAAGCTCTGGCTGGGCTGGTAATTCCTGCATCTGGCCGCACATGGGGTAGATAGCTGCCGGTGTGCGGCCAACCTATGGGTGCCACGAGAAAGCCGTGGCTTTTCGAGGTGCCCTTTTGCAGTACAGGACGTGAAATGAGCAAGCAAGTAACCGATATCAACGACGTGCTGGAGTTTCCCTGCCGCTTTCCCATCAAGGTGATGGGCGAGAGCCAGCCGGATTTCCAGCTGATCATGTTTGAAGTGGTGCGTGTGCACGCGCCGGACCTGGCGCAGACGGATATCACCACGCGCGACAGCTCCAGCGGCAAGTACGTGTCGCTGACCATTACCGTGACCGCCACCTCGCGCGAGCACCTGGATAACATCTACCGCTCGCTGACCAGCCACGTGCTGGTGAAGTGGGTGCTGTAAGGCTGCCATGAGTCGCATCGTCAAACACCTCGGCCTGGTGGACTACACCCCCACCTGGCAGGCCATGCAGGCGTTCACCGATCAGCGCACGGCCGATACGCCGGACGAGCTGTGGTGCCTGGAGCACCCGCCGGTGTACACCCTGGGCCTGGCCGGCAAGCCGGAACACCTGATCATGCCCAGCAGCATCGAGGTGGTGAAGTGCGACCGCGGCGGCCAGGTGACCTACCACGGCCCCGGCCAGCTGGTGGTGTACCTGATGATAGACTTCAAGCGCATGGGCATTGGCGTGCGCGAGCTGGTGCGGCGCATCGAGCAGTCGGTGATCGATCTGCTGGCCGAGCTGGGCATCACCGCCTACGGTGACGTGAACGCGCCCGGCGTGTACGTGGCCGGCGAGAAGATCGCCTCGCTGGGGCTGCGCATCAAGAACGGTGCGGTATATCACGGCCTGAGCCTGAACGTGGACATGGACCTGACCCCGTTCAGCTGGATCAACCCTTGCGGTTACGCCGGACTAAGAGTGACCCAATTGAAGAATCACGGCGTTTCGCTTACCGTGACGCAAACCGCCGAACAGTTGTTGCCGCACCTGGAGCGCAATCTGACGGTGATCAAGGAGACAGCATGAAACTGGACAACCAGGCCGGCGTAAAGCACAAGGGCGCCGACAAGACCGCGCGCATTCCGATCAAGATCGTGCCGCTGGATGAAAAGCTCAAGAAGCCGGAGTGGATTCGCGCCAAGCTGCCGAACGGCCAGCGCTTCAACGAGATCAAGCAGATTCTGCGCGAGCAGAAGCTGCATACCGTGTGCGAGGAAGCCACCTGCCCGAACATCGGCGAGTGCTTCAGCAAGGGTACCGCCACCTTCATGATCATGGGTGACATCTGTACCCGTCGTTGCCCGTTCTGTGACGTCGGTCACGGCAGGCCGAACCCGCTGGACCCGAACGAGCCGAAGCACCTGGCCGAAACCGTGGCCGCGCTCAAGCTCAAGTACGTGGTGATCACCTCGGTGGACCGCGACGACCTGCGCGACGGCGGTGCCCAGCACTTTGCCGACTGCATCAGCGAAATCCGCAAGCTGTCGCCCAGCACCCAGATCGAAGTGCTGGTGCCGGACTTCCGCGGCCGCCTCGACATCGCGCTGGACATCCTCAGGCAGACCCCGCCGGACGTGATGAACCACAACCTGGAAACCGCGCCGCGCCTGTACAAGCAGGCTCGCCCGGGTGCCGACTACCTGCATTCGCTCAAGCTGCTGCAGGAGTTCAAGAAGCTGCGTCCGGAAGTGTCGACCAAGTCCGGCATCATGGTGGGCCTTGGCGAAACCGACGAGGAAGTGTACGAAGTCATGGCCGATATGCGCGCCCATGATATCGACATGATCACCATCGGCCAGTACTTGCAGCCTACCGACGGTCACCTGCCGGTACTGCGCTACGTGCATCCGGACCTGTTCAAGGCCTTCGAGAACAAGGCCTACGACGCGGGCTTCAAGCACGCGGCCGTGGGTGCCATGGTGCGCTCCAGCTACCATGCCGACGTGCAGGCGCACGAAGCCGGCGTGGTGGATGCCTGCGCGCTGGTATCGAACTGATTCGGCGCATGCCATGAGCCATGCCGCCCTGTGGGCGGCATCGGCACATAAAGACAAAGCCCTTTCGCTGTGCGAAAGGGCTTTGCTTTTGGGGTGGCGTGCTGCGTGCGGCCAACCTTTGCCGCTGCTCAGCCCATGGCTTTCAGCAGTGTCAGCGCTTCCTGGCGCAGGGCGGCAAGCAGGGGCTGGCACTCGTCGTCGATGCCAGGCCCGGTGAGCAGTTGTTCCAGCCGGGTGGCCAGGTCGGCAATCGTGTCGTGATGGGTGGACAGCGCCGCGCCCTTGATGCGGTGGGCGAAGTGGCGGGCCAGCTCCTGCTGCTGCTGGTGTAGCGCCTGCTCCAGATCGTCGAGATCGTCATTCAGGCTGTCGATGTACACCGGCTCGAATTCGCTGCTGCTGACTTCGGCATGGCCTGCTGCCGTTTCGAATTCCGCGTCGCACCACAGTTCCAGCATGGTTTGCAGCGCGTTCAGACGGATAGGCTTGGGCAACAGGCCATCCATGCCGCTTTCCATTACCCGCTGCTGGTGCGCCAGGTCACCGGAGGCGGAAATGGCCAGTATCGGCGTGTGCCGGTCCTGCAGTTTTTCCCGTTCGCGTATGCGCTGCGCCAGGGTGTAGCCGTCGATTTCCGGCAGGTTGCAATCCAGCAGGATCAGGTCGAATGCCTCCTCGGCGCTGAGCAGCCAGCCATCGCCGCTGTTGTCGCACAGCGTGGCATCGCAGCCCAGCTCTTCCAGCTGCGCATCCAGCATGGCGAGGTTGGCCGGCTGATCGTCGATAACCAGCACCGTAGGTCGCCGCCTGCCGTCGTGCTTGCCCGGCTGCGACGCATCATCCTGTGCGGCGGGGCGCTCGTCACGCGGTGGGCTGGTGCGCTTGGCAGGCAGGCTGACGGTGAACACCGCGCCGTTGCCCGGCTCGCTTTTCAGCAGGATGCCGCCGCCCATCAGCTGCGCCAGTTTGCGCGAGATGCTCAAACCTAGCCCGGTGCCGCCGTAGCGGCGGGTGGTGCTGGAGTCGGCCTGATGGAAGGGGGCGAAGATCGCCTCCTGTTCGTTCAGGGCGATGCCGATGCCGGTGTCGGCAACCTCCAGCTCCAGCACGCCCAGCTCGTCGTTGGCTCCGATGCTGCGGTAGGACAGGGTGACGGTAACGCCGCCGTGTTCGGTGAACTTGATGGCATTGGTCAGCAGGTTGACCAGGATCTGCCGCAGCCGGGTCGGGTCGATGTCGAGCAGCAGGGCGCGGTCGAAGTTGGTGACCAGCGTCAGCACCAGGTTCTTCTGGTCGGCGCGGCTGTGCATCATCTGCATGGTTTCCTGCGCCCAGCCCACCATCGGGGTGGCGACTGTTTCCAGTACCACGCTGCCGGCTTCCAGCTTGGAAATGTCCAGGATGTCGTTGAGCAGCGACAGCAGCGAGTCGGAGGCGGTGCGGGCCACGCTGGCGAGGTTGCGCTGCTTGTCGTCCAGCCGGGTTTTTTCCAGCAACTCCACCGCCGACAGGATGGCGTTCATCGGGGTGCGGATTTCATGGGTCATCACTGCCAGGAAGCTGGCTTTCATCTGCTCGCTGTGCCTGGCTTTGCGGCGATGGAACTCGGCGCGCAGGCCCAGTGCGGCGATTAGTGCCACCAGCGCCAGCAAGGCAATGATGCTGGCGCCGTGGTAGCCCCAGATGGCGCGCAGCGACGGTGCGCCGTAGTCGCTGCTTTCCAGCCAGTCGCTATTGATATGGTTGGCTTCTTCGGCGGTGAGCGCGTGCAGCGATTTTTCCAGGATGCCGTGCAGGAGGCGCTGATCCTTGCGCACGCCCATGGCCAGGAATACCGGCAGGTCGGCCAGCACACCGGAGACCTGCAGCGAGCTGTAGAACTGGCGGCGTAGCAGCGGTTCCAGGATGAGGTCCATGTCCAGCGCGGCATCAGCGTCGCCGGCCATGACGGCTTCCAGTGCCGCTTGCGGGCTGGGCACCTCGACGACTCTTATTCCGGGGTAGCGCTCGCGCAGCAGCTTGATGTAGGCGCTGCCGCGCTTGAAGGCCACGCTGTGATTGTTCAGCTGGTTCAGGTCGAAATAAATGCGCCCGTTGGGGCGGGTGACCAGGATCATCGAGGCGCTGAAGTAGTCGGAGGTCAGCAGCAGCTTGCCGTCCAGCACCGCCGGCAGCCGCAGCCGTGACAGCGTGGGGGCGATATCGATGCTGCCGGCCAGCAGTGCCTTGTCGCCTTCGGTCCAGGAGCTGGTGGGCGCCCGCTTGAACTGCAGGCCGCTGATGCGGGTGATGGCCTCCAGGTAGCCTGCGGCCAACCCTTGCATCTTGCCGTTCTGGATGTATTCGATCGGCCGCCAGTCGGCATCGTAGACCACGCTGGCCACCGGGTGCGTCGCCAGCCAGGCTTTTTCCTCCGGGCTGAAGTTGGGCGCGAAGAAGGCGAGCGCGGGAAGCGGCAGCAAGAGTGCCGCCAGCAGGCCGCAACGGTGGCGCAGGCGCATGGTGTCAGCCGTTTTCCAGTTGCTGGCGGATCTTGAACAGCTCGGCGTCGGTATGAATGCCCAGCTTGCGGTAGGCGGACTGTTTCTGCGTGCTGATGGTCTTGACGCTGCGCATGAATTTTTCGGCGATCTCGGTTACCGACATGCCGTCCAGGTAGCAACGCAGCACCTCGTATTCGCGCGGGCTCAGCTCCTGGCGGTTCAGCAGCGGCGACTCGTCGTCCGCGGCATCTTCGTCGGGCGGCGCGTCCGCTGCCTGCGGCAGCCGATGGCCGGTTTCGGTAAACAGCTCTTCCTTGATGCGCTTGCGGCCGTTGGCAACGCTGCGAATGGCGCGCACCAGTTCCGGCACTTCTTCGTCCTTGCCGACAAAGCCCTGCGCGCCGGCGTGCATCACCATATTGACGGTGGCCTTGTTGTGCGAGGCCGACAGCACCAGGATCTTCACGCCCGGGTAGCGCGTGCGCAGCAGCTTGATCAGATTGATGCCGTCGATTTCCGCCGGCCCTAGCGAGTAATCGATCACCAGCACATCGGCAACAAGCGATTTGCTTTTCAGCGCGGCTACCAGTTCGCGGCCCGAGGCGAAGCTGGCCACTACTTCCAGGTCGGATTCCTGGCCCAGATGTGTGGCCAGCCCCTGTCGCACGATGGCGTGATCGTCGAGGATGACAACCCTGATGCGGGGGTGAAAGGAGTGAATCATGCGGAGCCTCGTGTGTGGAGTGCTTGGTCTTTGTTAAAGACGACGGCGATTTTCAGGCGAGTATTTTAAACAAAATAGCGCAGTGAAATGGCCATGTAAAGGCAGGGCGGTTTGTGCCTTCGAACGGCGGATTTTAGTCAGGGTCGAATCATGGAAGGCATGATGCTGCTTATCTATGGCTAAAAAATATATTTATTTAGTGTGCTGATTATTAAGTGCTTTTCTATTTTTGCTGGTGGTTTGGCGATAAATAAGCAGGGTGTGGCAGTAATCGCGCAGCCTATTTGGCTGGCCGGCCGGTATTCGATATGGATCACTCAGCAGTTATGGAATAGGGGGCGTTTTTGACAATTAGTGCAGCTTGTTTGGATTTACTTTGAATAAGGCTTGATGGCGTGATGGCACATCCGCACTGGGGCGGGAGGCTGGCGACAGGACTGGTCTGGTGTGGCAGAGCAGGGAGTGCCGCTGAGCTTTTGAGCGCTGCGCGGCAACAGGCGGGAATTACAGTAGCAGGAACAGCGTGGCGGCGAGCAGGGCGATGGCGCACAGTTCCATTGCATTGGCTTGCAGCAGTTTCAGGACGGCGCGCATGCGTGCGCTCCTTATTCGGGCGGGTGATGCCCGACTGTATTCAGGCTGTTCGCCAGCGATTGTCCGGTGTGCGACAGCAATGCGCCAAAATCCGACCGGCCTCTCTGGAGCAAACCGGGCAGGGTAATGCCGCCGGCTGGCAGCCTGACCAGTGGCGGCGGTGCGGGCTGCGGTACGGCAGCGCCACGCCCGGTGGCGGCACTACTGCAATTTCGACCGATTGTGTCGGCAGGCGGCAAATACCGGTCGTTGCCGCCGAGGTTGGCCGCAAGGCCCTCATGCAACATTTCTCCTGACTGGCGGAGCGCACCCCGTGCCCGCAACACAACGTGCAGGAGACTCATGATGCAACCACTCGTACCCATCGACGTCGACCAGGATACCGGCGTGTGGACCACCAATGGCCTGCCGATGCTGTATGTGCCGCGCCATTTCTTCGTCAACAACCATATGGCGGTAGAGGCGGCGCTGGGCCGTGGTACTTATTCCGAGGCGCTGTACGACGCCGGTTACCGCTCGGCCTACTTCTGGTGTGACAGCGAGGCACGTACCCACGGCCTGCAGGGCATGGCGGTATTCGAACATTACCTGAACCGCCTGTCGCAGCGCGGCTGGGGCCAGTTCTCCTTTATCAGTGCCGATCCGGCCAGCGGCCACGCCAAGATCCGTCTCGACAATTCCTGCTTCGTACTGGCGCAGGGCGTGGCTGGCGCACCGCAGAGCGAAGGCATGGCCTGTTACATGTTTGCCGGCTGGTTCTCCGGCGCCATGGACTGGGTGGGTGAACACCTGGGCCACGACTACCACACCATCAGCGCGGAAACCCAGTGCGCCGGTGAAGGCGCCGAGTACTGCGTATTCACTGTCGAGCCGAAGTGAGGTGAGCCATGCGTTACCCGCACCTGTTTGAACCGATCACCCTCAACAAGCTGACCATCCGCAACCGCATCGTCAGCACTGCCCACGCCGAGGTCTATGCCGAGCCGGGTGGGCTGCCGGGTGAGCGTTACATCCGCTACTACGAGGAAAAGGCCAAGGGCGGCCTGGGCCTGGCGATCTGCGGCGGCTCCAGCCCGGTGTCGATCGACAGCCCGCAAAGCTGGTGGAAGTCGGTGAACCTGTCCACCGACAAGATCATCGATCCGCTGTCGCGGCTGGCCGAGACCATGCACCGCCACGGCGCCAAGATCATGATCCAGGCTACCCACATGGGCCGCCGCTCCAGCTACTACGGCGAGCACTGGCCGCATCTGGTCAGCCCGTCCGGCATTCGTGAACCGGTGCACCGCGGTAACGCCAAGATCATCGAGAAGCACGAAATCAAGCGCATCATCGCCGATTTCGCGCAGGCCGCGCGCCGCATCAAGGCCGCAGGCATGGACGGCATGGAAGTGTCCGCCGCCCACCAGCACCTGATGGACCAGTTCTGGAGCCCGCGCACCAACTTCCGTGACGACGAATACGGCGGCTCGCTGGAAAACCGCATGCGTTTCGGCATGCAGGTATTCGAGGCGATCCGCGCCGAAGTGGGCGCCGATTTCTGTGTCGGCCTGCGCATGTGCGGTGACGAGTTCCACGAAGACGGCCTGACCCACGACATGCTGAAGGATATTGCGCAGGCAATGTCCGAGACCGGCATGATCGACTTCCTGTCGGTGGTTGGTTCCGGTGGCGACACCCACAATACCCTGGCCAACTGCATGCCGCCGATGGCGCTGCCGCCGGAGCCGTTCGTGCATCTGGCCGCCGGCATCAAATCGGTATCCAAGGTGCCGGTGATGCACGCGCAGAGCATCCGCGACCCGAACCAGGCCGAGCGCATCCTGGCCAGCGGCATGGTGGACATGGTGGGCATGACCCGCGCCCACATTGCCGACCCGCACCTGGTGATCAAGATCCGCGACGGCAAGGAAGACCAGATCCGCCAGTGCGTGGGCGCCAACTACTGTATCGACCGCCAGTACTTCGGCCAGGACGTGCTGTGCATCCAGAATGCCGCCACCAGCCGTGAAGCCACCATGCCGCACACCTTCGAAAAAGCGAAGCTCAAGCGCAAGGTTGTGGTGGTCGGTGCCGGCCCGGCCGGCCTGGAAGCCGCCCGCGTGGCGAAGGAACGCGGCCACGATGTGGTGATGTTCGAAAAGAGCGACGTGGTGGGCGGGCAGATCGTGCTGGCCGCCAAGGCGCCGCAGCGCGAGCAGATGGCCGGCATCATCCGCTGGCTGGACATGGAAACCCAGCGTCTGGGCGTGGATCGCCGCCTCGGCACCGCTGCCGACGAAGCGATGATCCTGGCCGAGAAGCCGGACATCGTGGTGCTGGCCACCGGTGGCGTACCCAATAGCGGCATGGTGCCGGGTTGGGGCGTGGCCGAAGGCCTGGCGGTTACCGGCTGGGACATCCTGTCCGGCAAGGTTGAGCCGAAGAAGAACGTGCTGGTTTACGACGCGGTGAGCGGTCATGCCGGCTTTGGCGTGGCTGACTTCCTGTCCAGCCGCGGCAGCCAGGTGGAAATCGTTACCCCGGACGTGAAAGTGGGCGACGACACCGGCGGCACTACCTTCCCGATCTTCTACCGCCGCCTGTACGCGCAGGGCATGATCCCGACCCCGAACTTCTGGATGGATCGCGTCTACCGCGAGGGCGACAAGCTGATCGCCGTGCTGCGCAACGAGTACACCGAGGCGCTGGAAGAGCGCGCGGTGGACCAGGTGGTGGTGGAAAACGGCATCCTGCCCAACGACACGCTGTACTGGTCGCTGAAGGAGCGTTCCAAGAACCAGGGCATCACCGATGTGCATACCCTGTTCGCCTCCCAGCCGCAGCCCTGCCTGTCCGAACCGCTGCAGGGCGACGAGTTCCTGCTGTTCCGTGTCGGCGACTGCATCTCCATGCACAACATCCACGGCGCGATTTACGACGCGCTGCGTCTGGTGAAGGACTTCTGACATGAACTTCCCGCTTGCGCTTACCGGCCTGTTCTGGCTGGGCGCGGCCCTGCTGTCGCTGGGGCTGGCACGTCGTGCCGCCCTGTGGCGCCAGGGGCGCGCCGCCCAGGTGGCCTGGTCCGGACTGTTTGCCATCCCGAAACGCTATTTCGTTGACCTGCACCACGTGGTGGCGCGCGACCCGTTCATCGCCCGTGCCCACGTGGCGGTGGCTGGCGGCGCGGTAGCGGTGCTGGCGCTGGCTGCGGCCAACTATGGCCTGATGCTGTACCTGCCGGCGCTGGATGTGCTGATGCTGCTGGCTGCGGTAATGATGTTCGTCGGCGCAATGCTGGTGCGCTCCCGCCGCCAGTCGCCGCCGCCGCGCCTGTCCAAGGGCGCGTGGAACCGCCTGCCCAAGAGCCTGCTGCTGTTCGCCGTGGGTGCAGGCCTGGCCGCCGTGCTGGCACTCAGCGGTGATGCACTGGGCAGTGCCGCGCGCATCCTGGCGCTGCTGGCGCTGGCCGGGCTGACGCTGGGTGGTGCCGAGCTGGCGCTGGGCATTGGCCTTGGCGGCCCGATGAAGCACGCGGTGGCCGGCCTGCTGCACCTGGCCTTCCATCCGCGCCAGGAGCGTTTCTCCGGCAGCAAGCGCTCCACCGACCTCAAGCCGCTGAACCTGGAAGCCAATGATTTCGGCGTGGAAAAGCCGGCCGATTTCGCCTGGAACCGCCTGCTGTCCTTCGATGCCTGCGTGCAGTGCGGCAAGTGTGAAGCCGCCTGTCCGGCCTATGCTGCCGGCCAGCCGCTGAACCCGAAGAAACTGATCCAGGATATGGTGACCGGTCTGGCCTCCGGCGATGGCCAGGGCTATGCCGGCAACCCGCACCCGGGTCAGGCGCTGCGCGGCGGTGATGCGCAGCAGCCGATTCTCGGTGGCCTGCTGGCGGAAGAAACCCTGTGGTCGTGCACCACCTGCCGCGCCTGCGTACAGGAGTGCCCGATGCTGATCGAGCACGTGGATACCGTGATCAGCCTGCGTCGTCATGTCACGCTGACCCGCGGCGCGGTGCCGAACAAGGGTGCCGAAGCGCTGGCCAACCTGCGCGACACCGACACCGTGGGCGGCTACCCCCTGGCTGCACGCTACCACTGGGCGGTGGATCTGAACGTACCGGTGCTGCTGCCGGGCGAGCACGCCGACTGGCTGTTGCTGGCTGGCGAGGGCGCCTTCGACATGCGCTACCAGCGTGCACTGCGCGCCCTGGTGCAAGTGCTGAAAGCGGCGGGCCTCAAGATAGCCGTGCTGGGCGAAGCCGAGCCAGACTGTGGCGACCTGGCGCGCCGCCTGGGCGACGAGGCCACCTTCCAGCAACTGGCAGACAAGATGATGGCCACGCTGCGTCACTACAGCTTCGACCACATCGTTACCCCGGATCCGCACCTGTTCCATTGCCTGGCCAACGAATACCCGGCGCTGGGCGGCAACTACCGCATTCAGCACCACAGCCAGGTGATTGCCGAGCTGCTGGACAAGCGCCAGCTGCCGCTGAAGGCCGACGCCGAAGCCACCACCATCACTTATCACGACCCGTGCTACCTGGCGCGCTATAACGGCGAAACCGATGCACCGCGCCGCGTGTTCAAGGGTATCGGCATCAAGGTGGTGGAGATGGAACGTTCCGGCATGCAGTCGCGTTGCTGCGGCTGGGGTGGTGGTGCCTCGTTTACCGATATTCCCGGCAAGCAGCGTATTCCGGACATGCGCATGGACGACGTGCGTGCTACCGGCGCCAGCCAGGTTGCCGTGGCCTGCCCGAACTGCACCGCGATGCTGGAAGGCGTGGTGGGGCAACGGGCGGAAGTGGTGGAACTGGCCGAGCTGGTTGCCGCGCGCCTGGCCAAATAACAGCGGAGGAAGTCATGTTCAACAATAGCGCCATTCCGCGTATCGACCCGCGGCGCCCCTATGTGATCGGGCCGTCGGGACTCAAACGTATCGTGCTGGGCGAGGAGGTGGGCAGCCGCGAGCAACAACAGCAGGCCCACGGCCACAGCCAGGCCAAACCGCTGCGCAGCAACGGCCCGTTCCAGCAGCGCAGCCTGGTGGTGATCCACACCGACCGCGGCGCGCTGGACGAAGCGGCACGCGAAACGTTGGCCGCAGCCGCCATCCTGGCCTCGGCCCAGACCGAAGTGCTTGCCTTGCTGTTCGGCGGCACCGCCGATAGCGTGGCCGCCGCAGGTGAGGCCGGCGCCGACCGCGTGCTGCTGGTGGAAGACATCGGCTACGCGCCGCAGCGCAAGCTCGCGCTGCTGGCTGAACTGTGGCAGCGCGAGTCGCCGACTCAGCTGTGCATGCCGGATCGCGGCGCCGATGCCGACCTGGGGCGGCGCTTCGCCAGCCGTCAGCGTCTGGCGGTAGCCTGCGATGCCATCGAAGTGGTGCCGGGGCGCGAAGTGCGCAGCCTGGCACCGGCCGGACAGTTCGCGGTGCAGCCGCTGCCGCCGGTGCTGCTGCTGGCGCGCAAGGCGGCGGATGCCCGCCTGCCGTATCGCGGCCTGGGTGCGGAGGGCGGCACGCTGCCGCTGCCGCAGGCCAGCGAGCGGGTGCGGGATCTGGGCTCCAGCAGCTGCCCGGCCTCGCAGCTGGCGCTGGAGGAGGCCGACCTGATCGTTTCCGCCGGCAACGGCGTGCAGGATACCGCCGGGCTGCGGCAGCTGGCCGAGCACATGGGGGCCGCGGTTGGCGCCTCTCGGGTGGCGGTGGACGACGGCCGCTTTGCCCGCGAGCAGCAGGTGGGTGCCACCGGCAAGACGGTGCAGGCCAGCGCCTATCTGGCGTTCGGCATCTCCGGCGCGGTGCAGCACCTGCAGGGCATCAAGGAATGCCGGCACGTGATTGCCGTCAACCTGGATGCCGCCGCGCCCATCGTCAAACGCGCCGATCTGACCCTGGTGGAAGACTGCCAGGCGCTGATCACCGCGCTCAACCGCCTGCTGGCCGCCGAGCGCGCCGCCGGTGGTGCGGCTGCGGCCAACCCTGTGCTGGAGACTGCCTGATGAGCAAACAGAACCTGAAAGTGGCGGTGCTGCTGGCGCCGGCCACCCACCCGGTGAGCGGCCGCCCCTGTGCCGCCGCCGCCGACAGCGCCGCGCTGGCACTGGCCATGCAACTGGTGCCGTCGCCGCAGCATCTGCTGGTGCTGTATGCCGGCGATGCCGACGACGCCGCGCTGGGGCCTTACCTGGCGCAGGGCGTCAGCTGCATCAACGTACTGCCGGTAGTGGCCGGCGCCGACATCACCCGCGTGTTGTCGCGCCAGCTGCAGGATGTCGACCTGATCCTGTGCGGTCGGCGCGCCGGCGGCGGGCAGGGCAGCGCCATGCTGCCCTACCTGCTGGCCGACGAGCTGAACCTGCCGCTGCTGCCGGATGCACTGCAGCTGCAGATCAAGGGTAGCGAGATCGAGGTGGAACAGTATCTGCCCAAGGGGCAGCGGCGGCGGCTGGCGGCTGCCACGCCGGCCATCGTGGCAGTGCACGAGCGCGCCTGCGCGCCGCTGCCGCATGTCTATGCGCGACTGCTGGCAGGCCAGGTTCGTCATCTGTCGCCGGCGAATCTGCAGCCGGGCGTGGTGCATCTGGAGCCGGCCGACCGCCGTGCACGCCCGCTGGTGGCGCAAAGCCGTGCCAGCGGTCACGAGCGCATGCTGGGCGCCATTGCCACCGATGGCGCCAAGGCTGGCGGCATGGTCGTAAAACAGGGCGATCCGGTCGAAAAAGCGCAAGTTCTGCTGAACTACCTGCGCGACCATCATCTCGTCGATTTCTGACAACTACCTGCTGTTTTCCGTCCCACCCGGCAACAGCGCACCCACGTAACCGCGTTGTTTTTGGAGAAGTTCATCATGACTAGCAGCACGATCGCGTTTCATCCGGCCGTCAACCTGCGCGAACTGGTGGCCCGCCGTGTGCCGGGCCACAGCCTGGAGGCGCCGTTCTACAACTCGCAGGCGGCGTTCGATGCCGACATGGAACACATCTTCGGCAAGCACTGGATCTATGTCGGTGTGTCGGTGGATGTGCCGGAGCCGGGTGACTACATGACCGTGCAGCTGGGCCATCAGCCCATCCTGATCCTGCGCGACGACGACAACCAGATCCGTGCCTTCCACAATGTCTGTCGTCACCGTGGCTCGCGTCTGTGCGCCGAGGAAAAGGGTACCGTCGGCAACCTGGTGTGCCCCTACCACCAGTGGACCTACGACCTCTCCGGCAAGCTGATTTTCGCCGACCACATGCAGGAAGGTTTCGACCTGTCGCACCACAGCCTCAAGTCGGTGCACCTGCGTGACATGGCCGGCATGCTGTTCATCTGCCTGGCCGACGAGCCGCCGGCGGATTTCGACGCCATGGCCGAGGTGATGACCCCGTACATCGCACCGCACCAGATCGAGAACACCAAGGTGGCGGTGCAGGTGGACATCATCGAGCAGGGCAACTGGAAGCTGACGCTGGAAAACAACCGCGAGTGCTACCACTGCACCAGCAACCACCCGGAGCTGACCGTATCGCTGTTCGCCTACAGCTACGGCTTCGCCCCGAAGGAAGAAACCGCCGAGGGCCTGCGCCAGTACGACGAGATGGTGGCCGACCGCCATCAGCACTGGGAATCCTGTGGCCTGCCGTCCACCGAGGTGGAGCGCCTGTCCGACGTGACCGGCTTCCGCACCATGCGCATGCCGCTGGATCGCAGCGGTGAATCGCAGACGCTGGACACCACCGCAGCGTGCAAGAAGCTGCTGGCCGACTTCAAGGATGCCTCCATCGGCGGCCTGTCGTTCTGGACCCAGCCCAACTCCTGGCACCACTTCATGGCCGACCACATCGTGACCTTCAGCGTGATTCCGCTTACCCCGGATACCACACTGGTGCGCACCAAGTGGCTGGTGCACAAGGATGCGGTAGAAGGCGTGGATTACGACGTGAAGAACCTCACTGCGGTGTGGAACGCTACCAACGACCAGGACCGTCACCTGGTGGAAGAATCGCATCGTGGCACCAAGAGCTCGGCCTACAAGCCTGGCCCGTACTCGCCGTTTACCGAAACCCTGGTGGAGAAGTTTACCGACTGGTATATCCGCCGCCTGGGCGTAGCACTGGAGTAAGCCGTACCCGCCCGCTGCCACGGCAGCGGCAACGAGACCTGCGCCCGGCAGCCTGCGCACCCGCCCAGGCTGCCGGACAAGCAAGGCAGCATCACACACACCACCGGAGGTTGGCCGCATGCGGCCAACCCTGCCGGACAAGCAACAGGGTGACACCATGACTACCGCCACTTCCACCTCTGCCTTCACCACTCCGGCGCCTTACTGGCAAGGCGGCGTCGATGACACGCTGCAGTGCGTGTCGGTGCATGACGAAACCCACGATGTACGCACCTTCACCTTCCGCGCGGTGCCGGCCAGGCGTTTTGCCTACCTGCCGGGCCAGTTCATCACTCTGGAGCTGAGTATCGACGGCCAGACGGTGAACCGCTGCTACACGCTGTCCTCGTCGCCGACGCGGCCGGACACGGTCAGTATCACCGTCAAGCGCGTGCCGGGCGGGCAGGTGTCCAACTGGCTGCACGACAATCTGCAGCCGGGCATGAATATCAGCGTGCTGGGGCCTTCCGGCGAATTCAGTTTCGCCCACGCTCCGGCCGAGCGTTACCTGTTCCTGTCGGCCGGCAGCGGCATTACGCCGCTGATGTCGATGAGCCGCGCGCTGGGTGACCTGGGCGGCAGCATCGACGTGGCTTTCGTGCATAGTGCCCGCACGCCGGCCGACCTGATCTTCCGCCACGAGCTGGTGCAGCTGTCACGGGCGCGCCACGGCTTCCGCCAGGCAGCGATCGTGCAGAGCCGTCATCCGGAACCGGAATGGACGGGCCTGGAAGGGCGGCTGGATCTGGCCGGCCTGGAGCGGCTGGTGCCGGATTTCCGCGAACGCGAGGTGTTCTGCTGTGGCCCGGCGCCCTACATGACCGGGGCGCGCGAGCTGTTGCAGTCCGCCGGCTTCGACATGACGCACTACCACGAGGAAAGCTTCAACTTTGCCGATCTGAACGCCGGCAGCACCGCGGAAGCGGCGGTGGAGGAGGCTGCACCCGCCTGCGAGGGCGAAACCGGCTTCGAGGTGCGCTTTGCCAAACTGGGCGACATCGTGCAGACCAAGCCCGGGCAGACCATTCTGGCTGCGGCGCAGCAGCAGGGCTTGCGCGTGCCCTCGTCTTGCTCCAAGGGCTTGTGTGGTACCTGCAAGACCAAGATGCTGGAAGGCAAGGTGGACATGAAACACGGTGGCGGCATCCGCCAGCGCGAGATCGACCAGGGCTGGATCTTGCCTTGCTGCAGCGTGCCGTTGACACCGGTGGTGCTGGATCGCTGAGTTGTTTTTTTGCAACGCTGGCACGAAAAAAACCGTTCACCTGCGGGTTGAACGGTTTTTTTACGCCTGAGCGTTGGTTGAACCAAGATATGGACAAATTGTCCGACACCTGTCTTCTGGCGACAATAGTTGTGTTTTTCGCCACTGCAGCATGCACCGAAAGTGCGCTGGAAGTGCCCGTCTGACGGGCATTCCCTTGATTTCGCCTCCACTTGTGGTACTGATTGGTGCGATGTCGTTTTCGGGCAGGTTGGTGTCGGTTGATCATTGGCTCCTCAAGCGTATCGTCCATATCTTTTTCCTTGATACAAATCAATTACTACAACAGCTTGGGTGTGGCGCAGCACGCTCCCGTGCATCGGTGCACGGCGGGCACGGCGCTTGCTGCAATACGGCAGCCTCGCCAGGGCAAAGGAGAAAGCAATGCAGTCAGGCAAGATCGTGGTGGAAAACCTGTACAAGGTTTTCGGAGAAAAGCCACAAGAAGCAATGCGTCTACTCAAGCTTGGAGAAAGCAAGGAGTCGGTATTTCGCAGTACCGGCCAGGTAGTCGGCGTGAACAACGTGTCGTTCTCGGTCAACGAGGGCGAAATCTTCGTGCTGATGGGTTTGTCCGGCTCCGGCAAGTCCTCGCTGATCCGACTCATCAACCGGCTGATGGATCCCACCGACGGCCGCATCCTGCTGGATGGCCAGGACATCACCAAACTGTCCCCCAACGACCTGGTGTCGCTGCGCCGCCGCGACATGAGCATGGTGTTCCAGAGCTTTGCGCTGATGCCGCATCGCAACGTGCTGGATAACGCCGCCTTCGGCCTGGAGATCGCCGGGGTTGGCCGCAAGGAGCGCGAGAAGCGCGCCATGGAGGTGCTGGAGCAGGTTGGTCTGGCCACCTTCGCCAAGAAGATGCCGCACGAGCTGTCCGGCGGCATGCAGCAGCGTGTCGGCCTGGTACGCGCACTGGCGGTGAACCCGTCTCTGATGCTGATGGACGAGGCGTTCTCGGCACTCGACCCGCTCAAGCGCAGCGAGATGCAGGACATCCTGCTGCAGCTGCAGCGCGACCATCGCCGGACCATTTTCTTCGTGTCCCACGATCTGGAAGAGGCGCTGCGCATCGGCTCGCGCATCGCCATCATGGAGGGCGGCCGCCTGGTGCAGGTGGGCACGCCGCAGGAGATCATCGAAAACCCGGCGGAAGACTACGTGCGGGAATTCTTCAAGAGCGTGGATACCTCGCGCTACCTGCTGGCCAAGGACCTGATCGACCCGCATGGTGTGGGCCTGATGGTGAACGGCAATCTGTCCGGCGCCGCCGACCCGCAGCACCACTGGGTGGCCTGCGTGTCCGGCGACCACAAGCTGCTGGGCCTGGTGGGCCGCGATTCGCTGGGGGCGGAAGGCTGTAATCCGGCCGAGCGCTGTGTGCCGGTATCGCCGATCACGCCGGCGTCGGCGTTGCCGGACGTGCTCAAGCGCCTGCAGGGGCAGCGCGAGCCGCTGCCGGTGATCGACCACGATGGCCGCTACCTGGGGGTGATCACTGCCTCCAGCGTGCTGTCCAAGTTGTCGGAACACCGCCTGCAAAGCAGCGCCGTACACTGAGCCGCGACCGATCCCCGATTGATGAGGACGGCGCGCGACGCCTGTCCCGAATGGAGTCCCCACCATGAACGACCTCTGGCAGCAATTCATCGCCAATCCACACAGCTTCCTGCCCATCGGCGAATGGGTTAACGGTTTCATCCGCTTCCTGCTGGACAACAACGCCGGGGCCTTCGACGCCATCGGCAAATCGGTGGACCTGTTCGCCGAACACATCGAGGTGGCGCTGCTGTCGCTGCCGGCCTGGCTGCTCATCGGCTTCTTCTTTGCTCTCGGCATCTGGCGCCTTGGCTGGAAATTCGCTGCCTTCGTACTGGCTGCGTTTTCCCTGATCCTGGTCACCGGTTTCTGGGCGCAAACGGTGTCCACGCTGGCACTGACGTTGTCTGCCACCCTCATCAGCCTGATGATCGGCGTGCCGCTGGGCATCTGGTGTGCCCGTAGCCGCCGTACCAACACCCTGGTGCGCCCGGTGCTGGACTTCATGCAGACCATGCCCGCCTTCGTGTACCTGATTCCGGCCGCCATGTTCTTCGGCCTGGGTCGCGTGCCGGGCATCCTGGCCACCGTGGTGTTCGCGGTGCCGCCGGCAGTGCGCCTGACCAGCCTGGGTATCCGCCAGGTGAACAAGGAGCAGGTAGAGGCCGGCCACGCCTTTGGCTGTACCCCGACCCAGCTGCTGTTCAAGGTGCAGCTGCCCATCGCGCTGCCGGCCATCATGGCTGGCGTCAACCAGACCATCATGATGGCGCTGTCGATGGTGATCATCGCCTCCATGGTGGGTGCTGGCGGCCTGGGTAACGACGTGCTGGCCAGTATCCAGCGTCTGGACGTGGGCCTTGGCTTCGAGAGCGGTCTCGCCGTGGTGCTGCTGGCCATCATCCTCGACCGCCTGACCGAAAGCTTTGGCCGCGGCCCGGCGCCGCAGCAGGGAGGCCACTGATACAGGCTGATGCTTTAATCTGAATGGCGGGCCGGCATGACCGGCCCGTTGGAACCTGTTTACGATCGGCTGCGCGCCTGCTGGCGCGCAACTTCGTAAACAGGCTCTTGCCGCAACACCAGTACCGGTTCACGTTTGTTCTAGCACCCGCCACGAGGTGCACACCCCCAACCACACACCATCCACCGGAGGTCACCATGAGCCCGCAACAACTTGGTTCGCTCGCTCACATCGGTTTCCTGATGTTGCCCAATTTTTCCATGATTGCCTTTGCCAACGCGGTGGAACCGCTGCGCATGGCCAATCACCTGTCACGCAAGAGGCTGTACCGCTGGTCGCTGATCTCCGCTGACGGCCAGCCGGTGGCTGCCAGTAATGGCCTGTCGCTGGCGCCCACCACCGCGCCGGGCGAGCCGGGCGATTACGACCTGCTCATCGTCTGCGGCGGCATCCAGGTGCGCGAAGCCGCCAGCGATGGCGCGCTGGCCATCATCCGCCGCTTTGCCAGCGCCGGCGTGCCGCTGGGCGGAGTCTGTACCGGCGCCTTCGCCCTGGCGAAGGCGGGGGTGATGAACGGCTACCGCAGCAGCATCCACTGGGAAAACCTGTCCTCCATCCGTGAAGAATTCCCCAAGACGCAGTTCTCCAGCGAACTGTTCGTGATCGACCGCGACCGGCTTACCTGTAGCGGCGGTACCGCGCCGCTGGATCTGATGTGCAACCTGATCCGCCACAAGGGCGGCAAGGGGTTGGCCGCAGACGTGTCGGCGCAGTTCATCGTCGACCGCATCCGCGACCAGCACGACCACCAGCACATCCCGCTGCTGGCGCGGGTAGGTACCGGCCACGAGTCGCTGATCGATGCCGCGCTGGCGATGGAAATGAACATCGAGAACCCGCGCCCGCTGGACGACCTGGCCGCCGAGCTGGGGGTGTCGTTGCGCCACCTGGAGCGCCTGTTCAAGCGCTATCTGGGCAGCACGCCAGCGCAGTACTACCTGGACCTGCGGCTGCGCCGCGCCCGCGAGCTGCTGCTGCAGACCAATATGAGCGTGATGGAAGTCACTGTCGCCACAGGCTTTTTGTCGTCTTCCCACTTTTCCAAGTCTTATCGCAACCTGTTCGGCTACCCGCCAAGCCGTGAACGCCAGCAGCTGGCGCTCGAAGCGGCAATTATGTGATCTCAATCAAGGCGCCTGCTGGCAATTGCTTGTCGAAAGCAAGCAAGTTGACTGCGGGCGACATGGCAATCTGGCAGTTGCTGCCACAGGAGCGGCGATTGCCCGGCGCTTTGGCGCTACCGAACGAATTGCAGAAGACAGGAGCTAAGTTAATGAATGCTTACAAGCTTGCAGGAGCACTGTTGATTGGTGCCGTTAGCAGCGCGGCACTGGCGACCGATACCGCCCAGTGTCAGAAAGTGCATTTTGCCGATGTGGGCTGGACCGACATCGCCGCTACCACCGGCATGGCCAGCGTTGTGCTGGAAGGCCTGGGCTACACGCCGAGCACCACCATCGCCTCAGTGCCCATCACCTTCGCCGGCATCAAGAACAAGCAGATCGACGCCTTCCTCGGCTACTGGAACCCCAGCATGACGCCGATGATCGAGCCGTTCGTGAAGGCAGGGCAGATCAAGGTGCTGGACCGCCCCAACCTAGTGGGTGCCAAGTACACGCTGGCAGTACCTGCCTACGTGGCGGCAGCCGGTCTGAAGAGCTTTGCCGACATCGCCAAGTTCAAGGACAAGCTGGATGGCAAGATCATCGGTATCGAGCCGGGCAACGATGGCAACAACCTGATCCAGGAAATGATCAAGAAGAACCAGTTCGGCCTGTCCGGCTTCAAGCTGGTTGAGTCCAGCGAGGCAGGCATGCTGTCCGAAGTGGAACGCGCCATTCGCCAGAAGAAATGGGTAGTGTTCCTGGGCTGGGAACCGCATCCGATGAACGTTAAGTACAAGATGACCTACCTGTCCGGCGGCGACGACGTGTTCGGCCCCAACTACGGCGAAGCCAAGGTATTCACCGCCCTGGCAACCGACTACCAGGCACGCTGTCCGAACGTGGCGAAACTGCTGACCAATATGCAGTTCACCACCGACATCGAAAACCGCGTGATGGGCCCGATCATGGACAAGGAGAAGCCGGAACTGGCTGCCAAGAACTACCTGAAGAAGAACCCGTTCATGCTGAAGAGCTGGCTGGCCGGTGTAACCACCTTCGATGGCAAGGACGGCATGAGCGCCGTGCAGCACCACCTGGCCAACTGATAGCATCAGCATTGCCACCAGGGCCGCCATCGCAGATGGCGGCCTTTTTCATGGTCTGGAGGGTGGTTTGCTGCCGGCGGCCTGGTCACGATAGACATTCTTGAACAGCAGCATTTTCTGCAGGTGCTCCTCCTGGCGCCCTGGAAAGCCGCAGTGTAGTGCGAAATGTTCGCTTTCCTTGAAGGTGCCAAACAGTCGGTCCCACCAGCTTTTCCAGCAGGCAATGCTGTCACCTGCCGACAATCAACGCTTCCAGAAACGGATGCGCCAGCTGCTGCAGGAGTTTACTGACCTGCATCAGGAAGGTCTGGCCCGAGCGACGGATGATCAGCATGGCACCAGCCTGCTGCTGGCGATCCGGCCATGGGAGCCCCGTGTTTTCGAGTCGATGCGCAGAGCGCCTGACGATAGAAAGTATCGAGAGGCGTGACAGCCAGCGAGCCTGGCGGCAGGGCGGGAAGCTGTTAGCAAAAAAAACGCCCGCGTGAGCGGGCGTTGTCATGTCTGCGGCCAACGTTGGCCGCAAGCGGGCATCAGCATTCCACGATGTTTACCGGCACTTCGATCACGTTGATCGCCAGGCCGCCACGCGCGGTTTCCTTGTACTTGTTGCTCATGTCGCGGCCGGTGTCGCGCATGGTCTTGATCACCCGGTCCAGCGATACGAAGTGCTGGCCGTCGCCACGCAGCGCCATGCGCGCGGCGTTGATGGCCTTCACCGCCGCCATGGCGTTGCGTTCGATGCACGGCACCTGCACCAGGCCGCCCACCGGGTCGCAGGTCAGGCCCAGGTTGTGTTCCATGCCGATTTCGGCGGCGTTTTCCACCTGCTCAGGCGTGCCGCCCAGCACCTCGGCAAGCGCGCCGGCGGCCATGGAACAGGCGGAGCCCACTTCGCCCTGGCAGCCGACTTCGGCGCCGGAGATGGAGGCGTTGAGCTTGAACAGGATGCCGATGGCGCCGGCGGTGAGCAGGAAGCGCACCACGCCGTCCTCGCTGGCATTGGGCACGAAGCGGGCGTAGTAGTGCAGCACCGCCGGGATGATGCCGGCCGCGCCGTTGGTGGGCGCGGTGACCACGCGGCCGCCGCCGGCGTTTTCCTCGTTCACCGCCAGTGCGTACAGGTTCACCCAGTCCATTACCGTCAGCGGGTCGCGCAGCGCGGCCTCCGGGGCGTTGGTGAGTTTGCGGTACAGGTCGGCGGCGCGGCGCTTCACTTTCATGCCGCCAGGCAGGATGCCTTCGTGGCTGCAGCCGCGCTGCACGCAGCTTTGCATCACCTGCCAGATCTGCAGCAGGCCGGCGCGTACTTCCTCCTCGCTACGCCAGGCCAGCTCGTTTTCCAGCATGATCTGGCTGATGCTCTTGCCTTCGCTTTGGCACAAGGCGAGCAGCTCGGCGCCATTGCTGAACGGGTGGCGCAGTTCTTCGCTGCCCGGCGGGGTAAAGCCGGCATCCACTGCCGCCTCGTCCACCACGAAGCCGCCGCCTACCGAGTAGTAGGCGCGCTTATCCAGTACTTCGCCCTTGTCGTTACGCACCTCGAAGGTCATGCCGTTGGGGTGGAACGGCAGCGTCTTGCGCTTGTGCAGCACCAGATGCTCGCTCTCGGCAAAGACGATTTCGTGGCTGCCCAGCAGGCGCAGGCGCTTGCTGTCACGAATCGCCGCTACCATCTGCGGCACCGCGTCGGTGTCCACGGCATCCGGCAGCTCGCCCTGCAGCCCCAGCAGCACGGCGATGTCGGAGCCGTGGCCCTTGCCGGTGGCGCCCAGTGAGCCGAACAGCTCGCAGCGCACGCTGGCCACCGCCGGCAGCACGCCGTCGCGTTCCAGGCGGGCGATGAACTGCCGCGCGGCACGCATCGGGCCGACGGTGTGGGAGCTGGACGGGCCGATGCCGATCTTGAACAGATCAAACACACTGATGGCCATGATCAGCTCCCGCTGGCAGCGCGGTATACCGGGAAGGCCGCGCACAGCTCGGCCACCTGGCGCTTGACCTTGGCGGTAACGTCCGGGTTCTCGATATCGTCGAGGATGTCGCATACCCAGTGCGCCACCTGGCGTGCCTCGGCTTCCTTGAAGCCACGGCTGGTGATGGCCGGGGTGCCGATGCGGATACCGCTGGTCACGAACGGGCTTTGCGGATCGTTCGGCACCGCGTTCTTGTTCACGGTGATGTGGGCGGCGCCCAGCGCGGCATCGGCCGCCTTGCCGGTGAGGCCCTTGTCGATCAGGCTCAGCAGGAACAGATGGTCGTCGGTCTTGCCGGACACGATGCTGTAGCCGCGGTCCTGGAACACCTTCACCATGGCGCGGGCGTTGGCCAGCACCTGTTTCTGGTAATCAACGAATTCCGGCTGCAGCGCTTCCTGGAAGGCCACCGCCTTGGCGGCGATGACGTGCATCAGCGGGCCGCCCTGGATGCCGGGGAACACCACCGAGTTCAGCTTCTTCTCCAGTTCCGGGTTGGCCGCAGCCAGAATCAGGCCGCCACGCGGGCCGCGCAGGGTCTTGTGGGTGGTGGTGGTCACCACGTGGGCGTGCGGAATCGGGTTCGGGTACAGCCCGGCAGCCACCAGGCCGGCCACGTGGGCCATGTCCACGAACAGGTAGGCGCCGATGCTGTCGGCGATCTCGCGCATGCGCTTCCAGTCGACGATCAGCGAATAGGCGGAGAAGCCGGCCACGATCATCTTCGGCTGGTATTCGTTGGCCATGCGCTGCACTTCGTCGTAGTCGATCTCGCCGGTTTCCGGGTTCAGACCGTATTGCACCGCGTGGTAGATCTTGCCGGAGAAGTTGACCTTGGCGCCGTGGGTGAGGTGGCCGCCGTGGGCCAGGCTCATGCCGAGCACGGTGTCGTGCGGCTCCAGCAGCGCCATGTAGACGGCGGCGTTGGCCTGGCTGCCGGAGTGCGGCTGCACGTTGGCGTAGTCGGCGCCGAACAGCTGCTTGGCGCGGTCGATGGCCAGCTGCTCCACCACGTCCACGTGTTCGCAGCCGCCGTAGTAGCGCTTGCCGGGGTAGCCCTCGGCGTATTTGTTGGTGAGCTGGCTGCCCTGGGCCTGCATCACGCGCGGGCTGGTGTAGTTTTCGGAGGCAATCAGCTCGATGTGGTCCTGCTGGCGCTGGTCTTCGGCCTGCATGGCGGCCCACAGGGCGTCGTCGAAGCCGGCAATCTGCATATCTTTGGTAAACATGGCGCTCTCCAGACAAGGGCGCGGCCAAGGTTGGCCGCAAGCCCGGTAAATGGGGGTGGGTGGTCGCCTGGCGACCCGTGCTTGCCCCCTCTGTCCGTGTGCCTGAGAGATTGGGTGCGCGCTGCGCACCGTGCTGCCTTCGGCGAGGCGCCGCTGATGGCGCCTGCTCTCCAGAGAGCCTGGGCAGACAGTCCTTTTGCCTGAGAGTTTTCGGGGCGATTCCCCTTCGGCGCCGCCGCTGGACTGCTGTCCGGGCGATCTCTCCTGTCTGCCTGATGTGGCTGCAGCTCAATCTAGAGAGCGCCCGCGCCAGCGTCAATCGATGCCGGCAGGGTAAAAACGGGCAGCTTCGCGATGCTTGCTGGTGCTGGCGGCGGCAGGTGGCGAAAACGATGATTTTCCGTCGCCGACGGAAGGAAAGCTGTCGGCTGTGACAATGCCGCGCCGGCAAACAACGGCATTGCCGGTGAAAACTAATTATTTGATTTTTATGGGAATTGATGTGTTTTTGCCACAACTGCGGTTGTGGCTTGTGAGCTACGGCTGCTTGTCCTGCGCAGCCTGTCTGGCCGGTTCGGCGCCGTGGCTGCTGGCCGGCAATGTGCCGGGCAGCAGGCAATCCTGCGGTGCCAGGTGGCGTAACTCGCAGTCTATGGTGAACGGTTGCGGGCGCATCACGGCGTAGCCCTGCACGTAGTCTATGCCCAGCATGGCGGCTGCCTGCATGATCTGCGGGGTCTCGACGAATTCGGCAATGGTGTGCTTGCCCATGACATGGCCGATGTGGTTGATCGCCGCCACCATGGCGTGGTCGATAGGGTCGTCCAGCATGTCCTTGACGAAGCTGCCGTCGATTTTCAGGTAGTCCACCGGCAGGTGTTTCAGGTAGCTGAACGAGGACATGCCGGCGCCAAAGTCGTCCAGCGAGAAGCGGCAGCCCAGCTTTTGCAGTTCGGTGATGAAGTGAATGGCGTCGCTGAGGTTGGCGATGGCGATGGTTTCCGTGATCTCGAAGCAGATGCGTTGCGGCGCGATGGCATGCAGGCGGAACTGCTCGTGCAGGAAGTCGAGAAAGCTGTCGTCGCCAATGGAGCTGCCGGACAGGTTGATGGCACAGGTGGTTACCTGGCTGCTGTGGCCATGCTGCTGGCGGCTGACCAGGGTGGCAAAGGCATTCTGTACCACCCAGCGATCTATCAGCGGCATCAGGCCGTAGCGCTCCGCTGCCGGGATGAAGCTGATCGGTGGCACCAGGCGGCCATATTCGTCGTACAGGCGCAGCAGCAGCTCGATGTGGATGCCGTCGTCGGTGTCGTTGCTTAGCGGGGCGATCTGCTGCGCGTACAGGCAGAAACGGTTCTCTTCCAGTGCCAGGCGGATGCGCTGCACCCAAGCCATTTCGCCATACTTCATCGACAGCTCGGAATCATCCGGGTGGTAGACCTGCACCCGGTTGCGCCCCTTTTCCTTGGCCATGTAGCAGGCCACGTCGGCGGCGCGCAGCGCCTCGGCCAGCGTGGTCATCGGCGCGCTCAGGTGCACCAGGCCGATGCTGACGCTGACATTGAACGGGTGGCCTTCCCAGGCAAAGTGCAGCTCCTGCACGGTCTGGCGCAGCGCTTCGGCAATTTGTCCGGCGTTGATGGCGGGGCAGTGCTCCAGCAGGATGCCGAATTCGTCGCCGCCGAGGCGCGCCAGGGTGTCGATATCGCGCAGCTGCTGTTGCAGCAGGGTGCAGATCTGGCGCAGCAGCTCGTCGCCGGCGGCGTGGCCGCAGGTGTCGTTGACGATCTTGAACTGGTCGAGGTCGAGGAACATCAGCGCGTGCTCCACCGGCGTGCCGGCGCTCAGCTTGCCCAGCGCCTGCTCCAGCCGCTGCTCGAATTCGCGGCGATTGGTCAGCCCGGTGAGCGCGTCGTGGGTGGCTTGCCAGGAGAGGTTGGCCACATATTGCCGCTCGCGGGTCATGTCGTGCAGCACCAGCACGGCGCCGTTGACGCTGCCGTTGCTGTGGATGGGCGAGGCCACCAGGGAGACCACGATGGCGCTGCCGTCCAGGCGCACCATCAGCTGGGTGTGCTGGCTGGTGCCGCTGGCTTCGCCGTTCAGGATCTGTTCGATCAGGTTGCCGTCTTCCTGCTGCGTCTGCTCGTTCAGCATGCGGATGATGGAGCTGAGCGGCAGGCCGTGTGCCTGCTCGTCGCGCCAGGTGGTGAGCTGTTCGGCGGCGGGGTTCATATAGGTGATGAAGCCGGCTTCGTCGGTGGTGATCACCGCATCGCCAATCGAGGTCAGGGTGATCTGGGCGCGTTCTTTCTCGGCACGCAGCGCGCTTTCCACTTCCAGCCGCTGGTTGAGCAGTTTGCCGGTGCGCAGTACCGCCAGCAGGATCAGGATGGTGGTGGTGACAAGGTTGGCCGCAAGCAGCAGCTGCTGGATGAAGCGCGAGGCTTCGCCCAGGGTGTTGGAGAACGCTCTTTCGACCGGGGTGACCTGCTCGTTGACGCGCCGGATCTGCGCGATCCAGCCGGCGATTTCCGCTGCGGAGGGGGTGTGCTGGGTAAAGCCATGGCGCATCTGGTTGGCTGTCTGCATCAGTTGCAGCAGCTGCTGGTCGCCGGTAGTCCAGTGGGCGATGGCGGTTTCCAGGTAGCTGAAGTGACGGAAGTTGCGGTACAGCCAGATCAGCCCGGGGATGTCCTGCGGGTGGTTGCCGCCCTGCAGGAAGCCGGCTTCGGCGCGCAGCAGGTCGGGCTCGGGAGCGTCCAGTGCCTGGCGTGCCTGGTGGTCGCCCAGCGGAATGTCGATGGCTTGCTGGTACTGCAGGAAATCGCGCTCGTCGCGGCTGTCGGCGTACAGCTTGAGGTAGTAGATCGCATCCTTCTGGCCCTTGGACCACAGGCTTTCCCCGCTGACGTAGGCGCGCACCACCGATAGCACTTCCAGGCTGATGCCGCTGATGACTGCCTGCAGCAGGGCGACCAGAATGAAAGGCCACAGGACGCGCAGCAAACGGTCGGGTTGATGCGGGGCGGGGCGCATGAGTCGATGTCACCTTTTTGGCAAAGCCCGGTGGGCGGTGGTTTTGGCCGAGGTGGTGTTACGAGGCTGCGTTTATATGAACAGCTAACAGCTGCACCTTCATTTTATAGTTTGCAAATTGCAAATTGAATAGTGGCAACACGGGCAGGTAGGAGGGGAAAAGCGCTTGATCGGGCAATAAAAAAGGCAGGCGGGCGCCTGCCTTGTTGCGATGTATCGCCGTGCTTACTGCCAGTGCACCAAGGTGTGGTTCTTCTTGCCGCGCTTGAGCAGGCTGTACTGGCCGAACAGGCGCTCGCCGTCGCCGATCTGGTGTTCCAGGCTATCGGCTTTGTTGCCGTTGATGCTTACCGCGCCGCTCTGGATGAAGGTGCGCGCTTCGGTCTTGGACTTGGCCAAGCCGCCGGCAACCAGGGTGTCGATCAGGCCGGCCTGGTCGCGCGGCAGCTGGATGCTGGGCATGCCGTCCTGTGCCAGTTGCGCCAGGTCGGATTCGGTGAGGTCCGCCACGCTGCCGCTGAACAGGCTGGCGCTGATGCGCTGGGCGGCTGCCACCGCGGCCTGGCCGTGTACCAGGGCAGTCGCCTGCTCGGCCAGGATGCGCTGTGCTTCCGGCTTGCCGCCGCTGGTCTTGTCCTGCTCCTCGATGGCGTCGATCTCGGCCAGCGACAGGAAGGTGAAGTAGCGCAGGAACTTGTACACGTCGGCGTCCGCGGTGTTCATCCAGAACTGGTAGAAGGCGTACGGCGAGGTTTTCTTGGCATCCAGCCACACCGCGCCGCCTTCGGTCTTGCCGAACTTGGTGCCGTCGGCCTTGGTAACCAGCGGCAGGGTCAGGCCGTAGACCTGGTGCTGATGCAGGCGGCGGGTCAGGTCGGTGCCGGCGGTGATGTTGCCCCACTGATCGGAGCCGCCGATCTGTAGCACGCAGCCATGACGCTGGTACAGCTCGGCAAAGTCGTAGCCCTGCAGCAGGCTGTAGCTGAACTCGGTGTAGCTGATGCCCTGGTCTTCGCGGTTGATACGCTGCTGCACCGCTTCCTTCTTGATCATCTGGTTGATCGAGAAGTGTTTGCCGATGTCGCGCAGGAATTCCAGCGCGCCCATGCCGCCGAACCAGTCGTAGTTGTTGGCCATGATGGCGGCGTTGTCGCCTTCGAAGGACAGGAACGGCGATACCTGGCCGCGGATCTTGTCCACCCAGCCGGCGATCACGTCCGGGGTGTTCAGCTTGCGTTCGGTAGCCTTGAAGCTTGGGTCGCCGATCATGCCGGTGGCGCCGCCCACCAGGGCGATGGGCTTGTGGCCGAACTGCTGGAAGCGCTTCAGTACCAGTACTGGTACCAGGTGGCCAAGATGCAGGCTGTCTGCGGTCGGGTCGAAGCCGCAATACAGGGTCACGCTCTCCTTGGTCAGCAGTTCGTCGAGGGCTGCCGCGTCGGTTTGCTGCGCGATCAGGCCACGGGCTTGCAGATCCTGGATAAGAGCGGACTGGAACATCTTGAAAATTCTCCTTGGTTTGAAACGCCGCCAGGGCAATGAGCAGGCGGAAAGGCGCTATTCTAGCCGATTTTGTTGCAGCGCAGCCGGGGCAATTTCTGCAACATTCCTTAAAACCTTTCGCCGTGTCATCTGTCATGCCGCGGGTAGAATGCAGCGACAAAATCAGAAGGAGGGGCGTTGCAATGGCTTACCGGGTTAAGGTATGGGACTTGCCCACGCGTCTGTTTCATTGGGGGTTGGTGGCGCTGTTCGGCCTGCTGTGGTGGAGTGCCGATAGTGGCGAGCTGATACTGCATGCCCGGTTTGGCGAGGCGCTGCTAGTGCTGCTGGTGTTCCGCCTGCTGTGGGGTATAGCCGGCAGCCAGACGGCACGCTTCGGCACTTTCGTGCGCGGCCCCGCAGCCATTGTCGCCTACCTGCGTGGCCAGTCGCCCACCGCTCCCGGCCACAACCCATTGGGCGCCCTGATGGTGCTGACGCTGCTGGCGGCGGTGCTGGTGCAGTTGCTGCTGGGGCTGTTCGCCGCCGACGTGGATGGCTATACCTTCGACGGGCCGTTGGCGCATTTGCTCGATGGCAGCCTGGCCGAGCAGGTGAGCGAGTGGCACGGCGCCTGGTTCAACCTGCTGTTGTTGCTGGTCTCGGTGCATGTGCTGGCGATTGTTGGCTACCGGGTGCTGCGCAATGAGAACCTGGTCAAGGCCATGGTGACCGGGCACAAGGAAAGCGATGACCCGATTGCCGCGCCGTCCTTTGTATCGCCCTGGCGCGCGGCGCTGCTGCTGCTGGCGGCTACGGTGCTGGTGTGTGGAGGCCTGGCCGTGTTGTGAATGCGGCCGCGATGGCGGAATGAAAAAAGGCATGCTGCGGCATGCCTTTTTTCATGGTGCATCCAGACTTTAACGCTTGGGGCCACGGAAGCTGTCATGACAGCTCTTGCAGCTGTCGGCTACTGCGGCGTATTTGTTGCGCACGGTGGCCAGGTCGTCGCTGCGCGCGCCGGCCTGCAGGGCGTTAACGGCGGTCAGGAACTTGTCCTGCGCGGCCTTGAATTTGGCCGGCTGGCTCCAGATTTCCGGCTTGGCACGGCTGACGTCGTCGATGGTGCCCGGCTTGAACAGGGTGAACGGCACGGCGGCAACTGCCTTGAGGTCGTCCGCGTTCTTGATGAACTGGTCCTTGCGGAACGGGCCGTCGCGCAGCATGACGCCGATCGGTTCGAAATTGAGCAGGATTTTCTTGAAGCTTTTCTGGCGGTCTTCGCCGGGGCCGGCAACGGCGCTGGCGCACAGCAGGGTAAGGATCAGGGTGGCGGTAAGTTTCTTCATCTCGGGTTCTGGTGATTGCGGTTTATTGCGCGAGTTTAATAATTTCTGGCTGCGCTGCCAAAGGCGGGGTCGCCTAATCGTTGCGGAACTGCTGGTGGCAGGACTTGCATGTCTGCTGGATGGCAATAAAGGCCGGTTTTACGTCATCGATGTTTCGGGCAACTGTGGCAGCCTGTTTCAGGCTCTGGGCAGCGTGCTTGTGCTTGCCGATGGCAGACTGGAATTCGGCGGGTTGCGACCAGATTTCCGGGCGGGCATCGGTTTTACCCTTGTCGCTGCCGGGGCCGAAGTACTGCCAGGGCTGCTGTGCCAGCTCGTCCAGGTGTGCGGCCAACTTGGCGAAGTCGGCCTGGCTGAACGGCGTGTCGCCTTTCACCATCTGGCCCATGGCGGACATGGTCTTCTTGTATTGCTCGAAAACCTCCTTGCGGGCGGCGATCTGGTCGGCGGCAAGGGCGGTGTTGAAAGCGGCGAAACAGCAGGCAAGCATGAACAGCTTTTTCATTGCCGGCTCCTGGAAATGGCAAGTGAATATCGTTCGCAGCTTATCACAGCAGGGGTATCTGCTTGATGGCAGTTTGGTTAATGCTTGTTAAGTGTTTTGTTATACCGTAACATTCGCGAATTCTTCCTAATTGAGAGTCATGCCGGTCGCCATGGATACTGCCAGTTTTCTCGCTGCCGCCGATCAGCACTGCCAGCGGCAGGGCGCCAGGCTTACCAGCCTGCGTCGTCAGGTGCTGGAGCTGGTGCTGAGTTACGACGGCGTGGTGAAGGCCTACCAGCTGCTGGCCGATCTGCAGCGCCAGCGCGGCATTGCCGCGCCGCCCACGGTGTACCGTGCGCTGGATTTTCTGGTGGATGTGGGTTTGCTGCACAAGGTGGATGCGCTGAACGGCTTCATCGTGTGCCGCCACGTGGGCTGCAGCCACGAGGGCCTGATCCTGGTGTGCAGCCAGTGCGGCAAGGTGCAGGAGCTGGATGCCTCGCCGATGCTGGCGGTGCTGCGCGAGCAGGCCGGTGGTGAAGGCTTTGCCATCGCGCCGCAAAATCTGTTGCTGACCGGTTTGTGTCAAGGATGCCGAACATGAAAAAAACCCGGGTCAATGTGTTGACCGGCTTTCTGGGCGTGGGTAAGACCACCGCGCTGCGCCATCTGATCACCCAGCGTCCGCGCGACGAAAAGTGGGCGATCATCGTTAACGAATTCGGCGAGATCGGCATCGACGGTGCCGTGCTGGACGACGGCGAGCTGCCGGTGGCCGAGATCGCCGGCGGCTGCCTGTGCTGCGTGGCCGGCCCGCAGATGACGGTGACGGTGGCCAACCTGCTGCGCCGCGAGAAGCCGGACCGGCTGATCATCGAGGCCAGCGGGCTGGCGCACGCCGCCGGGCTGATCGACGAGCTGCGTACCGAGCCGCTGGGCAATGCGCTGGATGTCGGCGCGGTGCTCACCCTGGTGGACCCGCGCCAGTTCGTGAACAACGACTACTTCCGCCAGCCGCTGTACCGCGACCAGGTGATGGTGGCCGATGTGCTGCTGGCCACCAAGTGCGACCTGGCCGATGCCGACACGTTGGCCGCATACCGCGACAAGGCGGCGCAGCTGTTTCCGCCCAAGTCGCTGGTGGCGGAAATCCACCACGGCGCGGCCATGCCCGAATGGCTGAATGCCGGCGCCGCCGACAAGCCGCGCTACCGGCCGTCAGTGCGGCAGGACGACGCGCCGGGTTGGCAGTCGCAGGGCTGGACGCTGCCGCCGGACAAGGCGTTTTCCGGCGAGGCGCTGACCGATTTCTTCGACCGCCTGCCGCAGATGGTGGACGGCCTGGTGCGCGCCAAGGGTGTGTTCCGGGTGATGGACACCTGGCTGTGGCTGAACTGGACCGAAGGCCGCTGGGCCGCCAACCAGGTAGCCTGGCGCCGCGACAACCGTTTCGAGCTGATCGCCAGCGGGCTGGATGCCGCCGCCATCGAGACGGCGCTGCGCGCCTGCCTGGAACCGTGGTCGCAGGACTGACATGACCGAACATCATCATCACGCGCATGCCGGGCACGAGCATGAGCACGAGCACGAGCACACGCCCGAGCTGTCGCATGCGCACTCCCACCCGCACCCGCATGCGGCCGGCGAGCGCAATCACCTGCCGGGCTGGCGCCTGCTGGCCATGGCGGCCTGGCAGCGCCTGCTGCTGGCCAGCGCGCTGTTGCTGGTGCTGTGGGCGCTGGTGCTGTGGGCACTGGGAGGTGAAAGTTGATTTCCCTGCATAACCTTACCGTGTCCTACCAGCGCCACCCGGCCGTGCACCATGTCAGCGGCCGCTTTGCGCCGGGGCTGGCCACTGCCATCTTCGGGCCGAACGGCGCCGGCAAGAGCACGCTGTTGAAAACCATCATGGGCGCCATTCGCCCGGATAGCGGCGAAGTGAGCTTCGCCGGCCTCAGCCGCAAGGACATCGCCTATCTGCCGCAACTGTCGGAAATCGACCGCAGCCTGCCGGTGTCGGTAATCGACCTGGTCAGCAGCGGCCACTGGCGCCGCAGCGGCCTGTTCGGCAGGGTTGGCCGCAAGCTGGACGAGGCCAGCTGGGATGCGCTGGTCACCGTGGGTCTGGAGGATTTTGCGCTGCACCCGGTGTCGGCGCTGTCCAGCGGGCAGTTCCAGCGCGTGCTGTTCGCCCGCATCCTGGTGCAGGACGCGCGGCTGATCCTGCTGGACGAGCCGTTCAACGCGGTGGATGCGCGCACCACCTTCGACCTGCTGGAGTTGGTACGCCGCTGGCAGGAGGAGGGCCGCACCGTGATTGCCGTGCTGCACGACTACGAACAGGTGCGCGCCTACTTTCCGCAAACCCTGCTGATGGCGCGTGAGGTGGTGGCCTGGGGCCAGACCGACCGCGTGCTGACCGATGCCAACCTGCGTCGCGCCACCGATACCGCTGCCCACTGGCAGGCCAAGGCGCCGGTGTGCGCGGTGGATGCCCAGGGCGATGTCCATGGAGTGGGCAAATGACCTTGCATGAATTACTGGTTTCCCCGTTTGCCGATTTCCCCTTCATGCGCCGGGCGCTGGTGGGCTGCCTGGCGCTGGCGCTGGGCAGTGCGCCGGTGGGCCTGCTGCTGGTGATGCGCCGCATGAGCCTGATGGGCGATGCCATGAGCCACGCCGTGTTGCCGGGGGCGGCCATCGGCTACCTGCTGGCCGGCCTGAGTCTGCCGGCGATGAGTCTGGGCGGCTTTGTTGCCGGCGTACTGGTGGCGCTGCTGGCCGGCCTTGCCACCCGCTACACCGAGGTGAAGGAAGATGCCAGCTTTGCCGGCTTCTACCTGCTGTCGCTGTCGCTGGGGGTGCTGCTGGTGTCCAAGAGCGGCAGCAATGTGGATCTGATGCACCTGCTGTTCGGCTCTGTGCTGGCGGTGGACGATGCTGCCATGCTGCTGGTGGCGGCGGTGGCCAGCGTCACGCTGCTGACCCTGGCGGCCATCTACCGGCCGTTGCTGCTGGAAAGCCTGGATCCGGTGTTCATGCGCGCCATCGGCGCCCGTGGCGGGGTGTGGCACCTGCTGTTCCTGCTGCTGGTGGTGATGAACCTGGTGGCCGGCTTCCAGGCGCTGGGCACGCTGATGTCGGTTGGGCTGATGATGCTGCCGGCCATCGCCGCACGGCTGTGGGCAAGCTCGGTGGGCGGCATGCTGCTGGTGGCACTGCTGATCGCCAGCGGCTCGGCGGTGGGCGGCCTGCTGCTGTCCTATCACGCCGAGCTGCCGTCCGGCCCGGCCATCATCCTGCTGGCAGGCATTGCCTACCTGCTGTCCATGCTGCTGGCGCCGCGCGGCGGCCTGCTGCCGCGCCTGTTCCGTTCCCGTCACCTTACCAACTAGGATTGTTCGATGCGCAAGTTGTTAGCCGCGGCACTGTTGCTGTCGCCCTTGCTGGCCGTGGCCAAAGTGCCGGTAGTGGCCAGTTTCAGTATTGTTGCCGATATCACCCGCGAGATCGGCGGCGACAAGGTGGAAGTGCAGTCGCTGGTGGGGCCGGACCAGGACGCCCACGTGTTCCAGCCGGCGCCGGCCGATGTGAAGAAGTTGGCCGCAGCCAAGGTATTCGTGGTGAGTGGCCTGGGGTTCGAGGGCTGGATGCCGCGCATGACGCGCGCCGCCGGCTTCAAGGGCCTCACCGTTACCGCCGCGGCCAAGGTCAAGCCGCGTGCCGCACAGGAGGCTGACGAGCATGGCGGCATCGATCCGCATGCCTGGCACAACCCGCAGAACGTGATGCTGTATGCCCAGGCGATTGCCGATGGCCTGTCCAAAGCCGACCCGGCAGACAGCGCCTACTTTCAGCAGCGCGCCACCGCCTACCAGGCCAAGCTCAAGCAGCTGGATGACTGGGCGGCGCAGCAGTTTGCCGCGGTGCCGGTGGGCCGGCGCAAGGTGCTGACCTCGCACGACGCCTTTGGCTACTTTGCCGCCCGCTACCAGATCCGCTTCATGGCGCCGCAGGGCATCAGCACCGAAGCCGAAGCCTCGGCCAAGGGCGTGGCGCAGCTGATCCGCCAGGTGAAGGCGGAGCAGGTGAAGGCGGTGTTCTTCGAGAACATGAGCGACCACCGTCTGCTGGAGCAGCTGAGCAAGGAAGCCGGTGTGAAGGTGGGCGGCAAGCTGTATGCCGACGCGCTGTCCAACGACGGCAAGGCTGGCAGCTATCTGCAGCTGTTCCGCAGCAACGTCGAGCTGCTGCTCAGCGCGATGCGTTGAGTACCAACTGTGCCAGGTGCCAGACACCGATGGCACACACGGCCAGTCCCGCCAGCAGGCGGACTGGCCGTTGTTGTTTCCACTGCCCGAGTTTGTGGGCGAAGGCACCCATCAGCAACAGGTTGGGCAGGGTGCCAAGGCCAAAGCTCAGCATCACCAGCGCGCCGCTGGAGGCTCTCTGGCTGGCCAGCGCCGACAGGCTGGCGGTGTACACCAGGCCGCAGGGCACCCAGCCCCACACCGCGCCCACCAGCACGCTCTGCCAGCCGTGGCGCAGCGGCAGCAGGCGGCGGGTCAGCGGTTGCAGCCGGCGCCACAGCGGCTGGCCCATTTTTTCGATGCGGGTGACGGCCGCGGACAGGCCGGCCAGGTAGAGGCCCAGCAGTACCAGCAGCACGTTGGCCGCAGCAAACAGGCCAAGCTGCAGCGGGCGGAAATCCGCCTGCGCCACCCCCCATTGCGCCAGCCCGCCCAGCAGCGTGCCAATCAGCACGTAGCTGGCCAGCCGGCCCAGGTTGTAGCCCAGCAGCAGCCAGGGCTTGCTGCCCTGGCCGGCCACCGAAATGGCGGCCACGATGCCGCCGCACATGCCCAGGCAATGCACGCCGCCCAGCAGGCCGGTGAGAAAAAGAGAGAACAGACTGATTTCCAGCATGGTGCGAGGCGGCAGGGTAAAGCCGGTATTGTAGCAGTGGTGCTGCACTGCGGTATTTGTGGCGATCCAAATCGGAATGGATATGAATAATGGTTATTGATGCATGTGGTCTTATTTCTCGCACATGACTTGAAAAAACAGAGGGATAGTCCATCGTTATTATTAGAAAAGCCTGTCATTGCGACAAAGAATGGCCCGCCATCGCGGGGCGCCCATTGTTGAGGGCCGGGCAGCCGCGGCTGCTGCAGTCTGTCGTTGTAGCGATGGCTGCAGGGAGGGGAGCAAAAGGGCATGAGCAAGCAGATAGTGATTGAACACCTGGGGCAGTCGGCCATTGTCACCATAGACAACCCGCCTGCAAACGTCTGGACCCTGGATTCGCTGCAGCAGCTGGCGCTGGCCATGGATGCGCTGGACGCCGATGAACAGGTACGCGCCGTGGTGATAACCGGCGCCGGAGACAAATTCTTTTCGGCGGGGGCGGATCTGCAGCAGTTTGCCCGCGGCGACCGCCAGATGGCCGGGCAGGTGGCGGACGCCTTTGCGCTGGCGTTCAACAGCATCCGCCAGTTTCGCGGTGTCACGGTGGCAGCGGTGAACGGTTTTGCGCTGGGTGGCGGGCTGGAGTGCGCGCTGGCTTGCGACTATATCGTGGCCGAGCGCGGCGCAAGGCTCGGGCTGCCGGAAACCTCGGTAGGGCAGCTGCCTTGTGCCGGCGGCACCAAGACGCTAGCGGATCGCGTCGGCCTGCCGTGGGCCAAGCGCATCATTCTGGGCGGCGAGACGGTAACGGCCGAGCAGGCGCTGCACATCGGCCTGGTGGAGGAAGTGGTGGACCCGGGGCTGGCCAAGATCATGGCGGTGAGCATGGCGGGCAAGGTGGCGCGCCAGGGGCGCCTGGCGGTGTTGGCCGCAAGGCAGCTGATCGAAGGCAGTCAGCAGATGCCGCTGGACCGGCAGTTGCTGCAGGAGAAGGCGGCCTTCCTGGCGCTGATGGGCGGCACCGAGCAGCAGGAAGGCGTGGGCGCTTTTCTCGCCAAGCGCAAGCCGGCCTGGGTGGATGAAGACGAGGATAACTAGGCGCCCGGCTGGGCCGGATGACAAACACCCCGCAGCAGCGGGGTGTTTGTTTTGTGCGGCTTACTTGCCGCGCAGGCGTGCAAACAGCGACATCAGCACTACCAGCAGCAGGCCGCTGAGCAGGCCGAACAGGCCGTTAAGCACCGCCGGCAGCAGGCCGGCCAACGGGCCAAGGGCGGGCAGGGCATGGGCGCTGGCTTCGATGGCATGGTGCAGCGGTGCAATGCCGTGCGCCAGGATGCCGCCACCCACCAGGAACACGGCGATGGTGCCGGCCAGCGACAGCAGTCGCATCAGCGGCGGCGCCGCGTTCAGCAGCATGCGGCCAACGTAGCGGGTGATGGCCAGCGGTTTGGTGCTGAAGTACAGGCCGATATCGTCCAGTTTGACGATGCCGGCCACCAGCCCGTAGACGCCGATGGTCATCAGCACGGCCACGCCGACCAGTACCGTGAGCTGGGTGGCAAACGGCTGCCCGGCCACGGTGCCCAGCGCAATGGCGATGATCTCCGCCGACAGGATGAAATCGGTGGTGATGGCGCTTTTGATCTTGTCGCGCTCGAACGCCACCATGTCTATGTCCGGGTTCTGCAGCGCGTCCAGGCGTTCGCTGTGTTCCTGTTCTTCTTCCGCCGCGTGCAGGTAGTTGTGCACCAGTTTTTCCGCGCCCTCGAAGCACAGAAAGGCACCGCCCAGCATCAGCAGCGGGGTGATCAGCCAGGGCAGCAGGGCGCCAATGGCCAGCGCCAGCGGCACCAGCAGCGCCTTGTTGCGCAGCGAACCCACTGCCACCGCCCACACTACCGGCAACTCGCGCTCGGCACGGATGCCGGACACCTGCTGCGCATTCAGCGCCAGATCATCCCCCAGCACGCCGGCGGTTTTCTTGGCGGCCAGCTTGGTCATCGCCGCCACGTCATCAAGCAGGGTGGCGATATCGTCGATCAACATGAAAAGGCTACTGCCAGCCATCGGGTCTCCCGTATCAAAAAGAAGCCCTGCATATGCAGGGCGGGTGCAAAGCTAGCAAACCTTGTCGTGATCGACAAGCGGCTGTGCCGGTGGGCCGGCGGAAGGAAACTGCCGTCGCAGCCAGCCGTCCATGGTTTCGGCAACGCGGCGCCAGCCGGTATCCAGCATCAGCATATGGCCCAGATCCGGCAGCACTTCGGTATCCAGACCCAGCAATTGCCCGCCGCTGCGGGCTTCCAGCGGGCTGACCAGCAGGTCGTTGCGGCCAACGATGGACAGTGCCGGGCAGGACAGCGGGCGGGTGAACAGCGCCAGGCTCAGGTTCATGTCGAGAATGGCGTGCCGGCTTTCCACCTGGCAGTTGTCGGCCAGCCATTGCGCACTGGCAAGGTCGGTGTCCGGTGACAGCAGCATGCGGCGTACTTCGGCCGCCGACGGCGTGTAGCGGCCCAGCTGGAACAGGTTGAGCCCGAGCAGGATGTCGGGCGCGGTGAGGCTCAGGCGCCAGGTGGACAATGCCATGCCGCCTGGCGGCACGCTGGCCAGCAGTATCGCGGCCGGGGCGGTGCGCTCGCGCAGGTATTGCTGCAGCACGTAGCCGCCCATGGAGTGGCCGATCAGCACCGGTGGCTGCACTAGTTGGCCGCAAGCCCAGGCCACGTCGGCCACGTAATCGCTGATGCCGAAGTCGTGCAGCTGCTCGCGCCCCGGGCTGTTGCCGTGCCCGCGCAGGCTCAGTGCCCAGCAGTCGTAGCCCTGGGCGGCGAACCACGGCAGGAAGTGCTGCTGCCAGCAGTTGGCAGCGCTGTAGGCGCCATGCACGAACAACAAGGGCGGCGCGCCGTGCGCCGCCCCTGCTGCCATGTGGATCAGCTCAAGCTGCTGACTCACAGCACGTCGGCCGCATGGTCGGCCAGGCGTGAACGCTCACCACGCTGCAGGGTGATGTGACCGGAGTGGTCCCAGCCCTTGAAGCGGTCCACCACGTAGGTCAGGCCGGAGCTGCCTTCGGTCAGGTACGGGGTGTCGATCTGGCTGATGTTGCCCAGGCATACCACCTTGGTGCCGGGGCCGGCACGGGTGACCAGGGTTTTCATCTGCTTGGGCGTCAGGTTCTGCGCTTCGTCGATGATCAGGTACTTGTTGAGGAAGGTGCGGCCGCGCATGAAGTTCAGCGACTTGACCTTGATGCGGCTGCGGATCAGGTCGCGGGTGGCGGCGCGGCCCCAGTCGCCGCTGTCTTCCTCGTTCTTGTTGAGCACGTCCAGGTTGTCTTCCAGCGCGCCCATCCACGGCAGCATCTTTTCCTCTTCGGTGCCGGGCAGGAAGCCGATGTCCTCGCCCACCGGCACGGTGACGCGGGTCATGATGATCTCGCTGTACAGCTTCTGCTCCAGCGTCATCGCCAGCCCTGCGGCCAACGTCAGCAGTGTCTTGCCGGTGCCGGCCTGGCCCAGCAGGGTGATGAAGTCCACCTCCGGGTTCATCAGCAGGTTCAGCGCGAAGTTTTGCTCGCGGTTGCGCGCGGTGATGCCCCAGACGTTGTTCTTCTGGTGGCTGTAATCGCGCAGCGTCTCCAGCACCGCAGTCTTGCCGTCCAGCTGGATCACGCGGCACTGCAGCGGCTGTTCGCCCTGCTGCCACAGCAGCTGGTTGAGGATCAGCCCCGGCACGTCCTGGCCCTTGAGCTGGTAGTAGGTGCGGCCGTGTTCCTGCCAGGACTTGAGGTCCTTGCCGTTGCGGTCCCAGAAGCCCTGGTCGATCTCGCGCATGCCGGTGTACAGCAGGTCGGTGTCTTCCAGCACCTTGTCGTTGAAGTAGTCTTCCGCTTCCAGCGCCAGCGCCCGTGCCTTGATGCGCATATTGATGTCTTTCGACACCAGGATCACGTTGCGCGACGGCTCCAGCTGCTTGAGCGCCATCACGATGCCCAGGATCTGGTTGTCGGCCTTGCCCACCGGCATCGAGGCCGGCAGTGTGGCGTGGATGGCCTGGGTCTGCAGCAACAGGCGGCCGGTGGCGGCCTCGCGGCTGGCGCTCTTCAGCTCGATGCCGTCGGCGATGTCGCTGCCGGCCTGGCTGACGATTTCATCGAGAAAGCGGCTGGCCTGGCGGGCGTTGCGCGCCACTTCGGACATGCCCTTCTTGTGGGTGTCCAGCTCTTCCAGGGTGATGATGGGGATGAAGATGTCGTGTTCCTCGAAGCGGAACAGGCAGGTGGGGTCGTGCAGCAGTACGTTGGTATCGAGAACGAACAGTTTGACGTTCTTGCTTTTCTTGCGGCTTGCCATGATGGGCCCCCTTGGCTGGCGGGGCCCACCGGATGTGGCCCCGCTTATAGCGATGTCACGAACGCAAGCACTTCTTCCGCATGACCCGGTACTTTCAGGCCACGCCATTCGCGAAGGATCTTGCCGGCACCATCGATGACGAAAGTGCTGCGCTCGATCCCTCTCACCTGTTTGCCGTACATGTTTTTCAGTTTCATGACAGCAAACAGATTACATACAGTTTCCTCCGGATCGCTGAGCAATTCAAATGGCAATTCGAATTTGGCCTTGAAGTTCTCGTGCGACTTGAGGCTGTCGCGCGAGGCACCGACGATGCGCGCGCCGGCAGCGGCAAAGGCGGCGTGCTGGTCACGGAAGGCCTGGGCCTCGGTGGTGCAGCCGGGGGTGTTGTCCTTGGGGTAGAAGTACAGCACGGTCAGCTGGCCGTCGGGCAGGCTGATCTGCTGGCCGCCGGTGGCGGGGGCGGTAAAGGTCGGGCAGGTATCCATGGTTTGTTTCCTTGTCACGATGAGCGTTTGAGCAGGGCCAGCACGGCACCGCTGCCGCCCTGGTGGCTGGCGGTCTCGCAGAACGCCAGTACGTCCGGGTGGTGGCTGAGCCAGGCGCGCACCATCTTGGGCAGCACCGGCTCGCCGCGCGAGCTAAGCCCCTTGCCGTGAATGATGCGCACGCACTGGCCAAGCTGCCGGGCGCGGTGCAGGAACAGCGCCAGCCGTTCATGGGCTTCGAAGCGGTCCAGGCCGTGCAGATCGAGTTCCGCGCACACTGGCCAGTGGCCGCCGCGCAGCTTGCGCAGTGTGCCGCTGGGCATGCCGGGGCGGCGATGCTGATGTTCAAGCTCGGCGGGTTCGAACCAGCCCAGCATCTGTGCGAACAGGCTGTTGTGCTCGGCTTCTCCCTGGCTGATGGCCGGCTGGCGCAGCGGGCGTGGCTTGGGGCGCGGCAGCGGGTGCTGCACGCGGCCATCCGGTTTCAGCGGCAGTACGTGGCGCATCAGCGCCGGGAAGTCCGGCTCCGGTTCAGGGTTGGCCGCAACGGCAACAGGCAAGGCCCTGGCGGGCCTTGCCTGTGCTTTGATCGGCTTGAGCTGCTCCTTGAGCGACTTCAAGACAATGCCGGCTTAGTGGTCCAGGAAGCGCTCGGCATCCAGGGCAGCCTGGCAGCCGGAGGCGGCGCTGGTGATGGCCTGGCGGTAGATGTGGTCCTGCACGTCGCCGGCAGCGAACACACCCGGCACGTTGGTGGCGGTGGCGTTGCCGTCGCGGCCGCCGCGGGTCACGATGTAGCCGGTTTCATCCAGTTCCAGCTGGCCCTTGAAGATGTCGGTGTTCGGCTGGTGGCCGATGGCGATGAATACGCCCATTACCGCCAGGTCTTCGCTGCTGCCGTCGTTGAACTTCAGGCGCGCGCCGGTTACGCCGCTGTCGTCGCCTAGCACTTCGTCCAGGTTGGCGTTCAGCTTCAGGGTGATCTTGCCGTCGGCCACGCGGGCCATCAGCTTGTCGACCATGATCTTTTCGGCGCGGAAATGCTCGCGGCGGTGGATCAGGGTAACGTGCTTGGCGATGTTGGCCAGGTACAGTGCTTCTTCCACGGCGGTGTCGCCGCCGCCCACTACCGCGACGTCCTGGTTGCGGTAGAAGAAGCCGTCGCAGGTGGCGCAGGCAGATACGCCTTTGCCGGAGAACGCTTGTTCGGACGGCAGGCCCAGGTACTTGGCGGAGGCGCCGGTGGAGATGATCAGCGCATCGCAGGTGTATTCGCCGGAATCGCCGATCAGGCGGAACGGTTTTTCATCCAGTTTGGCGGTATGGATGTGGTCGAAGATCATCTCGGTGCCAAAGCGCTCGGCGTGCTGCTGGAAGCGCACCATCAGCTCCGGGCCCTGCACGCCGGCTACGTCGGCGGGCCAGTTGTCCACGTCGGTGGTGGTCATCAGCTGGCCGCCCTGGGCCATGCCGGTGATCAGTACCGGCTTGAGGTTGGCGCGGGCAGCGTAAACGGCGGCGGTGTAGCCGGCCGGGCCGGAACCCAGAATCAGCAGCGGGCAGTGACGAGTTTGGCTCATGGTGATTTTCCTGTACGTCGGTAATTGCGCCATTTTAGCAATTTTGCGGCGTTCAGCCGAATTGAGCATTGCTAATGACAAGATAGTTTTGTGCTAAGGGTTGTCTGCGCGCGTGGCAAGGCAGGTCAGCGGCACGACATGTCCGGGTGGTAAATGGGTATGTCGGGGTCAAATTCAACGCTGCCGCGCCAACGCGAGGCGGACATGAAAACAGCCTGTGCGTTGGCAACAGGCTGTGTGCTTGCCGGCAAAGGGCTGGATCAGGCGATGGAATGCACCGACTGGCTGTTGTTGTCGCCCTGGAAGATGGACTGTGTGCTCTGGTACTGCGCCACGGCGGTCTGCTGCGCAGAGGCGTTGTACTCGGCCTGGCTGGGCGATTGCTGTTTGGCAGGCGGGGTGTTGACAGTGGCGTTGCCGTTGGCGCTCTGGCCATTGTCGGCATTGCTGGCCGCAGTCGGTGGCGGTGCCTGGGGCGGCTGCAGCGGCGGGGTGGTGGGCGTGCCGGCCACGCCGGGGGCGGAGGAAATCTGGGCGCTGATCAGTTGCGACTGCAGCTGGTTTTCCACCTCGCGGGTGGCCTGGTTGCTGGTGGCGGTGCCGCTTGAGCTTGCCGCGCCCTTGTCCTGGACTGCCTGGGTGGTGAGCGGGTTGTTCTGCGGCGTGCGTTCGGTCTGCTGGATGGTCGCCACGGCAGCAGCCTGGCCGCCCTGGGTGCGCTGGCGCTGCTGTTGCTGTTCCAGCTGCTGGCTGCGGACGATGTCGCTACTGTTGTTGCTGACGATGCCTGTAAGCGTGGCCATGGCAAAACTCCTTGCAGCCGCACTGGCGGCAGACCATGTTGTGCGGCAGCGGTTTGCGGCGCAAAAGCGCACCGTCCCGGCTGCCGGAATGGCAGTTTAACTCATTCATTCAATAACATGGCCTGCCGAATGGCAAGTCAGTTTTCCTGGGTAACCAGTGCCAGCATGCGCTCGGCCAGTTGCGCCACGCTCAGTTCGCCGTCGTTGCGGTACCACTGCACCGTCCAGTGCAGGCTGCCCAGCAGGGTGCGGCGCAGCAGGCGGGTATCGGTTTTCACCAGGCCCTCGGCCGCGGCCTGGTCCAGCACCTGCTGCCACAACTCCTCGTAACGGTCGCGCAGCACGATCAGCCCCGGTTTGGCGGCCGGCGACACGCTGCGCCACTCGTACAGCATCACTTCCAGCGCCGCCTGGTTGTCGCCCAGCAGTGAATGCAGGTGCACGTGGAACAGTGCGGCCAACTTGCTGCGGGTGTCCTTGGCGCCGGCAAGCGCCGCCGCCAGCTGCTCGGTGGTGGCGGTGATGCCCAGCGCCATGACGGCAACCAGGATCTCTTCCTTGGTACGGAAGTGATAGAACAGGCTGCCGGACTGCAGGCCGACTGCATTGCCCAGGTCGCGCACGGTGGTGCGTTCGTAGCCCTGGTCCCGGAACAGGCGGGCAGCGGCGCGCACCAGCTCCATGCGACGGCTGTTTTCTTCCGGTGTGGCGGGGATGTCGTTGCGGTTCATGGTGTCAGTCTTGCGAAGTGGCTTGCGGTGACTTCGGTTGCAATAGGTTTTCGGCTGCCTGCCACACCTGTGCCGGGTGCAGGTTTTCCAGGCAGAGCGTGTGCTTGTACGGGCAGTTGCGCTCGAAACAGGGGCTGCAGTCCATATTGAGCGACACGATGGCGGCCTTGTTGCTCAGCGGCGGGGTGAAATCCGGGCTGGAGGAGCCGTAGATGCCGACCAGCGGCACGTCCAGTGCCGCGGCTACGTGCATCAGGCCGGAGTCGTTGCAGATGGCCAGCTTGGCCAGACCCATCAGGTCGATGGCTTCTTCCAGGCCGGTCTTGCCGCACAGGTTGGCCGCAGCGCCTTCTGCCAGGCTGGCGATTTCGTCGCCGATTTCCTGGTCCTTGGGCGAGCCGAACAGGCATACCTGGTAACCGGCAGCGCGGTAGCGGCGGGCCAGCTCGGCAAAATGGCGCGCCGGCCAGCGCTTGGCCGGGCCGTACTCGGCGCCGGGGCACATGGCCACGATGGGCAGGGCGAGGTCGATGCCCAGCTTGCGGGCGGTGGCCTCCTGCTGCTCGCGGCGCGAGGCCAGCCGCGGATGCGGTATCGGGCGCGGCAGCGCCTGGCCCGGTGCTTCGGCCAGTGCGCAGAAGCGCTCCACCATGGTGGGTAGTTCGTGTTCGTCCAGGTCGCGGGTGTCGTTGAGCAGGCCGTAGCGCAGCTCGCCGGTAAAGCCGGTGCGCTTGGGGATGCCGGCCAGGAAGGGGATCAGCGCCGCCTTCAGCGAATTGGGCAGCACCACCACCTGGTCGAAATGTTCGCTGTGCAGCTGGCGCGCCACTTTCCAGCGCTCCTTCAGCCGCAGCTGGCCGTGGCCGAAGGGGTTGAGATGCGCCTTGGCCACTTCCGGCATGCGCGACAGCAGCGGCAAGGTCCACGCCGGGGCGAACACATGCAGTTCCAGGCCAGGGTGGCGTTCGTGCAGCCGCCGGTACAGCGGTTGCGCCATGACGCTGTCGCCCACCCAGGAGGGGCCGATCACCAGTATTTTCTTGATCATGTACAGAAGCAAAAAAGGTGCAGCAAGGCTACACCTTCAGTCAGGCTATGGGTTGAATGGCTTAGTGATGGCCATGCGGCAGCGGGCCGGTCAGCTTGTAGCGGGTGCCGCAGTACGGGCACAGCGCTTCGCCGCCGTTCTTGACGATGGGCAGGAACACGCGCGGATGGGAGTTCCACTGGACCTGGTCCGGAGTCGGGCAGTGCAGCGGCAGGTCCTTGGCGGTAACTTCGATGACGCGGGCGGTGTTTTCTTTCAGTTCAGCCATGCTAGCTTGCTTTCGGTGTGGTCGAAAATCGGCGGCCGGGGCCGCCGCGAGAGTCGTAAATCAGCCGACGTAGGTCAGCCAGTGCTGTTTGCTGCTGTCGAGGCCCTTCACGCAGTCGAAGTAGCGTTTCTGGATCTCGGCGGTAATCGGGCCGCGCTTGCCTTCGCCGATGTCGCGGCGGTCCAGCTCGCGGATCGGGGTGACTTCGGCGGCGGTGCCGGTGAAGAAGGCCTCGTCGGCGCTGTAGACTTCGTCGCGGGTGATGCGCTTCTCGATTATCTGCAGGCCCATTTCGGTGGCGATCTGCACCACGGTGTCGCGGGTGATGCCTTCCAGCGCGCTGGTCAGGTCCGGGGTGTACAGCTTGCCCTTGCGGACGATGAAGATGTTCTCGCCGGAGCCTTCGGCCACGAAGCCGTCCACGTCCAGCAGTAGCGCTTCGTCGTAGCCGTCGGCGGTGGCTTCGTTATTGGCCAGGATGGAGTTCATGTAGTTGCCGTTGGCCTTGGCCTTGCACATGGTGATGTTCACGTGGTGGCGGGTGAAGGAACTGGTCTTCACGCGGATGCCTTTTTCCAGGCCTTCTTCGCCCAGGTAGGCGCCCCACGGCCAGGCGGCCACGATCACCTGCACGTCGTCCTGCTTCGGTGCCACGCCCAGCTTGCCGGAGCCGTAGAAGGCCATCGGGCGGAAGTAGCAGGACTGCAGCTTGTTGGCCTTCACCACGTCGAGGTGTGCCTGGTTGATCTGCTCCTTGCTGAACGGCAGATTCATGCCCAGGATCTTGGCAGAGCGGAACAGGCGGTCGGTATGGTCCTGCAGGCGGAAGATCGCCGGGCCCTTGGCGGTTTCATAGGCACGCACGCCTTCGAACACGCCCATGCCGTAGTGCAGGGTGTGGGTGAGCACGTGGGTGGTGGCGTTGCGCCATTCCACGAGTTCGCCGTTGTACCAGATGAAGCCGTCGCGATCTGCCATCGACATGGTGAGTTCTCCGTAAGTCCCGTTATTTGATTGTGCGGCGATTATACCGTCGCCACTGGCAAAGTGTTACGGCTTTCACTGCGCGGCAAGACCGAACACTGCCTGCCACAGCGCCTGCACGTGCTGGTAATACGCCAGCGGTGCATGGCTGACCTTGCTGCTGTCGTTGAGGCGGCTGGCGTGCTGCAGGCGGCGGTAGTTGCGGTAGGCATCGCGCGCCTGGTTGGCCAGCTCCGCCGGAATCAGCCCGGCCTCGGCGGCGGTGGCCAGCAGCGCGATATTGCCGCTGTTGGCCAGCAGGCCCGGCACCTGGCGGGCATGGGCCAGGATCAGGTACTGCACGATGAATTCCACGTCCACGATGCCGCCGCGCGCATGTTTGACATCGTCTTCGCGCGACGGGTGGGTTTCCAGCATCTTGTTGCGCATGCCGACCACCTCTGCGGCCAACGTTGGCAGCTCGCGCGGCAGCGACAGCACCTCCTGGCGGATGGCTTCGAAGCGCTGGCCGATGGCGACATCGCCGCAGACGAAGCGGGCGCGGGTCAGCGCCTGGTGTTCCCACAACCAGGCGTCGTGGTGCTGGTAGTGGCGGAACGCCTCGGTGGTGCTGACCAGCAGGCCGCTGGAGCCGTTGGGGCGCAGCCGCAGGTCGATGTCGTACAGCACGCCGGCCGAGGTGGTGCTGGTCAGCCAGGTGGTGATCTTGCGGGCAAGGCGCGAGTACAGCTCGGCCGCGTCGGGGTGTTCGTCGTCGTAGAGGAAGATCACGTCCAGGTCGGAGGCATAACCCAGCTCCTTGCCGCCCAGCTTGCCGTAGCCGATGGCGCTGAACAGCGGCACTTCGCGATGGCGCTTGGGGATGTCCAGCCAGGCATGGCGGATGGTGGCGTCCAGCACCAGGTCGGCCAGCAGCGACAGCTCGTCGGACAGCGCCTCCAGCGTCCACATGCCGGCCAGGTCCTGCGCCACCAGGCGGAAGGTCTGCGCGTGCTGGAAGTGGCGCAGGGTGTCCATCTTGGCTTCCACGTCGCCCTGGCAGTCTTCCAGCTGCTGCTGCAGCTGTGCGGCCAACTGTGGCCAGTCCGGGCTGGCGTACAGCACGCGCGCATCCAGCAGTTCGTCCAGCAGGATGGGGTGCTGGGTCAGGTAGACGGATACCCAGGCGCTGGCGGAGCACAGCGAGGCCAGGCGTTGCAGGGTCTGCGGGTATTCCTGCAGCAGCGCCAGGTAAGAGGCGCGGCGGCTGATGGCTTCGATCAGGGTCAGCACCCGCGACAGCGTGGTGTCCGGGTTGTCGAAGCCGCCGGCCACCTCGATCAGCGGCCCCATCAGCGCGTCCAGCTTCTTGCGGCTGCCGTCCGGCAGCTGCTGGTAACGCTGGCTGGCCTGCAGGCTGCGCAGCTGCTGCTGGGTTGCCTCGGCATCCTGGTAGCCGAGTGCGGACAGTTGGCCGCAAGCGTCGGTGTCGGCGATGTCGCGCCACAGGCCGGTAAGCGGGTGGGCGGGGGCGCCTTCGGTGGGCAGGAAGAACACCTGCTCGAAGTGGCGGGTAACCTTGCGGCGGTGCTGGTTGAGTTCGTCCAGGAAGCGTTGCCAGCTGGCAAAGCCCATGCTGGCGGCGATGCGCTGCCGGTTTTCCTCGTTGCCCGGCAGGCTCTGGGTCTGCTGGTCGTCCAGGTATTGCAGGCGGTGCTCCAGGTTGCGCAGGAAGGTGTAGGCCTGCAGCAGCTCTTCCACCGTGTCCGGCTCCAGCAGCCGCAGCTCGGCCAGCACCGCATAGGTGTCGCGCGTGCTCTTGAGCTGCAGCCGGCGCTCGCGCCCGCCGCGGATCAGCTGGAACACCTGGGCGATGAATTCCACCTCGCGGATGCCGCCCGGCCCCAGCTTGATGTTTTCCGCCATGTCGCGGCGCGCCACTTCGCGGCGAATCTGCGCGTGCAGTTCGCGCATGGCGCCGTAAGCGCCGTAGTCCAGGTATTTGCGGTATACGAAGGGGCGGGTGAACGGCTCCATCTGGCTGGCGTCGCCGGCGATTACCCGGGCCTTGATCCAGGCGTAGCGTTCCCATTCGCGGCCCTGGGTGAGCAGGTAGTTTTCCAGTGCCGCCAGGCTCATCACCAGCGGGCCGGAGTCGCCGTAGGGGCGCAGGCGCATGTCGACGCGGAACACCTGGCCGTCGAAGGTGATGTCGTTCAGCGCGCCGATCAGCAGCTTGCCCAGGCGCGTGAAGTAGTCGTGGTTGGCGAGCCGGCGCTCGCCATTGGTTTCGCCGCCTTCCGGGTACAGGAAGATCAGGTCGATGTCGGACGACACGTTCAGCTCGTAGCCGCCAAGCTTGCCCATGCCCACCACGATCATCTGCTGCGCCTCACCGCTGTCCTCGCCGATGGGCTCGCCGAAGTGCGCCAGCGAGCGGCGGGCAACGGGCAGGGTGATGTTGATGGCGAAATCGGCCAGCAGGCTGATGCTGCGCACTACTTCGTCGAGGTTAGCCAGGCCGCCGACGTCGCGGGCGATCAGCCGCGCCATGACGGCAGTGCGCAGTTTTCTTAGCTGCGTCTGCAGCACTTCCATGCTGTCCAGCTTGTCCCAGTCGGTGAAGGACTGCATTTCGTCCTGGCTGAACGGCTGCGCCAGCCGCTGTTCCAGCAGGGCAAGCTGTTCCGGGTAGGCGGAAAGCTGGCGGTCGAGGTAGTAACTGAATGTTCTGGCTGCTGGGATGGCGGCGAGGTTTGCTGGCATAATGCGCCTTCAACGGTATGACGAAATCGTGACTCCTCATTCTAACCCTTCTCCAGACTCCAGCGCAGCGCGTGAAGACCACAGCCTGCGCATCGTGCATCTGACGCAACGCGTGCTGCGCGTCGTTGCCGCCTTGCTGCTGCTGTGCCTGCTGCTGCTGGGCAGCGCCTTCCTGCTGTTCCGCTTTGCCTTTCTGCCCAATGTCGACCGCCTGCGCCCGGATGTGGAGCGCTGGGCCAGCGACAGCATCGGCATGCCGGTAAAGGTTGGCCGCATCAGCGGCCAGTGGCTGCTGTGGACGCCTGAAATCACCCTCAACGACCTGGTGCTGCGCCCGCGGCCGGACAGCCCGCCTATGCTGCTGCGCGAGGCGCGGCTGGAACCGGGCTGGAAAAGCGTGCTGTACCTGGAGCCGCACATGGCGCGCATCACCCTGCGCGGGCTGTCACTGGATCTGCAACGCCAGCCGGACGGCCGGCTGCGGCTGAACGGCATTCCGCTGGACGAAGGCAAGGGCGACGGCTCGGCGGTGGACTGGCTGCTGCGGCAGGACGAAGTGGACGTGCAGCTGCAGCGCTTTACCTGGCATGACCAGCTGCTGGGCCTGCCGCCGCTGTCGGCACGCGACACCCGCATGCAGCTGAACAACGGCCTGCTGAAGCACCGGCTGCAGGTGCGGGCGCGCCCGGAAAGCACCTTGCTGTCGCGGCTGGATCTCGACGCCAGCTGGCGCGGCAGCAGGATGCGTGAATGGCAACAATGGCGCGGCGACCTGGCGCTGCAGGCTGATGCGCCGGAGCTGGGCTGGTTGCAGCGCTACTGGCCGAACGCGCCGTTCAGCGTGGGCGGCGCGGCATCGTCGCAGCTGGCGATGCAGTTTGCCGATGGCCGGGTCACCCAGCTGGGCGGCAAGTGGCAGGTGGAAAAAGTGGCGCTGTCGCTGTCCGGGCAGGCCGTGCCGCTGCCGCACCTGGCCGGCCAGCTCGACTACCAGAGCATAGAGCCGGGCCGTCACGCGCTGCAGGCCAGCCACCTGATGGTGAATACCCAGTACGGCAAGCTGCTGGCCGATGCGGCGATCCAGGCGCAGTGGAGCGATACCCGGGGGGGCAGTGCACGCGTCAGCCGGCTGTCGCTGGCGCCGCTGCTGCCCTTGCTGAGCCCGCATCTGCCGGCGCTGGCCACCAGCCCGCTGGCGCGGCTGGATGGCGATTTGCAGCAGACCGACCTGCGCTGGCAGGGGCGCCTGCAGGCGCCGCAGGATTTCCAGTTTGCCACCGGTTTTGACGGCCTGGCCTTTGCGCTGCGCAACGGCACCCGCCTGGCTGGCGGCCTGTCCGGCCGGGTGTCCATGGCCAAGAGCGGCGGCCAGCTGACGCTGGATGGCAGCGCGCTGCAGCTGCAGGTGCCGGGTCAGCTGCCGCAGGCGGTGAACCTGCAGAAGCTTGCGGCCAACCTTGACTGGCAGCGCGGCGGTAACGGCTGGCAGATCAATGTGCCGGGGGTGAACGTGGCCACGCCGGATCTGCACGCCGACATCAGGGGCGGTTTGCAGCTGGCGGCCGACGGCAGCGTGCGCAGCGATCTGCAACTGAGCGCCGACAGCATGCCGGCGGCGCGGGTGCCGGCCTACCTGCCGGCGCTGATCGGCAAGGAAACCGTGGCCTGGCTGCGGCAGGCGCTGCAGGGCGGCGAGGCGCGGCAGATACGTGCCAGCCTGCAGGGCAAGCTGGCGGCGTTCCCGTTCCCCGACGGCAAGGATGGCCGTTTCGAGGTGTCGGCCGATATTCATGACGGCAAGCTGCAGTTCGAGCCGGGCTGGCCGGCGATCAGCAGCATTCAGGGCCGCTTCAGCATGCGCAACGACGATATCGGCATCGATGCCGAGCAGGCGCAGACCGCCGGCGTGGCGCTGGATCACGTCAATGTGCAGCTGCCGGCCACCAGCCGTGGCGAAAGCAAGCTGCTGATCAAGGGCCATGCGCAGGGCGAGCTGCCGCAGATGCTGGCCTACACCCGCGCCAGCCCGGTGGACCACTGGCTGGATGGTTTTCTGTCCAGTATCGACAGCAGCGGGCAGGCCGGCCTGCAACTCGGCCTCGACATTCCGCTGGCGCACGTGGCGGACACCCGCGTGGACGGCGCGGTGGCGCTGTCCGGCAACCATCTGCAGTTCCGCAGCCTGCCGCTGCCGGCGCTGGAGAATGTCAGCGGTGTGCTGCGCTTCAACGAGCACGGCGCCTACAGCCCCGGCATCGACTACAGCGCCTTTGGCGGCCGCAGCCACCTTGCCGCCACGCTGGACAGCGCCGGCAAGATGCATTTCACCAGCGCCGGCGAGCTGGAGCTGCAGCAGGTCACCGACCGCTATGTGTCCTTGCTCAGCCGCTACCTGGGCGGCAAGACGCCGTACCAGGCCAGCTTTACCGTTGGCCGCAACCTGGACGAGCTGCAGCTGACATCGTCGCTGCAGGGTGTGGCCAGCAGCGCACCGGCGCCACTGGGCAAGCCGGCGGGCGATGCCTGGCCGCTGCAGCTGGCCTTGCGGCCAACCTTGCATGGCTGGCGGCTGGAGTGGCAGCAGCAGGCACGCGCTGCCGGCGTGGTGACGCTGCGGCCGGATGGCGCGCTGCAAGGCGTTGGTGTGGGCGTGGGCGTGCCTTCGCCCGAGCCGCAGGACAGCATCAGCCTGCATGCCAAGGTGCCGCAACTGCTGCTCGACCCCTGGCTTGATGCCGTGACGGCGGTCGGCGGCACCGGTAGCGGTAGCGGTAGCGGTAGCAATGGTAGCGGTATGCCGCCATTGCAGCTGAGGCTGGAAACGCCGCAACTGCAGGTGGATGGCAAGCAGTTGCACGATGTGGATGGCAAGCTGGACTGGAACGGCGGCACCGCGCCGCTGGTGCTGCAGCTGAGCGCCCGCGAGCTGCAGGGCCAGTTTGGCTACCAGCCGGCCGGTAACGGCGTGCTGCGCGCCCGCATGCAGCGGCTGGCGCTGCCCTTGCCGCAGGTGGAGGGCGCCGCCGGCGAAGAAACACAGCAGTCGCTGCCGACGCTGGACGTGCAGGTGGACAAGTTCCAGTTTGCTGGCCATGAGCTGGGCACGCTGCGCCTGCTGGCGCATCACCAGCCCAAGCTGTGGCTGCTGGACCAGGTGGCGGTGCAGACGCCGGAGGCGGAGCTGCAGGTCAAGGGTGCCGCGCCGGAGGGCAGTAGCAGCGCATCGCGCAATACCGAACTCGACTTTGTACTGCACGCCAGCAATGCCGGCGCGCTGATGGACCGCATCGGCCTGCCTGGCATGCTCAAGGGCGGCGCCGGCGATTTGTCCGGCAAGGTGCAGTGGCTGGGGCAGCTTACCGCTTTCGACCTGGCGCGCATCACTGGTACAGTGAAGCTGGATATGGGCAAGGGCCGCTTCGCCCAGGTGGAACCGGGCGCCGGGCGCCTGCTCGGCCTGCTCAGTCTGCAGTCGCTGACGCGGCGCATCCGCCTGGACTTCACCGACGTATTCAGCAGCGGCTTCGCCTTTGACAGCCTGCGTGGCACCGCCAATATCGATGCCGGCGTGTTCCGCTCCAACGACATCCAGATCCAGGGGCCGGCGGCCAAGGTGGCGATGCGTGGCGAGGCGGACCTCGCCAACAACCGTCAGCAGGTGATGGTGCGCATCACGCCTACCGTGTCGGAAAGCGTGGCGGTGATTACCGGCGCCACGCTGCTCAACCCGGTGGCGGGCGCGGTGGCGTTTGCGGCGCAGAAGCTGCTGCAGGACCCGGTGAGCCAGATACTGTCCTATGAATATGAAATCACCGGCAGTCTTACCGAACCCAAGGTGCGCAAGGTAGGGCAGCAGGTGGAAAAACCGCCGGCAAAATCAACGTCGCACTAGCAGGAGTAATGCAATGAAAAAGAATTTCCGGGTTGCCGCCGTGCAGATGGTGTCGGGCACCGACCCGCAGCAGAACCTGCAGCGTGCCGCCGAACTGGTGGCTGAGGCGGCGCAGCAAGGGGCCGAGCTGATCGTGCTGCCGGAATATTTCTGCCTGATGGGCCGCCAGGATGGCGACAAGGTGGCCATTCGTGAAGCGTTCGGCGACGGCCCGCTGCAGCAGGGGCTGGCGGATATGGCGCGCGAGCATGGCGTATGGCTGGTGGGCGGCACCGTGCCGCTGGCCAGCCCGCAGCCGGGCAAGGTGCTCAACACCTTGCTGCTGTTCGCGCCGGATGGCAGCGTGGCCGGCCGTTATGACAAAATCCACCTGTTCGGTTTTACCGGCCAGGGCGAGCGCTACTGCGAGTCGGACAGCATCGTGGCCGGCTCCGAGCCGCTGAAGATCAGCACGCCGCTGGCGGATATCGCCTTCGGCATCTGCTACGACCTGCGCTTTCCCGAGCTGTTTCGCCAGATGGCGCCGTTCGACCTGCTGGTACTGCCGGCGGCGTTCACCGCCACCACCGGCGAAGCGCACTGGGAAGTGCTGCTGCGCGCGCGCGCCATCGAGAACCAGTGCTACGTGCTGGCATCCGCCCAGGGCGGCACGCACGAGAACGGCCGCAAGACCCATGGCCAGAGCATCGTCATCGACCCGTGGGGGCGCATCGTGGCGCAGCTCGACAAGGGCGAGGGCGTGGTGCTGGCCGATATCGACCAAGATTTGATCCATTCGGTGCGTGACCGCCTGCCGGCGCTGGCACACCGCGTGTTTTCCTGAAAGAAACAATCATGAGCAACGCACAAGCCATTGCCGATACCCTGCTGCTGGCCCCGTACGGGGTGGATGAGAGCGTGATCGACGCCACCCTGGGGCGCATGCTGGCGCACCAGGTGGACTACGCCGACCTGTACTTCCAGTACACCCGCACCGAGGGCTGGAGCCTGGAGGAAGGCATCGTCAAGGCAGGCAGCTTCAGCATCGACCAGGGCGTGGGCGTGCGCGCCGTGTCCGGTGAAAAAACCGCCTTTGCCTACTCCGACGACATCAGCGCCTTTGCGCTGGGCCAGGCGGCCGACGCGGTGCGCGCCATCGGCGCCGCCGGTGGTCACGGCAATGCCGGCGCGGTACAGCGCCGCCTGCCGGGTGCGCTGTACCCGGCGCTGGACCCGGTGGACAGCCTGCCGGCGGAGGCCAAGGTGGAGCTGCTGGAAAAGGTGGAGCGGTTGGCGCGCGCCAGCGACCCGCGGGTGATCCAGGTGATGGCCGGGGTGGTGGCGGAATACGACGTGGTGTACGTGGCGCGTCACGATGGTGTGCGTGCCGCCGACGTGCGTCCGCTGGTGCGGCTGTCGGTAACGGTGATCGCCGAGCAGGCTGGCCGCCGCGAGATGGGCAGCAGCGGTGGTGGCGGCCGTTACGACCTGACCGGTTTCAGCGATGACTTCATCGCCCACCATGTGGAAAAAGCGGTGCGTCAGGCACTGATCAACCTGGAATCGCGCCCGGCGCCGGCCGGCGCCATGACCGTGGTGCTGGGCTCCGGCTGGCCGGGCGTGCTGCTGCACGAGGCCATCGGCCACGGCCTGGAAGGCGATTTCAACCGCAAGGGCACCTCGGCGTTCAGTGGCCGTATCGGCCAGCGCGTGGCTGCGCCGGGCGTTACCGTGGTGGATGACGGCACGCTGCCGGGCCGCCGTGGCTCGCTGGCCATCGACGACGAGGGCAATGCCACCCACTGCACCACGCTGATCGAGAACGGCATCCTGAAAGGCTATATGCAGGACGCGATGAACTCGCGGCTGATGGGCATGGCGCCCACCGGCAACGGCCGGCGCGAGTCCTATGCCCATATCCCGATGCCGCGCATGACCAACACCTATATGCTGGCTGGCGACAAGGCGCCGGAAGAGATCATCGCCTCGGTGAAGGACGGCATCTATGCGGCCAACTTCGGTGGCGGCCAGGTGGACATCACCAGCGGCAAGTTCGTGTTTTCCGCTTCCGAAGCGTGGAAGATCGAGAACGGCAAGCTGGTCTACCCGGTGAAGGGCGCCACGCTGATCGGCAACGGCCCGGACGTGCTGAACTACGTGGGCATGATAGGCAACGACCTGGCGCTGGATGAGGGCGTGGGCGTGTGCGGCAAGGAAGGCCAGAGCGTGCCGGTAGGCGTGGGCCAGCCCACGCTGCGCATCGATGGCGGCCTGACCGTGGGCGGCACCGCTGTCTAGCGCGGTTTGCCGCATGGAGCGGTATTCGCTTGTTCAATAACAATACGAAGACTCGGGCAATGGTAAATACGCAAACCGCGGTAGCGCCGCTGGATGTGCTCAAACAGTTCCGCGTGGTGTTCCGCGCCGCACAGCAGCACTCTGCAGGCATCGAAAAGCAGCTGGGCATTCCCGGTGCGCAGGCCTGGGTGCTGGCCGAACTGAAGGACAGCGGCCCGCTGAAGGCCGGCGAGCTGGCGGCACGCATGTCGATCAAGCCGGCCACGCTCAGCAATATGCTGCTGAAGCTGGAAGAGCAGGGCTATCTGCAGCGCCAGCGCAATGCGCAGGATCAGCGCGTGGTGGAAGTGGTGCTGAGCGAGTCCGGGCGGCAGCTGATGGGTGGCGTGGATTTCGCGCCGCGCGGCTGGCTGCCGGAAGCCCTGTCACGCATGTCGGGCAGCCAGCTGGCCGGTTTGTCCGGCGGGCTGGCGGCACTGCTGATGGTGATGGGCGTGGAGGATGAGGCCGCGGCCAGCACGCTGTTGCCGTTTACCGAGTAAGTCGGCAAGTGCCAGCGACAAGGGCGCCTTCTGCGAAGGCGCCCTTGCTGTTTGTGCCGTACCGCTACGGCCTAGCGGTAGTCCACCCACACGCCGCCCAGGTCGGCGGAGCGCACGCAGTTCTCCACCCAGCGCACACCTTCCACTCCGGCGTGGATGTCCGGGTAGCGGATGGCGGCCAGCGCGGCGCGGTCGTCACGGTCGCTGGCGTCCATTGCCAGCGCAAAGCGGTAGTACAGGTTCGACCACGCCTCGAATAGCCCCTCCGGGTGGCCGCCGCCAATGCGGTCGTCGTGCAGTGCCGCCGGGTGCAGGTAGTCCATGCCGCGCTCCAGTATCTGTGCCGGGCGGCCCTGCACCTCGAAGCTCAGCTGGTTGGGGCGCTCGTCCCACCATTCCAGGCTGGCTTTCGCGCCGATGACGCGAATCTTCTGCCCGTGCATGGAGCCGGCATTCACCGCGCTGGACCACACGCTGCCCATGGCGCCGCCGTGGTACTGCATCAGGGTGAAGGCGTTGTCTTCCAGCGGGGCGCGGCTGGCGACAAAGCTCTGCCGGCTGCACAGCAGGCGGCTGATCTTCAGCTCCGGCAGCATCACCTCGGACAGGTACAGCGGGTGGGTGCCGACGTCGCCCAGCACATAGCTGGGGCCGGCAAATTTCGGGTCCACCCGCCAGCGGGTACTGGGGTTGGCGTCTTCCACCGCCGCGCTGTGAAAGCCATGGGCGAACTGCATGTTGACGATGCGGATCTCGCCCAGCTCGCCGGCGGCAATCATCTGCCGCGCCTGCTCGATCAGCTGGTGGCCGGCGTAGCCGTAGGTGACGCCGACGATCCGGCCACGGCTTGCGGCCAACGTTTGCAGCTCCTCGGCCTCGGCGGTGGTGAAGCACAGTGGTTTCTCGCACACCACGTGCAGCCCGGCCTGCAGCGCCGCCTTGCAGATGGCGAAATGGGTGCCGTTGGGCGTGGCGATGGACACCGCCTGGATGCCGTCCGGGCGCTTGGCCTCCTCGGTAAACAGTGTCTGGTAGTCCGGGTAGCAGCGCGCCGGGTCCACGCCCAGGCTGGCGCCGAAGTCGCGGCCGCGCTGCGGGTCGATATCGAAGGCGCCGGCCAGCAGCTGGAACACGTTGTCGCGCAGCGCGGCGCTGCGGTGGATATAGCCGATCTGGCTGCCCTTGCCGCCGCCCACCATGGCCCAGCGAATCGGCGTGGCGGTGAGTTTCTCTCCGTTGATCATGTCTCTGTCTCCTGTGTATGCGGCCAACCTTGCGCCGTGGCGCGGCTGGCTGCTGGTCATGTCAGTTGAAGCCGGCCTGTTGCAGGTAGTGCAGGCTGGCAGTGACGTCGCGCAGGCTGCTGTCGGCATGGCGCGGGTCGCGTTCCTGTTCGATGGTGATGTAGCCGTGGTAGCCGATGTCATCCAGCAGCTGGCGGATGGCCGGGTAGTCGATCACCCCCTTGCCGATCGGGCACATCACCCCCTTGGCGCAGGCGTCGAAGAAAGCAATGCGTTGCTGCATCACCTGCTGGTACACCGCCAGGTCGATATCCTTGAAGTGGATGTAGTCCAGGCGGCTGGCGTGCTGGCGCAGCCACTTAGCCGGGTCCATGCCGGCGTAGTACAGGTGGCCGGTGTCCAGGCACAGCCCGGCCTCGGTGTAGGGAATGTCGGCCAGGATCTGCAGGATCTCGTCGGCGAACTCGATATAGCCGCCGGCATGCGGGTGGATCACGGTGCGCACGCCGAACTCGTTGTGCGCCACGGCGGCAATCTGGCGGATGTGCGCCACCATGCGCTGCCAGTCTGCGGCGGCCAGGCGCGGCGCGCGTTCGCTGTGCCCAGCCTGGAAGTCGCGCTCCGGGTGGCCCCAGTCCATCACCACCAGGTAGGGGGCGGCGAACCGCTGGCCGTCTACCTGCGGCGGGCGCGGCAGGCGGGTGATCAGGCTGCAGATGTCGCGGGTCTGGCGCAGCAGGCTGTCCAGGTTTTTTGCAGCCACCAGGTCGTCGAAGATGGTGCCGGCCACGATGTACAGCTGGTGGCGGTGCAGGGCATTGCCCACCTGTTCCACGTCCAGCGGAATGTAGCCGTAGGGGCCCAGCTCGATGCCCTGGTAGCCGGCCTGCGCGGCTTCGTCCAGCACCCGCTGCCATGGCGGCAGATGCGGGTTGTTCACGTCGTCCACGCCCCAGCAGCAGGGGGCGCTGGCAATCTTGATGCTCATGATGTCTCCGTTTTTCAGGTAAAGCGGGGCCTGCCCCGCGCCGTGCGCGGGGAGGCTGGAATCGGTTCAGGATGTGGCTGGTTTAGCGCTGGTGCTTGTCGAGGTAGCGCTGGATCTCGCCGCGCATGAAGCGCGCGGACTCGTCGGCGCGCTCCTCCCAGGCGAACACGCAGGACGACAGCACGCCGTCGAAGCCGATGTCGGCCAGGGTGGCGAAGAACACCTCCCAGTCGATTTCGCCCTGGCCGATATCCAGGTGCTGGTGCACGCGGATGTGGCCGGAGCCGGGCGGGTTGACGATGTAGCGCAGCTGCGAGCTGGCCTTGTGGTTGAAGGTGTCGGCCACGCGCACATGGGCCAGTACCGGCGCGGCGGCGCGCAGCATGGCGGCCATGTCGTCGCCGTAGTAGAAGGTGTGCGGCGCGATGTAGGACAGCTTGACGTGGCGGGAGCCCAGCACCTGCACGATGTCCAGCGCCGGGGCCAGGGTTTCCACCCAGTCTTCCGGGTGCGGCTCCACCGACAGGGTGATGTCCTCGCGCTCCAGGATGGGTACCAGTTCTTCCATCGAGCGCCACCAGGCGGCCTCGCACATCTCTTTGGTATTGGTGCCGGCGCCCTGGCCGACGGAGCGCTCCGGTGAGGCGCCACGGCCGAATTCGGAGATCATCAGCCGGCAGTCCATTTCCACCGCCACTTCAATGGCCTTCTTCCAGCACTTCACCGCCCACTGGCGCTCGTCCTCGAACGGGCTGGCCCAGCGGTACATCGGCTGCAGGGTGGCCAGGCCGACGCCATGCTCGCGCAGCGCACGCTTGAAGCCGGCGATGCGCGCGGCGTGGGCGCGCGGCATCACCCACCAGTCGAGGAAGTCGGCGCGCGGCGACAGTTCGATCTGGTCATAGCCCAGCTCTGCGGTCTTGCGCACCAGTGCCGGCAGGTCGAGGTGGCGGTGCATATAGGGGTCGAGCGCGATTTTCATGGCAGTGTCTTCTCCGGGCTATTTTGATAGTTTTGCTGATATGCTGGCAGCCATTGCTGGCATGGCTTGCGGCAAGTCCAGTTTAATTGGCTGATTCCACAAGGCAATAAGGCGGGCCACTTGCATGCCACCACCTATCATTCAGCCATAAGCAATTTTTGATAGTTCTATCAAAACGGAGGGGAAATGAGCGGCCCGACCATGGAAGACGTGGCGCGGCTGGCCGGTGTGGGTGTGGCCACGGTGGATCGCGTGATCAACCAGCGCGCCAAAGTGCGGCCGCAGACGGCGCAGAAGGTGCTGGCGGCGGCGGAGCAGCTGGGCTTTCACCGCACCGGGCTGATCCGCCACCGCATCGAGCAGCAGCAGGCGGCGCCCCGGCTGGGCATCCTGCTGCAGCGGCAGAGCACATATTTTTACCGCGAGCTGGGGCTGGCGCTGGAGCAGGCGGCAGCAGGGCGCGCAAAGCTGCTGATCGACTACCTGGATGTATTGACGCCGCAGCACGTCGCCGCCCGGTTGCTGAGCATGGCGCGCGACGTGGATGCCATCGCGGTGGTGGCGGCCGACCATCCGCTGATCAGCCAGGCCATCGACACGCTGGCGGCACGCGGCATGCCGGTGTACGCGCTGGTATCCGACCTCACCGCCGATGGCTGCGCCGGCTACGTGGGGCTGGACAACCGCAAAGTTGGCCGCACGGCGGCATGGGCGATTTCCCGCCTCAGCCGCCAGCCGGGCAAGGTGGGGCTGATCCTGGGCAGCCACCGCTATCTGTGCCAGGAGCAGTGCGAGATCAGCTTTCGCGCCTATCTGCGCGAGTACGCGCCGCAGTTCCAGGTGCTGGAAACCCTGCCCAGCCTGGAGGACATCAACCTGGCGCAGGGCGCCACGCTGGAGCTGCTGGATCGCCACCCGGACCTGGCCGGCATCTACGTGGCCGGCGGCGGCATTGAAGGCGTGATCGAGGCGCTGCGCGAAGAACAGCGCAGCGGGCTGGTCACCATCTGCCACGACCTGACCGACATTACCCGCCAGGCGCTGAACGAGGAGCTGGTGAGCATGGTGCTGTCGCACCCGCTGGAATGGATGTCGACGCGGCTGGTGGACACCATGCTGGCCGGCCTGCAGGGCCGTAACGATCGTGCATCGGTGCAGGTGGTGCTGCCGTTTGCCATTCACACGGTCGCCAATGTCTGAAACCCGGTGTGCCGCCGCCTTATTGGCAGCGACCATTTAAGCGGCGAAGGGAAATAAAATCGCCGATAATTGATTCGGTAATGGCGTCGTCAATAAAAATGACGGGCAATGGTATGATTGCCGCCCTTGGCGTTATTCCGGTTTCTGGCGTCTGGCAATATGTTTTCCTGGGTTACCGTTACAAACTTCGGCAGTTCGGCCTTGTTGCTGCCGTTTGCGCTGGCCATTGCATTGTTCCTGGCTGCCGGCCGTGCCTGGCGCAGCTGCCTGCTGTGGCTGGTGGTATTCCTGTTTGCCGTGGCGCTGGTCACGGTAACCAAGGCGCTGTTCGTTGGCTGGGGCATTGGCGCGCACGCCATCGATTTCACCGGCATCAGCGGGCACGCCATGCTGGCTACCGCCATCTTTCCCACCGCCGCCTATCTGCTGCTGCATCAGCAAACGGTGAAAGTCCGCCTGTGGGGTGCCGCCGCCGCCTCGCTGATCGGTCTGTTCGTGGCGGTTTCCCGCGTGATCCTGAAAGCGCACTCGCTGTCCGAGGTAACGGCGGGCGTGCTGCTTGGCCTGCTGGTCAGCCTGATCTTCATCGACCTGTCGCGGCGCTTTCGCGAATCTCACCCTGATGGTCGCATTCTGCTGCTGGTATTCGCCATGCTGTTCCTGGCGCTGTACGGGCAAAGCCTGCCCACGCGCTTCTGGATTCGCGGTGCGGCGCTGTCGCTGGCCGGGCATGCGCGCCCCTATGTGCGCGAGGTGTGGCACCGCTCGGCCTCGGCCACGGCGGAAAAATGCACGCCGGCGCCATGCCATGGGCGTATCAAGCCTGGTATGTGATTTTAATCAAATGGCAGGGCTGGTCTGGCTGTAGTGTCTGCGGTATAACGCCTGCTGCATAATTTATTAATTAATTGCTTAATAATTATTAATAAATTGAATATTGACAGGTTAATTCCGCATTTATTTTACGCCGCGTAATAACAGCATCCTGAATATTGCGCCGCGTATCTGGAGAACAGCGCTACATGGCCTCCCAATCATCCGACGACGCCGCGGCGGCAGCCCTGCCCGGCGGGCGGCTGCTGCGCCGCCACCTGGCCTACTACTTGCAATTGCTGGGGCTGCAGGGCAAGGGCCTGGGGCTGCTGGCGGCGCTGCTGCTGGCCGGCTGGGCGATGAGCGGCATCTACAAGGTGCAACCGGACGAGCAGGGCGTGGTGCTGCGCTTCGGCCAGTGGGTGGATACCACCGGCCCGGGGCTGCATTACCACCTGCCGTGGCCGGTGGAGACGCTGCTGCTGCCCAAGGTTACCCAGATCAACCAGATTCACCTGGCCAACCTGTATGACGGCGCGCAGAACCAGAGCGTAGACCCGCGCGACATGCAGATGCTCACCGGAGATGAAAACCTGGTGGAGGCCGACTGCGCGGTGTTCTGGCGCATCAAGGATGCCGGCAAGTTCCTGTTCAAGGTGAAGGACCCGGAAACCGCGCTGCGCATCGCGGCGGAAAGCGCACTGCGCGATACCGTGTCGCGCACCCCCATCCAGGCGGTGATGTCCAACCGCCGCCAGCAGGTGGCGGACGAAACCCGCGTCCTGCTGCAGCAGTGGCTGGACCAGGAGCAGACCGGAATCTGGGTGACCCAGGTGCAGCTGCAGCGGGTAGACCCGCCATCGTCGGTAATCGACGCCTTCAACGACGTGCAGCGCGCGCGTGCCGACCAGGAGCGGGCGCGCAACGAGGCGCAGGCCTACAGCAACGACGTGCTGCCCAAGGCACGCGGCGAGGCCAACCGCATCCAGCAGGAGGCCGAGGCCTACAAGAGCCAGGTGGTGAACCTGGCGCAGGGCGAGGCGCAGCGCTTCGATGCGGTGTACCAGAGTTATGCGCAGGCCAGGGACGTGACCGCCTGGCGCCTGTACCTGGAAAGCATGGACGAAGTACTGAAGAAGGCCAGCAAAGTGATCATCGATTCGTCCGGCAAGGGCATGTCTGGCGTGGTGCCCTATATGCCGCTGCAGGACAAGGCCAAACCGGCCGGCAAGGAGGTGCGCTGATGGACAAGCGCTTGCGTGGTATCGGCCTGCTGGGCGCCATTGCCGCCTTCTGGCTGCTGTCTTCGTCGCTGTACACCTTGCCGGAAGGGCAGAATGCGCTGGTGGTGCGCCTGGGGGCGCCCATTGATGTCGATCAGCAGCCGGGCCTGAAATTCAAGCTGCCGGTAATCGACAGCGTGCAGTATTACGACACGCGCCTGCAGACGCTGGCGCCGCCGCCGGAGCAGGTGATCCTGGGCGATGAAAAGCGGCTGGAGGTGGAAACCTATACCCGCTACCGCATCGCCAGCCCGCTGCGCTTCTACCAGTCGCTGCGTACGGTGGATCAGGCCAATATCCAGCTGGCGCAGCTGGTCAGCTCCTCGCTGCGCCGCGAGCTGGGCAAGGTGATGATCCACTCGCTGTTGTCCGGCGAGCGCGGCGGCATCGTGGAGCAGATCCAGCGCGAGGTGACCGAGCGCGCACGGCCGCTGGGCATCGAAGTCACCGAGGTGCGCCTGCACCGTGCCGACCTGCCGCTGGAAACCAGCCAGGCGATCTACGACCGCATGAAATCCGCACGCCAGCAGGAAGCCAAGCAACTGCGTGCGCAGGGTGCCGAATGGGCGCAGCAGATCCAGGCCAAGGCCGACAGCGAGCGCACGGTGATCCTGTCCGAGGCGCAGCGCCAGAGCGCAATTATTCGCGGCGAGGCGGATGCCGAGGCCAACCGCATCCTGGCGCATGCTTTCAGCAAGGACCCGAAGTTCTACAAGTTCTACCGTTCGCTGCAGACCTACCGCCAGGCGCTGGCCGACTCCGGCGCCACGCTGGTGCTGACGCCCGATTCCGCGCTGCTGCATGACTTCAAGACGGGCCCGGCCGGTGCCAAGCCGTGAGCAATGGTCGCACGGCTGATGTTGCAGGCTGGCGTGCCGGCATGATGCTGCCGGTGGCGCGCCTGCGGCAGCTGGCGGCCATCCTCGGCCCCGGCCTGGTGGTAATGCTGGCAGATACCGATGCCGGCAGCGTGATCACCGCCGCCCAGAGCGGGGCGCAGTGGGGGTACAGACTGTTGCTGCTGCAACTGCTGATCATCCCGCTGCTGTTCGTGGTACAGGAGCTGACGGTGCGGCTGGCGCTGTGCACCGGCAAGGGCTATGGCGAGCTGGTGCGCGCGCGCTTCGGGCGCACGCTGGCCTGGTGTTCCATGCTCACGCTGGGGGTGAGCTGCTTTGGCGCGCTGGCCACCGAAATGAGCGGCCTGGCCGGGGTGGGGCAGCTGTACGGCGTGCCGGTGTGGCTGAGCATGCTGCTGGTGGGCGGCCTGATCTTCTTCATGGTCTGCACCGGCAGCTACCGCTCGGTGGAGCGGGTGGCCATCCTGTTCGGGGTATTCGAGCTGGCCTTCCTGCTGGTGGCCTGGCATGCCCGGCCGGACTACCACCAGATGGCCGCGCAGCTGCGGCACATGCCGCTGGCCAATCACGACTACCTCTACCTGCTTGCGGCCAACCTTGGCACCAGCATCATGCCGTGGACGGTGTTCTATCAGCAGTCCGCCTTGCTGGACAAGGGCCTGACGCTGGGCGACCTGCGCGCGGCACGGCTGGATACCCTGCTGGGTGCAGTGCTGTGCCAGGTGATTACCGCTGCCGTGCTGGTGGCCGCGGCCGCCGCGTTCGGCAGCCACGGCGGCGGCATGCGGCTGGACGATATTCCGCAGATTGCGCAGGCGTTTACCTCGGTGCTGGGCGAGCACGTTGGCCGCATGCTGTTTGCCATGGCGCTGGGCGGCGGCGCGCTGGTAGCCACCATCGTGGTCTGCCTGTCGGTGGCCTGGGCGCTGGGCGAAGTGACCGGCCGGCACCACTCGCTGGAGCTGCACCCGCGCGAGGCGCCGTGGTTCTACTCCGCCTTCGGCCTGATGCTGCTGGCCGGCGGTGTGCTGGTGGCGTCCGGCATCAACCTGGTGCGGCTGTCGATTGCCACCGGGGTGGTAAACGCGGTGCTGCTGCCGGTGACGCTGGGTTTTCTGTTCTGGCTGGCGCGCCACGAGCTGCCGCCGCAGCACCGTCTGCGCGGTGGCCGGGCGGTGGTGATCGGTGTGATTTTCATGTTTGCCGCTGGCGTGGGGCTGTATGCCGGCCTGGCGGGAGCGCTGGGCTAGGCGCCAAGGAGAGTGCATGGAATTTGATAGTTTGACGCATTCGCTGGGCATGGCGGCGCAGGTGTTCCTGTTCGACCTGCTGCTCAGCGGGGACAACGCGCTGGTGATCGCCATGGCCTGTCGCTCGCTGCCGCCGGCGCTGCGCCGCCGCGCGGTGCTGCTGGGCACCGGGTTTGCGATCCTGCTGCGTGTGCTGCTGACCACGCTGGCCAGCTTCCTGCTGGCCATTCCCATGCTGAAGCTGGTAGGCGCGGCGTTGCTGCTGCTGATCGCCATCAAGCTGCTGCTGGCCGACGATGGCGGCGACGGGGAACAGTTGCGCCCGGCCGGCGATCAGCTGTGGTCCGCGGTGATGGTGGTGGTTACCGCCGACCTGATCCTGAGCCTGGACAACGTGGTGGCGCTGGCCGCCATGACCCAGGGCAGCGTGCTGATGCTGATACTGGGCCTGCTGTTCAGCATGCCTATCCTGATGTACGGCAGCCTGTTCGTTACCCGCCTGCTGGAAAGCTACCCGCTGCTACTGCCGGCCGGCAGCGCGCTGCTGGGCTGGCTGGCCGGGCAGCTGGCGGTTTCCGACCCGCTGCTCGCCGGCTGGGTGGACAGCCAGGCGCCGGCGCTGTCGTTCGTGGTGCCGCTGCTGTGCGTGGTATTCGTGCTGTGCGAAAGCCGCATCATCCGCCAGCAGGCGCAGCAGCTGGTGCCGCCGCCGGCGCTGGGGCTGTTCGCCGGGCTGGCGCAGCGCTTTGCCGCCTGGGGCGAGGCCGAGAATGATGAGCCTGCGGTGCTTGCGGCGGCGGTTGCCGCGCCGGGGTCGGAGCCGGAATTGATTTCTGCCGGGACCGTGGCTGCAGTTGCCAGCGCCAGTGTCGAGCCGGTGCCCGTGGCGCTTGCCGCAGCGGCAACGTTGGCCGCAAGCCCGCCGCCCGCTGCACTGCAGCTGGCCAGCGAGGAGGACATAGCTGCACCGGGTGAGGGAGATGCCGCCGATGCGCCGGCACGGAAGGAGGAGCGCTGGATTCGCGTCTTCGCCTGGCTTGCCGTGTGTGTCGGCGTGCTGGGGCTGGGCTGGATCGGGGTGAATCTGCTGACCAATGGCTTCATGCCCAAGCCGGCGCACGGCATGCAGCCGCAGCTGAGCAGGCAGAAATAGCGTACATTGCCTGCTTTTGCGGCCAGACGCTGTGCTTGGCCGGTAATGAATGAAGATGGATGAGTAGCCAGTTGGAAAACAAGAAATCGTTCCTGTTGGGGGCCGGCCTGGCGGTGATGCTGGCCGGTTGTGCGGTAACGCCGGTGCAGCCGGCCACGTCAGGTGGCGCAACATCCGCACCTGTCTCGCCCGGCGTGGCGCTGCCTGCCCCGGTATTGCAGGATCAGCAGCCGCTGCAGGTTTCCCCGCCGGAGGTGTCGGCGCCGGTAACACCGGTGCTGCCGCCCACCGTGCCGCCGCAGGTGGTGCCGCCAGTGACGCCCGCGCCGGCACCCGCCCGCGTGGCGGCGCCGTACAGCAGCGAGCGCGATGGCCGGGTGCTACTCGACCGCCTGCTGCCGCACGGCATTCCGGATCGCGCCGGTTGGCACAGCGACATCATCAATGCCTTCACCCATCTGAAACTGCCGTACTCGCCGCAGAACTTCTGTGCCGTGCTGGCCGTGGCCGAGCAGGAATCCAGCTACGACCCGGACCCGGTAACGCCCAATCTGTCCGCCATCGTGTGGGGCGAGATCGAGAAGCGGCGGCAGAAGTACCTGATTCCGTCACTGGTGGTGGATGCGGCGCTGGCCAAGACCTCGCCGGACGGCCGCAGCTACAAGGCGCGAATCAATGCGCTGCGCACCAAGCGGCAGATGAATGCGCTGTTCGAGGACATGGTGCGCGAGCTGCCGTTCGGCCAGACCATCTTCGAGCACAAGAACCCGATTCGTGACGGCGGCCCGATGCAGGTCAGCGTGGCGTTTGCCGAGATGCACGTGCGCGGCTGGCCTTACCCGTACAGCTACAAGAACCTGCGCGACGAGGTGTTCACCCGCCGCGGCAGCGTGTACTTCGGTGCGGCCATCATGCTGCAGTACCCGATGCAGTACAGCGATATGGTGTATCGCTTTGCCGACTACAACGCCGGGCGCTACAGCAGCCGCAACGCGGCATTCCAGGCGGCGCTGGGCAGGGTGGTGCACCGCAAGCTGGCTACCGACGGCGACCTGATGCTGTACGAGAACAAGATGGAGCGCATTCCGTCCGGCGCGGCCAGCGAAACGCAAAAGGTATTGCTGTCCATTGCCGACCGGCTGCATATGAGCAGCGGCGAAATCCTGCGCGATCTGGGCCAGGAAAAGCTGGCCGGCTTCGGCCAGACCCAGCTGTACCGCCAGGTGTTTGCGCTGGCGGACGCCGCCGCCGGACGCCAGGTGCCGCGCGAGGCCATTCCACAGATCGTGCTGGTCAGCCCCAAGATCACCCACCACCTGACCACGGAATGGTTCGCGCGCAAGGTGGATGGCCGCTACCAGAACTGCCTCGCCCGCGGCGGCTGACAGGCACCATGGCCGTGAGCAGCCAGCAGCAACTGACCTGGATCAAGCCGTTTGCAGCTGCGGGCTGCCGGCGTGCCTGAGTGCAGCGGAAAGGTGTTATCGTTGCCGGCATGAAAACGCTTTACCGCCTGATCCTCATGTTGCTGCTGATGCTGCCTGCACTCAATGTGCTGGCGGCGGATGTCGACATGCTGCTGCAGGATCATGCGGTAACAGCGATGGACTGCATGGCGGTGCACAAGCCTGCCTGCCATGACAGCAAGGCCACCCCGGCCGGCGACAAGCTGGCCGCCCGGCACCACGGCCTGCAGTGCGGCGTGCCGGGCTGCAGTGCGCTGTGTGCCCCGTCCTTGCTGGGCAATGCCCCGCTGACTGTCGCCGCGCTGGATGCTTCCGGCCCGCTGGTGCCACATCAGCCGGCCAGGCTGGCCGGCATCGTCATTACCCCTCCGCATCGTCCTCCCTTGCTGGTTTGACCCTTATCGCGCCTGCTGCGTATTGCGCGGCGGGCTTGTCCTGAGTCGAACACCATCAAGAAGGAGGCAATCATGCCTGTGCTTCGTACCCTGCTGCTGGCCGGCCTGTTGGCTGCAGCCACTACCCCGGCGCTGGCCGCCATCTCCGCCACTGTTTACAAAAGCCCGACCTGCGGCTGCTGCGAGGCGTATATCGCCTACCTGCAGCAGAACGGCTTCCAGGTAACGGCAATCAACCGTGACGACATGCCGCAGCTGAAGCAGAAACTGGGGGTGACCCCGGGGCTGGAAAGCTGCCATACCGCCCGAATTGCCGGCTACAGCCTGGAAGGCCATGTGCCGGTGGCCGCCATCCGCAAACTGCTCGCCAGCAAGCCCCGTCTGGTAGGGCTGTCGGTACCGGGCATGCCGGCCAACAGCCCCGGCATGGGCCCGGAAAAGCCGGGCAGCCTGGCGGTTTACAGCATGACGCGCAGCCCGCAGCCCGGCAGCACGCTGTACGGCAACTTCTAAGCGGCAACAGGCGGGGGCTGTCATACCCGGCCCTCGCTTGCGGCCAACCTTACCGTCACGAAAAGGCGGGCAGGGTGGTGCAGCCCGGCGCGCGCCACGCATCCTGCCACCCACATACCCTCGCCATCGCCCCGAAGCGGGGCCGTGCGCGACATCATCATTGAGGATTACCTTATGCGCAGAGTTGTTTCTGCTGCCGTACTGGCGGCATTGTCCCTGCTGTCCAGCGTTGCCATGGCGGCACCAACTGGAACGGTATTTACCGCCAACGAGCGCGGCAATTCGATCAGCCAGGTGGATCTGGCCACTGGCCGGGTTACCACCTTGCCGCTGGACATCGCGCCCCACAACGTGCAGGTCACCCCGGACGGCAAGCGCCTGCTGGCTGTCGGCATGAGCGAACATGCCGGCCACCATGGCGGCCAGGCCGGCGGCGATTTGCTGGTGTTCGACTTGCCACTGGGGCCGAAGCCTGCATTCCGCCTGCCGGTAGCCGGGCACCCGGGCCATGTGATTACCGACGCCGGCAGCAACATCGCCTATGTGACCGACGCCAGCAATAACGCGGTACAGGTTTACGACCTGGCTGCCAGGCGGCAGGTCGGGTCGATCGGCACCGGCAAGTACCCGCACGGGCTGCGGTTGAGCCCGGACGGGAGGAGCATCTATGTGGCCAATGTGAAGGACGACAGCGTGTCGGTGCTGGATACGGCCAGCCAGCGCGAGCTTGGCCGTATCGCCGTGGGCAATGCCCCGGTGCAGGTGGGGTTCGCACCGGATGGCAAGCAGGCCTATGTGTCCTTGAGTGCCGAAAACAGCCTTGGCCTCATCGATACCGCCACGCGCAAGCTTAGCGGCAAGGTCAGGGTTGGCCGCACGCCAATCCAGATGTTTGCCACCCCGGATGGCCGGCAGGTATTCGTGGCCGACCAGGGCAGCAGCAAGCAGCCGGACAACCGGGTGTCGGTGGTCGATCCGCAGGCGGGTAAAACCATTGCCGAAGTGCAGACCGGCCCCGGCGCGCATGGTGTGGCGATCAGCAGCGATGGCCGGTACGTGTTCGTCAGCAATATCGAATCCGGCACCATGTCGGTGATCGACAGCCAGCAGCATGTTGTCGTGAGCAGCTACAAGGTAGGCGATGGGCCGAACGGCATCAGCTACCGCGAGTAGCATGCTTGCGCTGGCCAAATGACAAGGGAGGCCATGCGGCCTCCCTTGTGGTCTGCTATGCAGAAACGGGGCTGTAACGCCCCCGCGCATCATTTCAGATCGAAACGATCAAGCTCCATCACCTTGCTCCAGGCGGCAACAAAGTCACGCACAAACTTCTCCTGTGCATCGTCCTGGGCATAGACTTCCGACAAGGCGCGCAGCTGTGAATTCGAGCCGAATATCAGATCGACGCGCGTTGCCGTCCACTTCGCACCCCCAGTTGCCCGGTCACGGCCTTCAAAGCGCCCGCTTGCGCCGGCTGCCGGTTTCCAGACCGTTCCCATGTCGAGCAGATTGACAAAGAAGTCATTGCTCAGCACGCCCGGGCGTTTGGTGAACACGCCGTCCGCCGAGCCGACAACGTTGGCGCCCAGCACGCGCAGGCCACCAAGCAGCACTGTCATTTCCGGCGCGCTAAGGGTGAGCAGCTGCGCCTTGTCTACCAGCATTTCTTCAGCAGAAACCTTGTAGGCCTGCTTCTGGTAGTTGCGGAAACCATCTGCTTCCGGTTCGAGTACCGCGATGGACGCAATGTCTGTCTGCGCCTGCGAGGCGTCGGTCCGGCCCGGTGCAAAGGGCACCTGCACCGTGAACCCTGCCGCTTTGGCGGCGGCTTCAACGGCTGCCGCGCCGCCGAGTACGATCAGGTCCGCCAGCGATACCTTTTTGCCGCCCGCTTGCGCGGCATTGAAGGTGCTCTGGATGTTCCCGAGCACACTCAGCACTCTGGAAAGCTGGGCCGGCTGGTTGGCGTCCCAGTCCTTCTGCGGGGCAAGGCGGATGCGGGCGCCGTTGGCGCCGCCCCGCTTGTCGGAACCGCGGAACGTGGAGGCCGACGCCCAGGCGGTCGATACCAGCTCGGCGACCGACAGGTCGGAGGCAAGCAGCCTGGCCTTGAGTTCGGATACGTCCCGGGCATCGATGAGCGGGTGGTCGACCGCCGGTACCGGGTCCTGCCACAGCAGGTCTTCGGCGGGCACTTCCGGCCCAAGGTAGAGCACTTTGGGGCCCATGTCGCGGTGTGTCAGTTTGAACCAGGCACGGGCGAAGGCATCGGCAAAGGCTGCCGGGTCCTGATGGAAGCGGCGCGAGATGGGGCCATAGATTGGGTCGAAACGCATCGCCAGATCGGCCGTCGTCATCATTGGCGGGTGCTTCTTGCCCGGGTCGTGTGCATCGGGAATCAGGTGTTCCGGCTTGCAGTCTTTGGCCACCCACTGTTTGGCACCGGCCGGGCTCTTGGTCAGCTCCCATTCGTAACCGAACAGCATGTCGAAGTAGCCGTTGTCCCATTTCGTCGGGTTAGGCTTCCAGGCGCCTTCGATACCGCTGGTGGTGGTGTGCTCGCCCTTGCCGAAATCGAACTGGTTGATCCAGCCCAGCCCTTGCTCCTCGATTGGCGCTCCCTCGGGTTCAGGGCCAACCAGGGCAGGGTCGCCCGCGCCGTGTGCTTTGCCGAAGGTATGCCCGCCTGCCGTCAATGCCACGGTTTCTTCGTCGTCCATGGCCATGCGGGCAAAGGTTTCGCGAATGTCGCGACCGGATGCGACCGGGTCCGGGTTGCCGTCTGGCCCTTCCGGGTTGACATAGATGAGGCCCATCTGTACGGCGGCCAACGGGCTTTCCAGCTCGCGATCGCCGGAGTAGCGGCTGTTCGGCTTGTCGCTGGTGGCCAGCCACTCGCGCTCGCCACCCCAGTAGATGTCTTCTTCCGGTTGCCAGATATCAACGCGGCCACCGGCAAAGCCAAAGGTCTTGAAACCCATGGATTCGAGCGCGCAGTTTCCGGCGAGAATCATCAGGTCGGCCCAGGAGATACTGCTGCCGTACTTCTGCTTGATCGGCCAGAGCAGCCGGCGTGCCTTGTCGAGGTTGCCATTGTCTGGCCAGCTATTGATCGGCGCGAAGCGCTGGTTGCCGGTGCCGGCGCCACCCCGGCCATCGGCGGTGCGGTAGGTCCCGGCGCTGTGCCAGGCCATGCGGATGAACAGGCCACCATAATGGCCCCAGTCGGCGGGCCACCAGTCCTGCGAGGTGGTCATCAGCGCGTACAGGTCTTTTTTGACCGCGCCCAGGTCGAGTTTCCTGAATTCCGCCGCGTAGTCGAAACCCTTGTCCATCGGGTTGGATGCCGGCGCATGCTGGTGAAGCACGTTCAGGTTCAGTACCTTCGGCCACCAGTCACGGTTCGATTGGGAGCCATGCGCCATGCGTGTGCCTTGCCCTCCGGAGAAGGGGCATGTGTTCTCGTTGCTCATGATTTCTCCATTACCTCACAGTCAATTCGGCTCCCCTGATGGGAGGCCGCGTCAAATTGGTATGTCCAGCTCAGGGTTGCGCATTAGTCGGCCAGTACAATGGCATTGTTCCACTGGCCTGGCTGCCGGATACGTCCGGTATCAGCGGCCGGCAGGCAAGCGCCGCCCACCCGTTGCTTAGGCTATCGTCAGCACCACATCGATGTTGCCGCGTGTCGCGTTGGAGTAGGGGCAGACCTGGTGTGCTGCATGCACCAGGTTTTCCGCCACATCGCGCGCCATGCCCGGCAGCTTGATGGTCAGTTCGACCCGCAAGCCGAAGCCCTGGGGAATGGGGCCGATATCGACAGCGGCATCAATACTGGCATCGGCCGGTGTGGCAATTTTCTGCTGGCCGGCAACGAACTTGATGGCGCTCAGAAAGCAGGCCGAGTAACCGGCCGCAAACAATTGCTCCGGATTCGATGCCGTGCCGTTTCCGCCCAGCGATTTGGGTGGGTTCAGCTGCACGTCCAGCAGGCCATCGTCTGAGACGGCGCGGCCATCACGACCACCGGTGGTATGGGTCCTGGCGGTATAGAGCACTTTTTCGAGTTTTGCAGTCATGTGTGTACCTTCGAACTTGAGTTGATGTGGTATCGCACGTTGCCGGGGAGTGAAGGCGGGACTATTGCCTCTGAGCACGCTTGCCATCGCACCCGCAGCGATTTGATGACTGGAGTGTAGGCAGGCAAAAATAATAGTACAAATTGATTGATAAAATTTTACATATAGCGTTTGGCAATCACTGAGGTTATGGTGAGTGCTCGCCATGAAGGAAGGGGGCGGTTCAGTACCAGGGCGGCTGGAGCCAGGTGCTGTCCCGGTTTGCAGCTGGAAGTCAGTGCCGCTTGATGGGCACGGCCGGCCGGGTTGCCATGCGGGCTCAGGTTTTCAGCGTTGCCGCGCCGCGGCTTTTTTTATTGTATTTACGGTTTTTGTACAGTACAAATAGTGTACAAATTTTGGTGCGGTCGTGGTGAGTGTCGCGATAGCGACTACCGCACCGGCTGAAGTGCCAAGGAGGATGCAATGAGAATTGCTGTGGTGGGAGCGGGTATCGCCGGCCTGTCCGCCGCCTGGTTGCTAAGCCGCAGCGGGCACCAGGTCGTGGTGTACGAAGCAAATGACTATGCCGGCGGGCATAGCAATACCGTGGATGTCAGCTTGCAGGGCGTGACTGCGCCGGTAGATGCCGGCTTCCTTGTACATAACGACCGCACCTATCCCAATCTGACCCGCCTGTTCCGGCTGCTGGGCGTGGCGGTGCACGAAACGGAAATGACTTTCTCGGTGGCGCTGGAGCAACCGCAGATCGAATGGGCGGGTACCAGCCTGGGCAGCCTGTTTGTACAGCGCCGCAATCTGCTGCGCGGGCGCTTCTGGCACATGCTGGGCGACATTCTGCGGCTGCACTGGCTTGCCCCGCGGCTGCAGCTGGAGGCGCACAGCAGTGGTGAGACGCTGGGCGAAATACTGGACCGCTACCGGTTTGGCCAGTCGCTGCGCGACTGGTATCTGCTGCCGATGGGCGCCGCCATCTGGTCCTGTTCCACCCATGGCATGGCCCGTTTTCCGGCAGCCACATTTTTTGATTTCTGCCTCAATCACGGCCTGATGCAGGTTTTCGACCGGCCGCAGTGGAAGACGGTGCTGGGGGGCTCGCGGCAGTATGTGCGCCGCATGTTGAGCAGCTGCGGCCAACTACGGCTCCGGACCCCGGTAACACGGGTGCGCCGCGGCGAAGCGGGGGTGCATGTCAGCAGCCCGCAGGGGGAGGAACACTACCATCAGCTGGTGTTGGCCTGTCATAGCGATCAGGCGCTGGCGCTGCTGAGCGATGCCGACGCTGACGAGCAGGGGGTGCTGCGGCGCCTGCCATACCAGCGTAACCGTGCGCTGCTGCATACCGACACCAGCTTTCTGCCGCGGCGCCCCAGTGCCTGGGCGGCATGGAACTACCGTGTCGGCAGCCCCGGCGTGAGCGACAAACCGATCATGGTGAGCTACCTGCTGAACAAGCTGCAGCCCTTGCCGTTCAGCCAGCCGGTGATCGTGACGCTGAATCCCTATCGTGAGCCACCGCAGGTGCTGGCCGAGTTCGATTATGCGCACCCGGTGTTCGATACCGCCGCTATCGCCGCGCAGCGTGAGCTGGCGCTGCTCCAGGGGCGCCGCCACACCTGGTTTGCCGGTGCATGGACCGGCTATGGTTTTCATGAAGATGGCCTGAAGGCCGGCATGGCTGTGGCGCGCGGGCTGCACGCGCATGTCCCGTGGCAACTGGATCTGCCGTTGCAGCAGCATGAAGTGCTGCCACCATTTGCGGCGCCGGAGGTGGCGTGATGCAGCCGCGACTTTACCGGGGTGAGGTCTGGCACGGGCGATGCCAGCCAGTCTGCCACCAGTTCCGCTACCGCCATGCCTGGGTGGCGATCAGCCTGCCGCAGCAGGATCAGCCGCGTTTGCGGCTGGCGCCGGGGGTGAGCTGGCAGCGCCGCTGCCACGGCCCGCGCGATGGCAGTGCCTTGTGGCCATGGCTATGCCAGTGCCTGAATGCGCACGGGCTGCATGAGTTTGCGCGTGTCGAGCTGCATACCCTGCCGGCAGTGCTTGGCTATGTCTTCAACCCGGTCAGCTTCTACCTGGTGCTGGATGCCACCGAACAGCTGCGCGCGGTGTGGGTGGAGGTGAGCAACACCTTCGGCGGCCACCACGATTATTGCCTGCACCACCCGAACCTGGCGCCGATGCAGCCTGGCGATAGCTTTGTCGCTCCCAAGGCGTTGCAGGTGTCGCCGTTTTTCCAGGTCGAAGGCGAGTACCGCTTCCGCTTTTGCCGCGAGGCGGGCTCGGGCCGTTTCAGCGTTGCCATCGACTACAGCCGTGACGGCCGGCAGCGCGACTTCAGCGCGCGCCAGCAAGGTTGGCCGCAAGCCTCTACCGCGGCCAATCTCTGGCGCCTGGTGCTGTCCTGCGCCTTGCTGACCTTTGCCGTGTGGCTGCGCATTCATTGGCAGGCCTGGCGCTTGTGGTGCAAGGGGGTGCCATTCTTTGGCAACAAGGGGCGTATCGCCAGCCTGCCGCCCGCCACAACAGTAAACCCGCGCGCTGCCGGCAAGCCGCAGCAACCGCCATCCCCGTGAGGGCCGGCCCATGTCTGCCGCTTTCGATACCCTGCATCGCGCTGATGTGCCGCTTGCATCCAGCGCTGGCCGTACTGGCGCAGCGCAGCGTGTGAGGCGGCTCGCCCGCACAGCCCTGGTGCTGCTGACGGGGCTGCTGGCTGCTTGTTCCACCACCGCTATCGACGACTACCGCGGCTCGCAGCCGGTTTTCGATCTGCGGCAGTTCTTCGATGGCCCGCTCACCGCGCAGGGTATGTTCCAGGATCGCGGCGGCAAGGTGGTACGGCGCTTTACCGTTGCCATGCGCGGCAGTTGGCAGGGCGATAACGGCGTGCTGGATGAACAGTTCCGTTACGACAATGGCGAAACCCAACGCCGGGTCTGGCGGCTGCGAAAACTGCCGGACGGGCAATACAGCGGCACCGCCAGCGACGTGGTGGGGCAGGCGGCAGGCCGTACCGCGGGGTTTGCCTTGTTCTGGGACTACACCCTGCGCCTGCCGCTGGATGGCAAGGCGTACGAGGTACATTTTGATGACTGGATGTACCAGCTGGATGCGCATAGCGTGCTGAACCGCTCGGTACTGAGCAAGCTTGGCTTACGGCTCGGCGAGGTCACGCTGTATATCCGCAAGGAGGCCGCGCCGTGAGCTTCAACCCCAGGCTGCGCAACTGGCAGGGCCGGCATGTCTGGCTGATAGGCGCCGGTCACGGTATCGGTGCGGCACTGGCGCACCAGCTGCGCGCCGCCGGTGCGCTGCTGGCACTGTCGGGGCGCAACGAGGCTGCGCTGCGCGCGGTGGCCGCCGATGATGCGCACTGCCTGGTGCTGCCGCTGGATGTCACCCGTGAGCAGGATTGGCTGCAGGCACGCGGCCAACTATTGCAACGTTGGCCGCATATCGACCTGGTGGTGATGCTGGCCGGCGACTATGCCGCGGTGCGCGCCTGGCAGCTGACGCCGGAACTGGCGCGACACATGGTGGAGGTCAATCTGCTGGGCGTGATGTATGGCACCGCTGCCGTGGTGCCGGCGCTGCTGCATCAGCAGCACGGCAGCATCGCGCTGGTGGCCAGTGCTGCCGGCTGGGTGGGCATGCCAAACGGGCTGGTGTACGGCGCTACCAAGGCCGCGGTGAATCACTTTGCGCAAACCCTGTACCTGGATTTGCGGCCGCGCGGCATCGGTGTGCATGTGGTCAACCCGGGCTTCGTGGCGACACGGCTCACCGCGCGAAACGACTTTGCCATGCCGGCGCTGATCAGTGCTGAGCAGGCGGCCAGCGCGATACTGGCCGGCCTGGCGCGCGGGGATTTCGATATCCACTTTCCCCGCCGCTTCAGCCTGCTGCTGAAACTGGCTGCGCATTTGCCTTATCGGCTGTATTTCTGGCTGGCACACCGGGTTACCGGGCTATGAGCGATCCACTTGCCTGCCACCTGGACTGGTTTGCCAGCCTCTCGCCCCAGGCGCTGACACGGATTGACCGTGTCTATGCCGCCGGTGCGCGCTTTCAGGACCCGTTCCATGAACTGCATGGCCGCGAGGCGATACGGCAAGTTTATGCACGCATGTTTCGTCATCTTGCCCGGCCGCGTTTTGTCATTGGCGCGGTGCTGCGGCAGGGCGATGCGGCATTTGTCAGCTGGGATTTCCACTTTGCATGGCATGGCCGCCAACAGCAGATACACGGCGGCACGCTGTTGCGGCTGGATAGCGCCGGCCTGATCTGCGAACACCGCGATTACTGGGATGCCGCTGCCGGCGTATACGAACAACTGCCGGTGCTGGGCTGGCTGCTGCGTCGCCTGAAGCGACACATGGCATAATGCCCGCCTTTGGCTATTTGACACCGACCCTGCCATGTCTGTCGCCCCAACCCCCACACCTGCCGGCCTGCCCATTGCTGCGGTCGAGCGCGAAACCGGCATTCCCAAGGACTTGCTGCGCATGTGGGAGCGGCGCTATGGCTTTCCGCAACCGGAGCGCGATGCCGCGGGGGATCGACAGTATTCGGCAGAAGAAGTCCTGAAACTCAGGCTGATCAGCCGGCTACTCAATCTCGGCTTTCGCCCGGGCAAGCTAGTGCGGCTGGATACTGCCGCCTTGCAGGCGCTGACGACGGCTCATGCTCCGCCGCTGGAAGTACCGGCCAACTGCAATCGACTGGTGGCGGTGTTGCAAGGCCATGCGGCCACGGCGGTAAGGGAGTATCTGCGCCACCAACTGCTGGAGCAGGGGCTGCGCCGTTTCGTGCTGGAATTCTTGCCGCTTGCCAACCGGCTGGTAGGGGATGCCTGGCTGTGCGGCGAGCTGCAGGTGCACGAGGAGCACCTGTATTCGGAAGAAGTCACCCGCGTGATCCGTGAGTCGCTTGCCACGGTACCGGCTGGCCGGCAAAGCCCGCGCGTGATGCTGACTACCTGCCCGGGCGAGCAGCATGTACTGGGCCTGTTGATGGTGGAGGCGCTGCTGCGGCTGCACGGGTGCGACACCATTGCCTTCGGGGCGCAGATGCCGCTGAGTGATATCGTCCGCGCAGCCGGCAAGCATGCGGTGGATGTGGTGGTGCTGTCGTTCTCTTCGTCCTACCAGGGCAATGCCGCCACCGAGCTTGCGCAACTGTCTCCCCAGCTGCCGGCGCAGACGCAGCTATGGGTGGGAGGGGACGGTTGCCGCCAGCTGGGAAGCCCGCCACCGCGGGTCTGCCATGTGCGCGAGCTGAGCGCGCTGGATGAGCTGGTGGACACCTGGCTGCGTCATGCCTGAGTAGAAACATCTCATGCGGCGCAGTGGCGCCAGCCCTGCCGCCGAACACCGCTTGACGTGGATCATGGCGCGCCGGGCGATTCCATCATGGAATGGCCGGGCTGGCCTCCGGCTCGCACTCTTTGCATTGCCAAAGGGCATTCCACAAAACGCTACACGATGCCGGCTTGAGTCTATGCGGCTTGCCTGTTCCGGGTGTTACTCCCGCGCCATGGGCGAGTCGCGTGGGTCTTGCCTCATCAGGAGTCACCATGCCATTTCAGTCGCTTTTTTTTCGCATGCGTCTGGTGCATTGGATAGGCATCACATTGCTTATCGTGAATGCCCTCTTTTTTACCGGCAATCTGGTCGGCCAGATTGTCCAGTATGTCGTTGCCGCGGTGGTATTCCTGCATGATCTGGATGAAAAGCGCTGGGGGGTGGTGGCGCTCAGGCAGCTTTCCGACTACCTAGGACATTTCCGGGGCAAGGACCTTTCCCAGGCCTGTACCGTCAATGCTTCGCTGAACGCGGAAATCGGCCAGGTGATCGGTGTGATCGAGGAATTCCGCAGCAATGTTCGCAATTCCATTGCCGAAGTCAAAATGGTGGCGAGTGATAACTCCCGCATTGCCACGCAACTCGATGAGCACGCGCAGATAATCGATCAAAGCGTTGGCGCCACGGCCCGCATCGTCAGCAGCACCCTGGACAGGGCAGAACATACCCGTACGGAAATCCAGAAACTTGCGAGCGAGGTGAAGGACGCCAGGGACGAACTGCATGATGCGAGGAGCACTTTCGAGGGCGCGCGGGGTGAGCTTGCCACCATGTTCGCCACTATCGATGCCAGCGTGACTACCGGCTCCGCGCTGACGTCGCGCTTCTCGAACCTGGCGCGCAGCGCGGAGGAGATCAAGGCGGTGCTCAGCACCGTGGCCGCCATCGCGGAACAAACCAATCTGCTGGCCCTGAATGCGGCAATTGAAGCTGCGCGCGCCGGTGAGCAGGGGCGCGGGTTTGCCGTTGTGGCGGATGAAGTCCGCAAGCTTGCCGAGCACACCCAGAACAGCCTGGGCGACATTAACCGTACGGTATCGGCCATCATCAATGGTATTGCCGACACCAGCGTGGAAATGCACGGTCAAGCGGAAACCCTGAAGGATCTATCCGATACCTCGTCGAAAATTGAGCAGATCATGGTAGAGAGCCAGGCCTTGATCGGACGGTCGGTAGAACTGGCGGATAAAACGGCCAACGTTTCCGGCAGCATTCAAACCGATGCGGAGAGTGTTGCGACACAAATGGCGCAGCTCGGTACCATGGCCGTTGATAACACCAGGAGTGTCGAGGATATTGCCCGCACCGTGCATGAACTCCGTGAAATGGCGCGGAAGTCGAGCGCATTGCTGAGCCAGTTTGCAACCTGAAATACGCTACGAAAAAATGGCAGACAGCCCGCGCAGTGCGGGCTGTCTGCTTTGGCGGGGAGGGCGGGAAAGCCGCCTTGCCTTATCGCTTTTCCGGCAGTGCCCCCCCCCCACGTCTCAGTTGCGCTTCGCGCGGAACGCCCACATGCCTGCCAGGCCGGTAAAGCCGGCGACAAACGCAACCAGCATCCAGAAACCATGCGGGTGATCCGCCAGCGGCACACCGCCAACGTTCATGCCGAAGAAGCCGGCGACGATGTTGATCGGTAGCGCAAGCACGGTTACCAGCGTCAGGGTAAACAGCGTTTTATTGGTCTGCTCGTTCAGCTGCGCCGCCAGTTCTTCCTGCAGCAACTTGATGCGCTCCACCAGTGCAGCCAGATCATTCAGCACCAGCGAAAATTCTTCGGTCGACTCCCGCAGATCCTGAACATCCTGCTCTTGCAGCCAGCCAGGGGGGCGGTTCAGTAAGCGGAACAGGGCGCCGGGCTCCGGTGCCAGCAAGCGTTGCAACCTCACCAGGGTGCGGCGCATGGAGGCCAGCTCGGCACGGTTGTCATGCCCGCGCTGTGCCAGCAGTTTGTCCTCGATGTCATCGACCTCCCCGGTGGTGTCGCGCACGATGCGGCTGAAAATGTCGGCCTGATCCTGCAGCAGGTGCACCAGCAAGGCCAGTGGCGAGTTGAATCGCTCACCGCGTTTCACTGCGGCACGCAGCTGATCGACCGAGCGCAGCGGTCTCGCCCGCGCAGTAATCAGGATGTGCTGATGCGCGTAAACCAGCATGCTGGAGACATCGCTTGAAACCAGGGAGAAGTTGAACGCCACATCGTTGATCACGGCCAGCAGTGCATAGTCGACATGCTCGATGCGGGTAGAGCAGGAGCCTGCCCGCAGCATGTTGAAAAAATCATCCGGCAGTGTCAGGTGGGTTCGCATCCAGCGTTCGCATGGCGCGTGTGCAAGGTTGAAATGCAGCCACAGAAAGCCTTGCCGTTGCGCTTGCTGCAACCAGTCCACCACGGCGCCGGAGTCGATTTCCCGGCCAGCCTGGCCAGCGTCGAAGTGAAACCCGCAGATCAGGCCAATTTCATCTGCACCGTAGTTGGCTTGCCGGGGTTTTGGGTTCATGGCGATGGCTTTGCTTGGCAAGACATCAGGCGACCGCGGACTGGCAGTGCAGACTGTGCAGCAAGCCCAGGCGTAATGCCGGGCGCGATGTTTCCATTTGCGTGATGGCCAGCGACTTGAAGGCCGCGAGCATGATGGCCACGCCACCTGGCAGCGTGGCCAGACGGCTTTCCTCGATGCCAGGCAGCTTGAGGCGGTCGATACGGCCGGCGTCCAGCAGCTGCACCGTCAGACGCAGCAGCCCGGAATAGCTGATGGCACCGGCGCCCTTGTCGTTCAGCCCGCACGTTCTCAGCACCTTGGCCAGCACGCGGGCGGTGCCGGATGAGCCGATGGCCTGCTGCCAGCGGTGTTGCCGGAACACGGCGGCAACCTTTTCGAATTCGCTCGCCGCATGCCACTCGGCCTCCTGGAACGCCTGGCTGCTGATGCGGCCATCGGGAAAGTAGCGCTTGCTGAAAGTGCCACTGCCAATCGGCAGGCTTTCCAGGGCGAAGGGTGTTGCACCCCGGCCGACGATCAACTCTGTCGAGCCGCCGCCAATATCGACGACCAGCCTTTCATCGGCAACGTCCGCGTGGGCATGGGCGATGCCCGCGTAGACGAGGCGGGCTTCTTCCTGGCCGGAGATGACCTCGATGGGAAAACCCAGGCGCTCCCTGGCCTCGGCCAGAAAGACATCCGCATTCACGGCGATGCGTACCGTGTTGGTGGCAACCGCCCTGACTTGCCCGGCCTGAAAGCCGCGCAGGCGGGAGCCGAATTTGTCCAGTGCCCGCAGGCCACGGATCATGGCGTGCTTGTCCAGCTCATTATTGTGCTGCAGCCCTTCTGCCAGGCGTACGGGCTCGCGCAAGGTTTCCAGCTCATAGAAGTGATGGCCATGGGCGCTGGGCATGCCATGGCCAATCACCATGCGGAATGCATTGGAGCCAAGGTCTACGGCAGCAAGCAAGGAGGCGGGGGCGGGCATAATCAATACCGGTCTTGAACGTTCAGATGCCCAAAGCAGGGCGCAAGAGCATTGTGCAGAGGCGTCGGTTACAGAGTGATGACAGTTTGAAGGCGCGCAACCCGGCTGTAATTTACCGGCCACTGCCATCAAGGTTGGCCGCATCAGCGGTGTGCCGGGATGTGCGGCGGTACAAGAAAAGCGAGCCTGCGCAGGCAGGCTCGGCAAGAGGCAACAGACAAGGACAGCTTGGGAGTAACAGCGGGAGACAGTCTAGCGGCGGGGCATTACAGCCTGATGTACGGGCTGCCAGGCAGGTGGGGCACGCGGTACTGGGCTGATTGCGCGACAAGTCAAACTGTATGGCGATGGCGCCATGGCCCTTCTGAAAGAGGGGGTGCAGAGGGCGCCGGGGTGGGCAAGTAATGACGGGGTGTAGCCATTGATGGCCACACCCCGATCCGGTGCAGGTTTCCACCGGGCACCACAGGTTTCAATAACGCTGAAAACCTATTGTAGGGAGGCAAATTTAGTGAAAACTTCCTGCCTTGCCAGGCCAGCTACTGGCAGGTTTGTGCGTTGCCAGGAGCCAGGGCAGTCCAATCATAGGGCAGGATTGCCTACAGAGCCGGGACAGTCCATTCCTATGTCAGAGCAGCCTACAAGAGTCGGGGCGATTCACTGAGTATTACGAGGGATTAAACAAAGTCTGTCGGTGTACCCAAAGAGCACCCTGGTGGCTTACACAAAAATGTGGACAGGCCCTACATTACTGGCCTTGGGCATTTTTCCGAAAACTTTGACGCCCTACGCGGAAGACGCTTAGACACCTAACATCTACGATTCGCTCCGTTGCCAACGTGGCAACTCAACTGGAGATTTGAATCATGTCTAAAAAGTCTGCGTCCACCCCTCGTACCCCAATGACTCCGAGCGCCGCAGCCCGCATCCAATCCGCTGAAGGCTGCTATGGTCGACGCTCTGCCGAGCGGCCAAAAGCTCTCAATTCTCTTGAGAAGCAGCGGACATGGTGCGACGGCTTGTAGCTTTTTTGTTACAACAGCAATGACTGGCACAAGAAGAAACTTCACGGCTTTAAACAGTTAATTTATTCCAATGAGTCAATTTAATTGCACAAGCAAATAATATTCCAAAAAATGGCAAATGAATAGATGTGCTTGATAAAGAACAGACTGTTCCTCTATAAGAACAATAAAAAATTAATGTCAGGCGCCATAATTATGACGTCATTGCCAGATAAATTGGATAGCCTAACATCATGAAAATTTTGAACAAAAACATAGCAATGAGTGAAAAAACAATATCAACAGTCGTCACTACTGCTTTACTGTGCCTGGCTGCAGGCTATGCAAATGCTCACACAAATTCGATCGGCTACGTCAATTCTGGTCCAGGCGCAGTAACCTTCTGGTACGGAAATTGGCATGAAGAGACCAATTACAATGAAGGCGAATTGAAGCTTGAAGGCGTAAACGGAACATCGTACGCCCCCCAAATTGTCAGATTCAACCTCCTCCAGAAAACACTTCCGTCAGGATTGATATCTGGCACCAATTATTTCAGTTCCGATGGTTCGGTGCTGGTTCCTTATGACATTTCTCCCGAAGCCGGCGATACCTATACATGGCAAGGAGCCAAGTTTCTGCATCTGACTGCTGGCACATACCGTTTTACCTACATTCCACTCGGTGATCCACAATCCTATAATCCAACCGCTACACCAACGGTGGATTGGGAGCCAATGGATCCTGTCATTCTGTCCAGTATTATCAATCTGGACGCATCCCTTATTGGTGGGGGATATCAAGCCCTAGTAGATCAAAATACTACCGGCTCCAAACCGGCATCAGGTCTGGCAAAAACCCTGGATGATTTGTCAAACAGCCAGAATATCCCGACACAGCTGCAAAACATCCTTGACCAGATCAATAGCCTTTCAACTGATAAAGAAAAAGCCGATGCCATTGCATCGCTTCTTCCTGTACTGAGTGTCGGCAATGTTCAAGCACTGCTGCAGCAGGCCCAGACTGGCCCGACAAAGATAGTCATTGACCGTATGTTCAGGCTGAATGGTTTGTCATCTGGCGATGAAACCTTGCAAGACCGTAAAGCATGGGTAAAACCATTTGGCTCTCTGACAAAGCAAAATGACCGGGATGGTATCCGTGGCTACGAATCGAATGGCTACGGCCTGGTGCTAGGCGCCGACGCAAAGATCAATCCAACGTGGCGAATTGGTGCTGCCGCTTCTTATGCGCAGAACGATATTACTGGAAATGGCAGCAGCAATAGTGTCGATGCAACAACCGTTCAGCTGACCGGGTATGCTACCAAGCGCATCAATGACAGTATGGATCTTAACTTGCTGCTGGCCGGTGGTTACACTTGGAATTCCAGCCAACGCACAATTCAAGTTGGTGTGATTAACAGCATGTCCACCGCCAACTATGATAGTAACCACTTTTATACGGAAGCGGACTTAACAAAAACATACAAGATATCGGACACATTTACCCTGATGCCTTCGGCAAGGATTTCCTACACGAAAGCACATGTGCAAGGGTATCAAGAAGAAGGCTCCGGCCCGGCAAACCTTAATGTTGGCGCAACCAGTGCCGAATCCTTGGTTTCCATGATCGGCGCCAAGGCGGTAAAAGACATTGGCCGTGGCTTCAAATTGTCGGCACATGCAGATATCGGCTATGACGCGCTGGCCAAGCAGGGGCAAGTCACTGCAAGTTTTACTGAAGGCGGCAATGCTTTTGTTGTTAAAGGCATGAGCCCAGCACGCGAAGTCTACCGCGGAGGTGTGGCACTCGAGTGGGTGAACAAATCGGGAATGGAAGTAACAGCCGCTTACGACACGGAACAGCGAACCGGGTATAACGACCAGACTGTCTATGTCAATTTCCGCTGGATGTTCTAACAAGCCCCACAATAGCTGAGAGACTACCGCGTCACACAGCTATTGCGGGAAAATGCTCTCCCTTGATGGGGGTGAGTCACCCCGACTCTTGTAGGCAACCATGGCCGAGGAAAAATGGCAATGGCCGGTCAGTAAACAGAACCGGCCATATTTCTTTGAAGCGTCCATCGACCGCTTTGGCCGAACAGCTGCCAGGCCAGTCCAGCCAGCGGCTGATCGTCGGCCAAAGTTGTCCTTCGCAGTCGAGATGAAAGCATGCCAGAGCCTTGACATGCGCTGGAGAGATGGGGCGGCTGAAGAAGTAGCCTTGTAGAACATTCACACCCAAATCACTTTTGTTTTTAGGATGAAAGATAAATGAAAAGCCTGCCAAGGTTGGCAGGCTTTTCATTTATCTCGCCCAGAGTTTTCAGTTAATTTGCCTTCTTACAATATCAGTCTGCAGTGTCCGGCACGAAGTGCAGCGCCACCGAGTTGATGCAGTAGCGTTCGCCGGTAGGCGGCGGGCCGTCGTCGAACACGTGGCCCAGGTGGGCGTCGCACTGGGCGCAGCGTACTTCGGTGCGAATCATGCCGTGGCTGATGTCGCGGATGCGCACGATGCTGCCGGCTACGGCTTCTTCCCTGAAGCTGGGCCAGCCGCAGCCGGCATCGAACTTGGTGCTGGAGGCGAACAGCAGCGCATCGCAGCAGATGCAGTGGTAGCGGCCCTTGCGCTGATGGAAGTAGTGCTCGCCGCTGAACGGGCGCTCGGTGCCGGCTTCACGGGTGACATGGAACTGTTCCGGGGTAAGCTGCTCGCGCCATTGTTGCGGTGTTTTGAAGACTTTCTGGCTCATGATGTGTGTCCTGTACGGGATGAGTTGGTCGTGGCGGCAAGGCGCGGCTTACAGCTCGTCCAGTGAATCTGTCAGATGCGACTCATCCGCCCAGCTGTCCACCCGCCACTGGCAGCCATCGAAACTCAGCCAGTTGAGCGCGGCATTGGGGATGGGTACCCGGCGCTGCTCGTGCAGGGGTTGGCCGCAAGCGATGCGGTACATTACATCCAGCACGCCGCCGTGGCTGACCAGCAGCACGGTGTCACCGGCATGGTCGGCAGCCAGGCGTTCCAGCGCGTGGCGCACCCGCTGGGCGAACTGCAGCAAGCTTTCGCCGCCGTCCAGGTCGTGCTCCACGTTGCGGCTGCTATAGGCCTGCCAGGCTTGCGGCTGCTGCTCGGCGCCCTCGTGCAGGGAGACACCCTGCAAGGCGCCGAAGTGGCGTTCACGCAGGTCCGGCAGCAGGGTGATGTGCAGTGCCAGCGCCGCCGCCAGCGGCTGGGCGGTGTGGTGGGCGCGGCTAAGGTCGCTGCTGTATAGCGCATCGAAATGCTGGCCACGCCGCTGCAGCGCAGCGGCCAGACTGGCGGCCTGCTCCTCGCCCTGGCTATTGAGCGGGATGTCGGTCTGGCCTTGCAGGCGGCGTTCCGCGTTCCAGGCGGTTTCGCCGTGGCGTACCAGGCAGAAGCGGGTCAGTTGAGTCACGCGGCCTCCGGGATTGAGCGGGCAGATGAAAATGCGGCGATCCGGTCGCCGCAGTGCAGCACAGACTGTAGCGCGGCTTGGGCTGCAGTGCAAAAGCCGCTGGCTACGGTTACAGGATGCCGACGCCGGAGATTTCTCGCGCCAGGTTGGCCGCATAGTTGTCGGTCATGGCGCCGATGTAGTCCAGTACCGTCATATAGGCCTGGTACAGGCCGATGCCTTCCGCCAGCGGCTGCGGCAGCAGGCCAAGCGCCAGGTTCTGCCGCGCGTTCAGTGCCTCGCCGCCACGGATGACGCGGGCATGTACCGCCGGCACCAGTACATCCAGCACGGTGGCAATGCACGGGTAGGAGGCCAGCTCGGTGACCAGCTTGGTGCGGTGGCGGTAGACCTTGTGGCTGGCCAGGACCTTGGCCGCCAGCAGGGTCTGCTTGATGTCCGGCGCGCACACGTCGATCAGGTCCTTGCCCTGGAAGCTGCCGGTGAGCAGCGTATCCTGGTGCAGCATGAATTTTTCCGCCACCTCGGCCACACAGCGGCCAATGGCGATGCCGCGCAGCATGGCGCATTTCTGGCTGACGTCCTGGGTTTGCCATACGCGTTCGGTTTCGCCGAAGTGGTTGAACAGCCGCTCGAACTCATGCACGTCGAGAATGCCGATTTCCACCGCGTCTTCCAGGTCGAGGATGGCGTAGCAGATGTCGTCGGCGGCTTCCATCAAATAGGACAGAGGGTGGCGTGCCCATTCGTGTTGGGCCTTGCGCAGCAGGCCGAGTTCGGTGGCTACCTGTTCAAAGTAGGGCAGCTCGGTGCGGTAGATGTTGAACTTGCCGCGTGCCTGCGCCCGCGGCGCATCGGATGTCCACGGGTATTTGATCAGCGCACCCAGCGCGGCGCTGGTCAGGCGCATGCCGCCCTCGCCGCGGTACATCTCCAGGCTGGCCACCATGCGCAGGCCGTGGGCGTTGCCTTCGTAGGTCTGGATGTCGGCACGTTCGGCAGCGCTGAGCCCCTGCAGCAGTGGCGCATGCGCCGGGTCGCGGAACCAGTCGCGCAGCGCCTCTTCGCCGGTGTGGCCGAATGGCGGGTTGCCGATGTCGTGTGCGAGGCAAGCCACCTGTACCGCACCGCCGATGTCGAACGGAGTGAAGCCGGCGGGCAGCAGGCCTACTGCTTCCATCATGGCGCCGGCGCGGTTGCCCAGGCTGCGGCCAACGCTGGCCACTTCCACGCTGTGGGTCAGGCGGTTGTGGGTGTGATCGTTGGGCGCCAGCGGGTGTACCTGGGTCTTGCGCCCCAGGCGGCGAAAGGCGCTGGAGAACACCACGCGGTCGTGGTCGATGTGGAAGTCGCTGCGCAGGCCGGCGGCGCCTTCCAGCGTGGCCGGGGTGTGTGTTTCGCGGATGGCGCCATCCTGTACCTTGAAGCGGCGGGTGGACAGCAGTTGTTCCCACTGCATGCGGCTGTTGCTCACGATGGCGTTCCTTGTGGTGTGCTGTATTGCATGATGCCAGAAACATCAGTCGCGCAGCGTGGCAAATAATAAACAAAAAATTTATTTATGCCATTCCGGTGTAAACTGCAGGCATAAGTGGCCTACCGCCGCGTCTGGTGATGTCTGCATATATCAGGCGATGCGGCGGGCTCGAAAAATCCCTGGATGACAACACATGACTGTCGCACACCCCAAATTGATACTGCTGGCGGTATGTCTGGTGGCGCTGATGAGCACTGCCGGCGTGGCCATGCCTTACCCCATCCTGGCGCCCATTTTTGTGCATGCGCCGGCGGATGGGTTCAACCATTTCCTGGGGCTTCCCCCCAAGCTGCTGCTGGGCGTGGCGCTTGCGGCCAACCCGCTGGGCATCCTGGTGGGCAGCATGTTCATCGGGGCCCTGTCTGATAGCTTGGGGCGGCGGCGCATTCTGCTGATCACGCTGACATTGACGTTACTGGGCTACCTGCTTACCGCCTGGGCGCTGGATATGCGCTGGTATCTGCTGTTCGTGTTCTCACGTTTTCTGACCGGCCTGACCGAAGGCAATGTCGCCGTGGCGCGCGCCATCGTTGCCGACCTGCATCCGCAGCTGGAGCGCGCACGCAGCTTCGCCATCCTCAATGCCGTGCTGTATATGGGCTGGCTGGTGGGGCCGATGATAGGTGGCTTCACCCTGCCTTTTGGCGAGCCGGTGCCGTTCCTGATCGGCGCCTTTACCTTGCTGCCTTGTCTGGCCATTCTGCTGTGGGTGCTGCCGGAAACCGGCGAGGCCAAGGGGCTGCAGGGGCGGTCCTTGTCGCATGTGGTGCGGCAGCAGCATGCGTTCAGCCTGCTGCGGCAGGACGATCTGCTGGCCGGGATGTTCTGGATGCAGTTGCTGTTTGCGCTGGGGGTGAATGCTTTCTACGAGTTCTACCCGCTGTGGCTGGTGGAGTTTGCGCATATGGGCAGTAGCGGCATTGCCTGGGTGACGGCAGGGCTGTGTCTGGTGATGGCGTTGTCCAGCACCGCGCTTGGCCGCCGGGGGCACGGGCGCGAGCCTTTGCTGCTGGCCAGGCGCAATGCCCTGCTGGTAGGTGGCGGCTTGCTGGTGCTGGCGCTCATGCCATCGACCCCCGGTTTGCTGCTGGTAGTGGTGCTGGGCTGGCCGCTGGCCATCTATAACGCGCTGCTGCCGGCCTGGTGCGCCGAGCAGTTTGCCCACCTGGGGCAGGGCGCGGTGATGGGGCTGCTTTCCACCGTGTTCTGCATCAGTAATGTACTGGTCGCCTTGCTTGGCGGCGGGTTGACCCTGCTGGACACCCGGCTGACCATCGCGCTGGGCGGTGGCATGTGTCTGGTGGCGGTCTGGCGGCTCGGCAAGCTGGCACGTTGGCCGCATCTTGCCCGGCAGGAGGCATGATGGCGAATGATGATGTGCTGTATCGGCTGAAAACGCTGGGGGCGCAAACGGCGCAGCAGCTTGCACTGTTGACCGGCCTTACCGGCATGGGGGTGCGCAAGCAGTTGCTGCAGTTCCAGCAGGCAGGCCTGGTGTGTTGCGATGAGCGCCGTGAAGGGGTGGGGCGCCCGGCGCAGTACTGGCAGCTTACCGCGGCCGGGCACGCCCGTTTTCCGGATCGGCATGGCGAGCTGACGGCGCAGTTGCTGCAGCTGATGCAGACGCAACTGGGTTCGGCAGCGGTGGAGACATTGATTGCCGCCCGGGAAAAACAGGCGGAGCAGCATTATCGGCAGCAATTGAACTCGGCAGGCGATCTGGCAGAGCGGGTGAAGCAGCTGGCGGCGCTGCGGGCGCAGGAAGGCTATATGGCGGAAGCCAGGGCCGATGGCTCGGGTTGGCTGCTGCAGGAGCATCATTGCCCGATCTGTAGCGCCGCAACGGCTTGCCAGGGATTCTGCCGTTCGGAGTTGTCGCAGTTCCAGAGCCTGTTTGCCGGCATGGCTACAGTGGAGCGTAGCGAACATCTGCTTTCCGGCGGGCAACGCTGCGTTTATCGCATCACACCGGTGTGAGCACGCTGTAGCTGCCGGCAGCAGGTGCCGGGCGGTGCAAACAAAACACCCCGCAGTGTGCGGGGTGTTTTGCTTTTTGCCGGTTTATTGTGGGCAGCGGTCTAGATACCCATCATCGGCCGTTGTTTCTGCGTTTTGCGGCGCGCAATCGGAATCTCGTAACCCAGCATGAACAGGGAGGCTTCCAGCCGGCGCAGCGCATGCGGTCCCTGGCACCAGGCGGCCGTGGCGTTATTGAGCGCCTCGCTGGCCACCCAGCTGGCGCGTACTTTCCAGTCGGCATGGAAGCGGCTGCGGTTGGCCAGTTGCTTGAAGTGCAGCAGTTCCGTGCTGGGGTTGCGGTTCATGGTGGAGGCGCCCGGCGCCCACGGGAAGCACAGTGCTTCCGGCAGCAGCAGGCGGCGGCTTTCGCAGAACTGGCGCACCAGGTAGCCCATGGCGGCGCCAATGCGGCCGTCGTACATCATGATCTGGTCGCCGGCCAGCGCGTAAACCTTGGTAAAGCCGGCATTCATGCGCAACTCGCCGTCAAACGGGCTGGTATCGGGCGCTTCCGATTGCAGGATGGCCAGGCTGTGGCGAATCTTCTCCACCAGGCTTGCGAGGTTGTTTTCCGCCCAGTCACGGTTGTAGGTGTACAGCTTGATGACCTTGCCGCCAGACCCCCACAGCAGGACTTCGTCGATGACTTTCAGCAGCTGGCCGGCATCGCCGGTTTGCAGCGACTCGCGCAGGCGGTTGCGGAAGTCGTCCAGCAGGGCCTGCGATTCGTCGAAGTACTGGCCGTTCCAGTAGAAGCGCTGGTATGCCTCTTCCAGAGTGGTGGCGTAGAAGTCGCGATCGTAGTTGGCCGGCAGTATCTTGTCGCGCACCTTGAACTGGTGCTCGCCAAAGCTTTCGCCATCCAGCCAGCTGGAAAGCTGCTGGATGAAGTCGGCGACGGCCGGCTGCTGGAGGTATTGGATCTTGCTGGTCATTGTCTTGTGGGTAACCCTGAGTGCTCGTGGGCTTTGCCTGCATGGATCTCATGCCAGAAGTGGGGGGCGCAAAGCGTATGACTGGATTCTCTCATAGCCGCCATCTTCAATAAACCGTCAGTATTCCGGTAGATTTTATAGAAATGTTAAAATATGTCATGTGAAATCAAAAATAAACTAAACGCTTAAATGTCGATTAGACAGCTGTTGAAGCTTTAGCGTTTGCTATTAAATTAGCCGGGATGAAAGTGTGGTTTTGTTGTTTTTTGGCAACCGGCTTACAATGCAGTATCAGCTTTATAGGTAGCACTAGATGAAGTACGAGCACTTGATACAGATGTTTGATTCGCGGATGCCGGGCAACGGGCTGAGCCGCTTGCAGCTATGGCAGGGGCTGGTGCTGCGGGCAGAGGACCCGCAGCGTTTCGATGAGAACATCAGTGAAGCCACCATTCTGGCGCACAGCGAGGGCGTGCTGCATCGCGAGATCCGTTTTGGCGGGCTGGTGGTGCGCGAGCGGATTCAGCTGGTGGAACTGGACGGCGTGCACTACCACACCGAGCCCAGCGATCAGCACATCGGCGGGCGAATGAGCATGTTCATCGAGGAGCCGCGTCCGGGCGAGCTGTTCATCCGCTTTACTTACGAGAACGATCTGCCGGAAAAGGCGGACGTCAGCGACAGCAATGACCCCAGCTACTATGTGCCGTATCTGAAATCCGCCTATCACCAGGCCGACATGCAGACCGCGCGGCGCATCCTGGAGTTGGCCGCAGAAGGCGTGCTGGGCAGTTGTTGAACTGCAGCCGGTGAACAAAATGCCGCCCGATCGGGCGGCATTTTTGCTTGCCGGGGAGGCTGTGCTGCCTCAGCTTGCCTGTGCCAGCTGGCGTGCCACGTCGGCCAGGGTGGCATCGTCCAGCGCCGGCAACGCCAGTGCCTGCTGGCCGGCGGTGTAGTGTTTGCCCTGCGAGCGGCGGTACAGCGGGTCGTAGTGGTTGAGCAGTAGCTCGCTCACCAGGGTGTCGAAGTCGCCGCCGCGCGCCATCGCGTACCAGGCATCCAGCTGCGCCTTGCTGTGCACGTTGCGCAGGAAACCCAGTTGGGTAACCAGTCGTTCCGGCTCGGCCAGATAGAAGCTGTAGTCCTGTTTCAAGAACGCCACCCGTGCGGCCAACGGTGCTTCCACCTGCAGGCAGGGGCTGGCGTGCATGCGCGCGAACAGCGCTTCCGGCAGCGCCACAAAACCTATCTTCTTGCTTTCCGCCTCGATGAACACTGGGCGCGTCGGATCCAGCCGCTTGATGGCGTCGGCCAGCAGGCTGTCGAAGCGCTTCTGGCTGGGCTGCACCGCATCCGGCAACCCGCCCAGTACCGAGCCGCGATGCGCCGCCAGCTGTTCCAGGTCCAGCACCTGGGCGCCAGAGGCCGCCAATGCGTGCAGCAGGCGGCTCTTGCCACTGCCGGTGGGGCCGCCAACCACACGCAGGTCCAGCTGCGCCGGCAGGGTGGCCAGCTCGTCCAGCACCTGGTGACGGTAAGTCTTGTAGCCGCCCTGCAGCTGGTGCGCGGCCCAGCCGATCTGCGCCAGGATGATGGCCATGGAGCCGGAGCGCTGGCCGCCGCGCCAGCAGTACACCAAGGGGCGCCAGGATTTGGGGTGGAGGGCAAACTGTTCATCCAGGTGGCGGGCGATATTGCGCGCGGCGATGGCGGCGCCCACCTTGCGCGCCTCGAACGGCGACACCTGCTTGTACAGCGTGCCTACCCGCACGCGCTCCTCGTCGCTCATCACCGGGCAGTTGATGGCGCCGGGGATGTGGTCCTCGGCGAATTCCGCCGGGGTGCGGACGTCGATGATCTCGTCAAACTGGGATAGCTGTGCTACGGTCGCGGCCTTGAACAACATGGTTTTGTGAGCTTTACGATGGCTGATATCAGATTGACGCAATTGTCTCACGGCGGCGGTTGCGGCTGCAAAATCGCGCCGTCCGTGTTGCAATCGATTCTTGCCGGCGCCAAGGACCTGCTGCCGTACCCGGACTTGCTGGTGGGGCGCGAAACCAGCGACGACGCCGCGGTTTACCGCCTGAACGACAGCCAGGCGCTGGTGGCCACTACCGATTTCTTCCTGCCCATCGTCGACGATGGCTATGACTTTGGCCGCATCGCCGCCACCAATGCCATTTCCGACATCTACGCCATGGGCGCCACGCCCATCATGGCGCTGGCCATTGTCGGCATGCCGGTGAACACCCTGCCGGTGGAGGTGATTCGCGACATCCTGCAGGGCGGCGAATCGGTCTGCCGCGAGGCGGGCATTCCCATTGCCGGTGGCCATTCCATCGACGCCCCGGAGCCGATTTACGGCCTGGTGGTGATGGGACTGATGCACCCGGACCAGATCAAGCGCAACTGCGACGCCAAGGCCGGTGACGTGCTGATCCTCGGCAAGGGCCTGGGTGTGGGCGTGCTGGCGCAGGCAATGAAAAAGGGCCTGCTGGACGAAGCCGGCTACCGCGCGCTGATCGCCTCCACCACCCAGCTCAACAAGGTGGGCGGGCAGCTGGCGCCGCTGGATGCGGTGCATGCGCTTACCGATGTTACCGGCTTCGGCCTGCTGGGCCACTTGCTGGAAATCTGCCGTGGCTCCGGCCTGGCCGCCCACGTGGACATGGCCAGCGTGCCGGTGATCCGCGAGGCGCGCGGCTTTGCCGAGCAGGGCATCGGCCCCGGCGCCATCGAGCGCAACCTGGCCAGCTTCGGCGCCGACGTGCACTGCGCCGACAGCGTGGCCGAGTGGCAGCTGCGGGTGCTGGCCGATGCGCAGACCAGCGGCGGCCTGCTGGTGGCAGTGGCGCCGGAGGCGGCGGAGCAGGTGCTGCAGCTGTTCCATACCGCCGGTTTCGAGTACGCCAGCCGCATTGGCGAGCTGGCAGCGGGCGAGCCGCTCATTCACGTGAGCTGACGCGGCCTGCGGCCAACGTTGGCCGCATGGCAATGCAAAAAGGCAGAGCGAAAGCTCTGCCTTTTTTGTTGCTGACGCAATTGCTCACTCCGGCAGCGGCACGTCCAGCGTCGCGCCGATGGTGAAGAAGTGCCCGCCGGCGATGTAGTGTAGCGTGCGCTTGGCATCGTCGTGAATCGGCTGCCAGTGGCCGTCGACGAACAGCGTCGGGTCGGCCCAGGCGGACACCACCTCGCCGATGAACAGGTCGTACTGCTGCTGGTTATGCGGCTCGCGGATCAACCTGCACTCCAGCCAGCCGGCGCAGCCGTCCACGTGCGGCGCGGCCACCGCGTGGCCGGGCACGGCAACCAGGCCGCTGGCGGCGAACTTGTCAGCCACCTCCAGCCCGCTGTCCGAGCCCACCTGCAGCACGGCGGCAGCCTGCGGCTGCAGCGGCACGTTGAGCACGAACTCGCCGGAGGCTTCGATCAGCTGGCGGCTGAAGGTGGACTTGTCGATCACTACCGCCACCTTGGGCGGGTTGAAGTCCAGCGGCATGCTCCAGGCGGCGGCCATCACGTTCTGGCGCCCGCCGTGGGCGCTGCTCACCAGCACCGTGGGGCCGTGGTTGAGCAGGCGGTAGCTCTTGGCAAGATCAACAGCTTGATAACTCGGCATGGTCATTCCTTAATCCAGGCACAGCCGGCGCAGGTAGCTGCCGGCGGTGCGCAGGTCCTGGGCAATGGCGGCGCGCACGCCGTCGGCGTCATTATTCTGCAATGCCCGCAGCAGCACACTGTGGGCATCGTTCATGGTTTTCCACACGTCCAGATCCTGGTGCAGCTGGTTGGAAATCGGCCCCACGTGCAGCCACACGGTTTCGATCAGCGACAGCAGCAGCGGCGAGTTGGCCGCATGGTACAGCGCCAGGTGGAACAGCTCGTTGGCGTCCAGGTAGCCTTTTACATCGTCGGCGGCAATCGCGGCATCCATCTGCTGGCACAAGGCCAGCAGCTGCTCGCGGCCGGCGGCATCCAGCCGCTGCGCGCCAAGGTAGGCGGCTTCGCCTTCCAGCAGGATGCGGTTTTGCAGGATGTCGTCGAACTGCGCCACGCTGAGCTGCGGCACGGTCACACCGCAATTGGGTACGTTCACCAGCGCCTTTTCTGCGGCCAACCTTTGCAGCGCGGCGCGTACCGGCATCTGGCTCACGCCCAGCTCGCTGGCCAGGTGGTTGATCTTCAGACGCTCGCCCGGCAGCCAGCGCCCCAGCATCAGCATGTGGCGCATTTTGTCGTAGATGTCGTCCTGCAGGGTGGAGGCGGAAGCGGTTTTCATGGCGGGGAGGCGGGCAAAGTTGGCCGCAAGCATAGCAGAGCAGGGCAGCGATGCAAATTTGCATTTGATCAAATTGTTGACATGGTTATTTGATCAAATCTACCATGCGCAGCACCACCTGCGTTTTGCTGCGGTTTTCTGTTTTGCAAGGGATGGATCAAGCTGGGCAAGGACGGGAACCAACGGAACATGATGATCGGAATACCGGAGGAGAACGACCATGAATGAACAACTCGCCGCGTTCATACGCGAACACAGTATCCACGAAGTGGAGTGCGTGATACCCGACATGACCGGGGTGGCGCGCGGCAAGATCGTGCCCAAGAACCTGTTCCTGGCCGAAGACAGTATGAAGATGTCCAAGGCAGTGCTCACCATCACCGTGAACGGCGAATTCGCCGAGTTCGAGCGCTTTGCCGGCGCCAACGACCCGGACATGGTGTGCCGGCCGGACCCGTCCACCATCCGCCTGGTGCCGTGGGCCATCGAGCCGGTGGCGGTGGTGATCCACGACTGCGAGGACTTCGACGGCCGCCCGGTGGGCATCTCGCCGCGCGCAGTGCTGCGCAAGGTGCTGAAACTGTACGAAAACCGAGGCTGGCGCCCGGTGGTGGCGCCGGAGATGGAGTTCTACCTGATCCGCCAGAACAACAACCCGCACGAACCGCTGCGCCCGCCATCCGGCCGCGCAGGCCGTTCCGAGGTGGGCCGCCAGTCGTTCTCCATCGATGCGGTGAATGATTTCGACCCCTTCTTCCAGGAGCTGTCGGCGTTCTGCGAGGCAGCCAAACTCAATGTGGAAACGCTGATCCACGAAGTGGGCGCCTGCCAGATGGAGATCAACTTCAGCCACGGCGACGCCATGGCGCTAGCCGACCAGGTGTTCCTGTTCAAGCGCGCGGTGCGCGAAACCGCCTACCGTCACAATATCTTCGCCACCTTCATGGCCAAGCCGATGGAAGGCGAGCCGGGCAGCGCCATGCACATCCACCAGAGCATCGTGAGCAGCGAAAGCGGCGAGAACATCTTCTCGCAGCCGGATGGCAGCGCCAGCGAGCTGTTCTTCCACCACATCGGCGGCATGCAGCGATACCTGCCGCATGCCATGCCGATGCTGGCGCCGTACGTGAACAGCTACCGCCGCCTGAGCCGCCACACCGCGGCGCCCATCAATGTACGCTGGGGCTACGACAACCGCACCTGCGGCATCCGCATTCCGCCGTCCGGCCCGGCGGCGCGCCGGCTGGAAAACCGCGTGCCCGGCGTGGACGTGAATCCCTACCTGGCAATGGCCGCCACCCTGGCCTGCGGCTACCTGGGCATGGTGGGCAAGATCGAGCCTTCCGCACCGATGAACGACAGCGCCTACGACCTGGACTACGAGCTGCCGCGCAGCCTGGAAGACGCGGTGGAGCTGATGCAGGCCTGCCCGGAGCTGGCGGAGATTCTGGGCGAGGAGTTCGTGCAGGCGTTCTGCGCGGTGAAGGAGAAAGAGTTCGAAACCTTCAACCGCGGCATTACCGCCTGGGAGCGCGAACACCTGCAGCTGCACGTGTAAGTGCGACAACACCGATTCACGGCATGCGGCCAACGTTGGCCGCATGCCGGCACAAGACAAAACACAAGGAGAACAGCATGAACACCCGCCACGGCATCGACTGGGACAAGGCCCAGGCGCTGCACCACCTTGAACGCAATGCCTTTATCGGCCGCATGCCGCGTTCGCGCGAGCTGTCGTCGCGTGCCGCCGGCCACCTGCTGTTCGGCGTGCCGCTGCACTGGATGAACGACTGGTCCACGCCGTTCTCGCTGTACGTGGCGGCGGCGCAGGGCGCGCGTTTCCAGGATGTGGACGGCCACGACTACGTGGACTTCTGCCTGGGCGACACCGGCGCCATGTTCGGCCACAGCCCCAAACCGGTGGCCGAGGCCATCGCCCGCCAGGCACAGCGTGGCTACACCGCCATGCTGCCCAGCGAGGACGGCGTGTGGGTGGCGCAGGAACTGGCGCGCCGCTTCGGCCTGCCGTACTGGCAGTTCGCGCTGTCCGCCTCCGACGCCAACCGATATGCCATCCGCTGGGCGCGGGCGATCACCCATCGCAGCAAGGTGCTGATCTTCAACGGCTGCTACCACGGCACGGTGGACGATGTGTTCGTCGATCTGGTGGATGGCCAGCCGCAGACTCGCAACAGCCTGCTGGGCCAGGTATACGACATTACCCAACATACCCGCAGCGTGGAGTTCAACGACCTGGCGGCGCTGGAAGCAGCGCTGCAGGACGGCCAGGTGGCCTGCCTGCTGGCCGAGCCGGCAATGACCAATATCGGTATGGTGCTGCCGCAGCCGGGCTTCTGGCAGGCGGCACAGGCGCTGTGCCAGCGCTACGGCACGCTGCTGCTGATCGACGAGACCCACACCATCAGCAGCGGCCCCGGGGGCTACACCCGCGCCCACGGCCTGCAGCCGGACCTGCTGGTGGTGGGCAAACCGGTAGCCGGCGGCGTGCCGTGCGCGGTGTACGGCTTCAGCGAGCAGACCGCCCACCGTGCCGAGGAAGCCAAGCGCACCGCGCCGCCGGGGCATAGCGGCATCGGCACCACGCTTACCGCCAACCTGCTGGCCATGGCGGCGATGCGGGCGAACCTTGCCGAGGTGATGACCGACGAAGCCTACCGGTATATGTTCGGCCTGGCGGAAAGGTTGGCCGCAGGTTTGCGAGCTGTCATCACGCAGCACGGGCTGCCGTGGTGCGTGACGCAGATCGGCGCGCGCACCGAGTTCCAGTTCACCGCCACGCCGCCGCAGAACGGCAGCGAGGCCGACAGGATACTGGACAGCGACTTGGAGCATATCGTGCACCTGTTCCTGCTCAACCGCGGCCTGCTGATCACGCCGTTCCACAATATGATCCTGGTGTGCCCGGACACCACCGAGGCCGATGTCGACCGGCTGGTGGCGGCATTCGCCGACTTCGTCGCCGCCGTGAAGTAGCGCCGCAGGGCGGAAGCCCGGCAAGGCCGGGCGTTCCGCCACACTCAGGTTGGCCGCATGCTGGCGGAGCGCCCTTTGGGCTTCCGCCCTGCATGGGGCGTCCCGCTGGCCGCTGCCGCGCAAAATTCATATAGTGACAGCCTTTCCCCGCTCGCCGTCACGCCATGTCCGCTACCGAATCCCTGTTCCAGTCCGCCCAGCGCCAGCACCTGGCCGGCGACCTCGCCGCCGCCGAAGCGCTGTACCGGCAGCACCTTGCGGCCAATCCCGACGATGCCGCCGGCCAGCACTGGCTGGGCTGTGCTCTGCACCAGCAGGGGCGAGATGCCGAGGCGCTGCCCTGGCTGCAACAGGCGGTGCAGGCGGACAGCACCCCGGCGGCGTGGTGGTTCAGCCTGGGCATCGTCAGCGCCAGCCTGCAGCACTACGCGGACGCGGTGGCGGCTTTCCGCGCCGCGCTGGCGCGCGATGCCGGGCAGTATTTTTTCTGGACCAATCTGGGTGCCAGCGAGGCGGCGCTGGGCAATGCCGAACAGGCAGAACAGGCCTGGCTGCAAGCGCTGCAGCTGAAGCCGGACATGCCCGATGCCTGGTTCCTGCTGTCTGCGCACCATGCGGCCAACGGTGAGGCGGCGCTGGCGCAGCAGTGCAACTACCGTGGCATTGTCTGCGAGGGTGTCAGCAAACATCCGCCAGCCACACTGGCGCAGGCGCTGGCGGAAACCGGCCAGCCCGAGGCAGCGCAGGCGCTGCTGCGGCAGTGGCTGGTGCAGCAGCCGGACAACGCCATCGCGCAGCATCTGCTGGCCGCCTGTGGTGGCAGCGACACCCCGGCGCGCTGCAGCGATGCCTATGTGCAGCAGGCGTTTGACCAGTTCTCCGCCAGCTTCGAGCGCAAGCTGGGCGAGCTGGACTACCAGGGCCCGGCCATGGTGGCGGCGCTGGCGGCGGAGCAGGGTTGGCCGCAAGCCGGCTGGCGCATCGCCGACCTGGGCTGTGGCACCGGGCTGATCGGCAGCGTGTTGCAGCCGCATGCCAGCCGCCTGGTTGGCGTGGACCTGAGTGCCGGCATGCTGCGCGAGGCGCAGGCCAAGGGCATCTACCAGCAGCTGGAGCAGGCGGAGCTGGGCAGCTGGCTGGCAACGCAGCCCGAGCGCTTCGACCTGGCGGTGTGCATGGATACCTTCATCTACATCGGCGAGCTATCCGCTGTACTGCCGGCCATTGCCCGCAGCCTGCGGCCGGGCGGGCAACTGGTGTTTTCCAGCGAGTTGCTGGCCGGCGATGCGGCGGGCTTCCATCTCAATAGCAGCGGCCGCTACAGCCACGCGCCGGCCTACCTCGCCGCACAACTGGCCGCCGCCGGCTTTGCACGCTGGCAAAGTCGCCCGGTGATACTGCGCCAGGAGTCCGGCGTACCGATGCGCGGCGAGCTGTACAGCGCCTGGCTGGCGGCATGAAGCGGCGAGCTGTACAGCGCCTGGCTGGCGGCATGAAAAAGCCCGGCGCGAGGCCGGGCTGATGGTTGGCGTTGCGGCGCTCAGGCATTGCTGGCCAGCATCTCGCTGGCGTGCTGGCGCGTGGTGGCGGTGATGTCCTCGCCGCCCAGCATGCGGGCGATTTCCAGGATGCGGCCTTCGGCGTCCAACGGGCTGATGCGGCTGACGGTGCGCTTGTCCTGCAGCGATTTGCTGACGCGCCAGTGCTGGTTGCCGCAGGAGGCGACCTGCGGCAGGTGGGTGACGCACAGCACCTGGTAGCGTTCGCCCAGCTGGCGCAGCAGTTTGCCCACCACTTCGGCCACGCGGCCGCCGATGCCCACGTCCACTTCGTCGAAGATCAGTGTCGGCACACTGGCCACCTGGCTGATCACCACTTGCATGGCGAGGCTGATGCGCGACAGTTCGCCGCCGGAGGCCACCTTGGCCAGCGGCCGCAGCGTGCCGCCCTGGTTGGCCGCAACCAGGTATTCGATGGTTTCCAGGCCGTGGGCGGTGGGTTCGCTGGCGGCGGACAGCTCGATGGCGAAGCGCGCGCCTTCCATCGCCAGGCGCTGCATTTCCTTGCCGATGCGCGTCGACAGCTCGGCGGCGGCCTGCCGGCGCTTGGCGGACAGTGCTTCGGCGTGCGCGCGGTAGCTCGCCAGCGCGGCGCTTTCCGCCACGCTCAGCGCGTCGATGTCGCTGGCAGCTTCCAGCTCGCTCAGTTGCTGTTGCCAGTCGGCCAGTTTCTTCGGCAGGTCTTCCGGCTGGCAGCGGTATTTGCGCGCGGCGCTCATCAGGGTGTGGATGCGGGTTTCCACCTCGGCCAGCTGGCCGGGGTCGTCCTCGAAGCCGCCGGCGTAGTCGCGCAGGCTGTACACCACTTCGCGCAGCTCGGCATCCACCGAGTCCAGCAGCGCCAGTGACTCGGCCAGCCGCGGGTCGTAGCCGGACAGCTTGCCCAGCCGGCTCTGCACCTGCGACAGCAGGGTGAGGCAGCTGCCGTCCATTTCCGACAGCACCTCCACCGCCGCCTGCGCCGATTGCGCCAGTTCGGCGGCATTGGCCAGCCGGCTGTGCAGCTGGTTGAGCTGCGGCCATTCGTCGGCGGCAAGGCCCAGCTCGGACAGCTCGCCGATCTGCCAGGTGAGGCGCTCGCGCTCCACTTCCGATTCGCGCTGGCGGCGGTCGGCCTCCTCGCGCGCCTTGCGTGCCTGCTGCCAGCCCTGCCAGGCGGCGCGCACGTCGCGCGCCAGCTGGCCGGCGCCGGCATAGGCGTCCAGCAGCTCGCGCTGGGCGTCCGGGCGCACCAGCGACTGGTGTGCATGCTGGCCGTGGATGTCCACCAGGTAGTCGCCCATGGTCTTGAGCTGGCCCTGGGTGGCCGGCTGGCCGTTGACGAAGCTGCGCGAGCGCCCGCCACGGTCGATGAGGCGGCGGATCAGCAGCTCGCTGCCTTCGTCGCCGGCCAGCGCGTTTTCTTCCAGCCAGGCTTGCAGGTCGGGCAGGCGGGCGATGTCGAAGTGTGCGGCCAACTCGGCGCGGTCGGCGCCTTCGCGGATCTGGCTCACTTCGGCGCGGTCGCCCAGCAGCAGGCCCAGTGCATCGAGGATGATGGATTTGCCGGCGCCGGTTTCGCCGGTGAGTACGGTGAAGCCGGGCGCGAATTCCAGCTGCAGCTGGTCGACGATGACGAAATCCTTGACGTTCAGCGATAACAGCATGTTGGCCTCACAGCAGGCGCTCGCCCCAGTGGAGCTTGTGGCGCAGCATGTCGTAGTAGTTGTAACCCACCGGGTGCAGGATCTTCAGCGTGTTGCGGTAGCTGCGGATGATCACGCGGTCCATTTCCATCAGGTCGCAGTGCGACTGGCCGTCGAAATGCACCTTGGTATCCAGCCCGCGGGTGAGCATGAACTCCACCTCGCAGTTGTTGCTGATGGCGATGGGGCGGTTGGACAGCGACTGCGGGCAGATCGGCACCAGCGCAAACGCCTGTAGCGTGGGGTGCAGGATGGGGCCGCCGGAAGCCAGCGAGTAGGCGGTGGAGCCGGTGGGGGTGCTGATGATCAGGCCGTCGGAACGCTGGCTGTAGACGAACTGGTTGTCGACGAATACTTCGAACTCGATCATCGAACCCAGCGAGCCGCGGCTGATCACCACGTCGTTCAGCGCCAGCGCGCTGACCACTTCGGCGTCCTCGCGGATCACCGAGGCGTGCAGCAGGATGCGCTCTTCCGGCACGAACTGGCCGTCGAGGATGCCGTCCACCGCATTCAGCATCTCGTGCAGCGAGATGTCGGTCATGAAGCCCAGGCGGCCCTGGTTGATGCCGACCATGGGCACGCGGTAGGGCGCCAGCACGCGCGCCACCGACAGCATGGTGCCGTCGCCGCCCAGTACGATGACCAGGTCGGCCAGTTTGCCCAGGTCTTCGCGTTCCACCAGCGGGTAGGGCACGGCCGGGCCGCCGGTGCAGCTTTCCTTGTCCAGCAGGACGTGGAAACCACGCGAGGCCAGGTGTGCGGCCAACTTTTGCAGCGATTCGATGATGTGCGGCTTGCCGTGGCGGGCCACCAGGCCGATTTTGTTGAAGAGTCGGGTCATGTTGCGGGCTTATTGTTGGCCGGGCTGGGTGACGTCCAGCGCGCTCAGGTAGAAGCGCACCAGCTCGGCCAGTGAATCGATTTCCAGTTTTTCGAACAGCTTGGCACGGTGCGCTTCCACCGTGCGCGGCGATACGTCCAGCTCGCGGGCGATTTCCTTGCTGGACTGCCCCTCGGCCACCAGGCGCAGGATCAGCCGTTCGCGGTCGGTGATGCGCTCCAGGCGCTGGCGCACCTCCTGCGTGGCCGACATCTGCTCCTGCTGCTGGATGCTGATGCGGATCGCCTTCTTCAGGCTGTCCAGCAGCTGCGGCGCGTTGATCGGCTTGGTGAGGAAGTCTACCGCACCGCCACGGAAGGCGCGGCGGCATTCTTCGATATCGCCGTGACCGGTGATGAAGATGATGGGCATCAGGATGTTGCGCAGGTTCAGCATGTCCTGCAGCGCCAGGCCCGAGGTCTGCGGCATGCGGATGTCCAGCACCAGGCAGCCGATTTCGTCGGGGTGGAATTTCTGCAGGAAGGCTTCGGCATGTTCGAAGGTCTGCACGCGCATGCCCTGGGTGCCGATCAGCAGCGCCAGGGAGTCGCGCACGGCCGGGTCGTCATCGATGACAAAAATCGTCGGGGTCATGGCTGGCATTACACGCTTGCTCCTTCAGGTTCGCCTTGCGGCTTGATCATGGGCAGTTCGAAGTAGAACTCGGCGCCACCGGTGTCCAGATTGCCGGCACTGAGCACACCGCCCATGTTTTCGATAATAGTGTGGCTGATGGTCAGCCCCAGCCCCATGCCTTGCGACTTGGAGCTAAAAAACGGCTGGAAGATCTTCTGCAGCGTGTCCACCGACATGCCGGGGCCGTTGTCGCGCACGCCTACCCGGATGCGCCCGCCGCGCGGCTCGCTGTAGATGAACAGCCGGCGCTCGCCCGGCACTTCCATCAGCGCTTCCATGGCGTTCTTGCACAGGTTCATCACCACCTGTTCCACCTGGATGGTATCGGCCTGCACGCGCGGCAGGCTGCTGGCCAGGTCGGTGTTTACCGTGACGTCGTGGTCGCGCAGTTCCGATTCGATCAGGGTGATGACGTTGAGCACCGCCTGGTTGACGTCCACCGCGGTCAGCTCCGCCTGTTTGCTGGCGACGAATTCTCTTAGTTTTTTGACGATGTGCCCAGCTCTTTGCGCCTGCTTTACCGAGGAAAACAGCGCGGTCTTGAGCAGGATGCGGTCCGGTTCGTCGTCTTCCAGCATGCTGAGGCAGGCTTCGTTGTAGCTGACGATGGCCGACAGCGGCTGGTTGATCTCGTGGGCGATGCCGGAGGTCATCTCGCCCAGGGTGTTGATACGCGCCACGCGTGCCAGCTCGGCCTGGTGCTGTTTCAGCCGCTGTTCGCTGCGCTCCAGCGCCTCGGCCATGCGCTGGCGCAGCGGCGCCATGTCACGGAAGGTGATGACGATGCTGCGCAGCGTGCCGTCCTGGCTCAGCAGCGGCGACACCGTGCCTTCGATATAGGCACCATGGCCGTCTGGGCGCAGCAGGTAGGCGTTTTCCGGTAGCACCACGCGATCCAGCAGCTGGCGGCAGGCCGCCACCGGGTCGGGCGTTGCCTCGCGCGCCAGCTCGAAACGCACATTCCAGATATTGGCCAGCAGCTTGCCTGCCGCCTGCTGCGCGGCCACGCCCAGCAGCAGCGCGGCCTTGGGGTTGAGATATTCCACGCGGTAGTCGCAATCCAGCACCAGCACCGCGTCATCGATGCTTTCCAGCGTTACCAGCGCCTGCTGCCGCTCGCGGTGCAGGGTTTCGTGGTAGTGCTCGCTTTGCAACCGCTCATTGTTCTGCGAGGCGGCGATCAGCAGCAGCAGGGCGGAAATGAAGGCGCCGGAGCCGAGTGCCAGCCCGTACAGCGGCAGCGGCACATGCGGCACGTCGCTGGCGCGCATGACTTCCAGCCGGTAGGGGAAGTAGTCGCGCTCGATGGAAAGCTGGATCTGCCGCGACGGGAACAGCAGCTGCCGCAGCCAGCTGCCGTTGCTGGGCGCGTAGGCGGCGCGGCCGGGGCCACCGGGGTCGCCGATATTGCCTTGTGCCGACTGCAGGTTGTTGGGCAGCAGGCGCAGACTGAGCTGGCGATTGGTGTCGCCTTCCACCGCAAGCAGGGTTTCCGCCCGGATGCCCAGCATGATGATGCCGACCACGCTGTCTTGCCGTTCCGCCACGCTTTCCGGCGCCGCGCCGCCGGCATACACCGCCTTGAGGTAGCCGAAGCCGTGCTCGCCGGCCTGCAGCGCGTACGGCGGGGTGACTTCGATTTCGCCGCTGCGGATGGCCTGCTGCACCGTGCGGCCGAGAATCTGGTCGTTGGCAATGTCGAGGCCGGCCAGCTCGCTGCGTATGTCCGCGCGCGCCGGCAGCAGGTCCACCAGCGGGATGTAGTAGGGGCGCGCCGGCGCCGGCCGCCAGAATTGCGCACCGCGCCAGTTGCTCTGCGCCGGGCCGCTGTAATCCTTGATGAAGAACGGGCGCTGGCCGTGGAAGCTGGTTGCCGCCTCGAAATTGTCGCGCTGGGCCAGGTTGATCCGCGGCTGGAAGCCCATCAGATAGATGTAGGGGTAGCGGGTGCCGATGTTCTGGGCGAACTGGCGCAGCCGTGTCTGCTCGCTGCCATGGTTGGCCGCAGACAGTTCGGCGAAACCGTAGATGGCGGTTTCGCAGATCAGCAGCCGTTCTTCCAGGGTTTTCTTGATGTGCAGGGTGGCGGCTTCGAACTGCTGCTGGCGGCTTTCCTCGGTAAGGAACAGCGCGGCCAGCAGGATGGCCAGCGACAGCAGCAGCCACAGCAGCACGAAGCTGGCCTTCACCCGCAGTGACAGGTCGCTGATCATGCGCCACCACTGGCGTAGCGAAGGCATGTTGGCGAAGAGTTGTTCGGTTTTTCTGGCGGGCATCGGAAAATGACGACGGGCTGGCGCGAGCAATGGCGCCATTGTAGCCGAAGAGCGTGTTCATGATCGCGCGAGCTGGCGCGAGACAGGGCAAAAACGGCGGCGGACGGAGTTTGTCTGCACTAACCGCAGATTGGTGTGCCGCAGGCCGTGAACACGCCTTGGGCGTGGGGCGGGGTGGACGGGGTTGGCCGCACGGCCAACCCCGCAGCCATTCAGGCTTTCAGCAACTCCGGGTGCTGTTCTTGCAGCTTATACAGCTTAGGTGCGATGACCACCTGGCAGTAGCCGGCAGTCTGGTTGCGGGAAAAGTAGTCATGATGGAAGTGTTCGGCCGGGTAGAATCGCGGCGCCATCTTGACCTCTGTGACGACGGGCGCTTCGTAGCGCCCGCTGGCTTCCAGCGTGGCAACCATATCGCTTGCCAGCTGCAGCTGTGCCAGGTCATGGGCAAATACCGCTGAACGGTACTGGGTACCGATATCATGCCCCTGACGGTTGAGCGTCGTGGGGTCATGGGTCAGGAAAAACACTTCCAGCAGAGTCTGGTAGCTGATCTGGTCTGGCTGGTAGGTCAGTTCGATCGCCTCGGCATGGCCGGTATTGCCATGGCAGACGCGTTCGTAGTCCGGGTCCTCCAGGTGACCGTCGATATAGCCGGGCACGACGTCGATTACGCCGTCCAGCTGGCGAAACACCGCCTCGGTGCACCAGAAACAGCCGCCAGCGAAGGTGGCTTTAACAGGGTCCATGAGATCAACCTCCTTTCGGGTGATGACGCGACAGCAGCTCACGCACTGTCTGCAGGTGGATGTCCACCGTGTCGCCGATCGGAACGGCATAGCCGCCCGCCATCGTTACTGCCAGTGGCCACTGTTGCTGCTCGCACAGATCGAACACGCGGCAGTCGCGCGCCAGCAGGCCTGCCTTGCTCAGCGACAGGCGCCCCAGCCGATCGCCCTCGTAAGGGTCGGCGCCGGCCAGGTAAAACACGATGTCCGGTTGGGCATTGCTTGTCAGGGTGCGCAGCGCGTCATCCAGAAGCTGCAGGTAAGCGCCATCCCCGGTGTTGTCGGCAACCCCCACATCCAGCGTAGACGGCACCCGGCGGAACGGGAAGTTCTTTTCGCCATGCAGTGACAGGGTAAACACACTGTCGTCGCCGGCAAACAGCTCTGCCGTGCCGTTTCCCTGGTGCACGTCAAGGTCGATTACCGCTGCGCGGCGGATGCGGCCTTCCTGTTGCAGCAGGCGTATGGCAACGGCCACGTCGTTGAATACGCAGAAGCCGCCACCCTTGGCATGGCCGGCATGGTGGGTGCCGCCAGCCAGGTTGATGCCGGCACCGTACTGCAAGGCGCTGTGTGCCGCGCCGATGGTGGCGCCTACCGAGCGTGCGCTGCGCTGCACCAGCTGCGGGCTCCAGGGCAGGCCGATCTCGCGCATGATGTCGGGTGCCACGCTGCCATCGAACAAGGCTGCAACATAATTGACCGCATGCGCCAGCATCAGTTCGCCTGGCGTGGCCGCCGGTGCGGTTGTCATATGCGCCGCGGCAATGGCGTGCACGGCGTCGGCCAGCATCTGGTACTTGGCGGCGGGGAAGCGGTGCCCATCCGGCAGCGGCAACGGGAACTGGTCGGTACGAAAAATCAGCATGCCGCGCGATCAGTCATCAAGGCGGCGAAATCGCGGCTGCAGGCTGCCATTCACCTCGACCTGTTCGACAAACATCGCCAGTGGCCGCACCCACAAGCCCATCTCGCCGTACAGCGGGCGGTACACTACCAGCAGCTCGTCGGTTTCCGAGTGCCGTGCCACGCCCAGCACTTCGTAGAAATTGCCCTTGTAATGCTGATAGCGGCCGGACGGCAGGGTGGTTTCGCTCATGGCAGCCGGCCCAGGCAGCTGGCCAGCAGGCGGAAGAAGCCGTCGGCGTCGATTTCGGTTATGTACTGCACGTTGGCCGCACGGCCGCTGACGCCCCACCAGTCGATAACCGTGGCGCCCAGCGTGAACTCGCCGGCCAGTTCCACGCTGACGTTCACCTGGCGGCCGCTGAACAGCGCGGGCTGCAGCAGGTAGGCAATCACCGTCGGGTCGTGCAGCGGGGCGCCGAACTCGCCGTAGCGCTGTACGTCGTAGCGTTCCAGCGTGGTCATGCTGTCGGCTGCCAGGTTGCCGGCGCGGTTGGGCAGGGCGCGCAGCCAGCCGATGCGCTCGGCCGAGGTGCGCGCCTTGTGGGTGACGTCCAGCGGCATCATCACGATGGGTGCGCCGCAGCGCACCACCACGTCGGCGGCATGCGGGTCGACATAGATGTTGAATTCGGCGGCCGGCGTGATGTTGCCACCTTCGAAATAGCTGCCGCCCATCAGCACGATCTCGCGGATGCGCGGCGCAATATCCGGTGCCATGCGCAATGCCAGCGCCAGGTTGGTGAGTGGCCCCAGTGCGCACAGCGTAACGCTGCCGGCCGGGCGGCTACGCAGGGTCTGTACGATGAAATCGGCGGCGTGCTGCGGCTGCAGCGGCATGTCCGGTTCGTGCAGCGGCACGCCGTCCATGCCGGTTTTGCCGTGCACGTGCTCGGCAGTAATCAGCGGGCGCAGCAGTGGTGCTTCCGCGCCGGCAAATACCGGCACATCCGGGCGTCCGGCCCATTCGCAGATGATGCGCGCGTTACGCTGGGTCAGCGCCAGCGGCACATTGCCGGCCACGGCGGTAATGCCCAGCACGTCCAGTTGCGGGGCGCCCAGCGCGGACAGGATGGCAACCGCGTCATCCTGCCCCGGATCGGTGTCGATAATGATCGCTCGTTTGTCGCTCATGATGTTCCTGTATAGCGGCGGGAAGGGCGGCGAGGTTCTACCGTTTGCGAGTGCTCGTCAAGCCGACGTCCACTCCCAGGTGCCAAAGTGCTGGTCGGCAACAAAGCCGGTCTGCCGATACAGCGCCTGCGCGGTGTGATTGTTGTGCGCGGTCTCCAGAAACAGGCTGCTGCCGGCAGGCGCCGCCGCTTGTATGGCCTGTAGCAGCATACGGCCAAGGCCGATGCCGCGGGCCTGTGGTGCCACGAACAGATCATGCAGCAGGTCGCGGCGTTGCAGGCTCAGCGTGGAAAAACCCGGGTAGAGCAGGGCGAAGCCCGCCATCGCGCCATCCAGCAAAGCCAGCCACAGCACGGCCTGCCGCTGCTGCAGGCGTTGCAGCAGAAATGTGCGCAGTGCCGGTAGCTCGCTTTCCAGGCCATAGAACTGCCGATAGGCCACCAGCAGTGGCAAGACATTATCCACGTCGCGTTCGTCGCCGCTACGTATGGTGATGTCGGGCGTGGTAGTTGCGGACTCGCTTGTATACAATTCGGGCCTCCTGTTTACTGGCTGGCTTCATGAAGATTGTACTGGCGCCCATGGAAGGGCTGGTCGATGACATCATGCGCGATGTATTGACGCGCATTGGTGGCATTGACCTGTGCGTAACCGAATTCGTGCGTGTCACCAGCTCGCTGTTGCCCACGCGCACGTTCCAGCGCTTGGCGCCGGAGCTGGCCAATGACTCGCATACGCGCAGTGGCACGCCGCTGCGTGTGCAGCTGCTGGGCTCGGATATCGAATTCCTTGCGGCCAACGCTGTGCGCGCCGCCGAACTGGGGGCGGCCGCCGTTGACCTGAATTTTGGCTGCCCGGCGCCCACAGTCAACCGTCATCGCGGGGGTGCGGTGCTGCTCAAGGAGCCGGAGGTGCTGCACGCCATCGTCAGCGCCGTGCGCGCAGCCGTGCCTGCCAGTACACCGGTAACCGCCAAGATGCGGCTGGGCTATGAAGATACCAGCCTCACACTGGCTTGCGCCCAGGCGATTGCCAGTGCCGGCGCCGACGAGCTTACCGTGCATGCGCGCACCAAGGTGGAAGGCTACAAGCCGCCCGCGCACTGGGAATGGCTGGCCCGCATTCGCGAGTCGGTAGCGATTCCGGTGGTGGCCAATGGCGAAGTGTGGACGGTTGCCGACTATCGGACCATCCGCGAAGTCAGCGGTTGCGAAACCGTGATGATAGGGCGCGGCCTGGTATCCGCACCGGACCTGGCGCTGCGTATCAAGCATATGCAGCAGCACGGCGAAGAGTTGCCACCAATGCCGTGGCTGCAGCTGCTGCCGTGGCTGCTGGATATGGCATCGCAATGTCAGCAGCGTGCGGAGAATGGCAACTATGCCTTGAGCCGCATCAAGCAATGGCTGAAAATGCTGCGCCGCAACTATGTCGAAGCAGATGAAATGTTCAGCAAAATCAAGGAATTGAAGAAGTTTGACGAACTGGCGTCAGCGATAAAACAGGCCTCGGCACAAGGATAGGTATTTTTACGAATAGTCGTGGGCGACACCACCGCGTATGATTCAAGCAGTTCTTGGATTACTGCAGCGTTCCTCGCAACAGTGCCGGAATCGCGGCCTCGCGCCGTACCTTACAAAGCCTCCTGGACGTGACGATTCAGGAGGTTATTTTTTTGCCTGCCGCATTCGCGCAGGCTTCTCCCGGCGTACTCCGACGCCGTTCCGTTGTTCTGCAAGCACCGCAACCGACCACAGCCATCAAGGATTCAGCAACCGGCCATAACGGCGGTAATCCCGGATTCTGCCGATAGCTGCCAGGATCGCATGGTAGCGGCAGCTGCGGCCGTTCGAGCGGCATTCGTGCTCGATAAGTTCTTCCGCCAAGGCCGGGTTGTGACCACAGGCGGCAACCAGCCTGGCAAACGCATCGTGGTCCGGTACGGCGCATCGCCGTGCGTGGTGGCTTGCAGGAACATCGGGAACTGCTTGCAGCATGCGTCCAACTGCACGCAACAGACTAGCAACAAATCGAACGGCTTTCATATCAACTCCGAACATGGTGGTTTTTATACATGCTCGTTTAGCCAAGCCGTGGGTTCTATAAGTTATTTCCGATAAGTAACGCTTGAGAATCAGCAGGGTTTGGCGTAGCCAAAATTATTGCTGCGACCAACTACGCACGCGAGAAAACCCAAGCCAAGAAAGACTTCTGGCAGGATTTTCGGAAAAAGATCGGCGCGCTGGCCATCGCCGGTCTGGTGGTTCTGACGACGATGACGGCACCGGGTCAAACCGGTGAAAAAGCCCCCCATGGGGTTTAATGTTTACGTCGCATAATGTTTATTATGTCAAATATGCTGTGCATTCGGGCCTCGCTTTCGCCACTCTTCCACCTTCACAACGAATCAATCTGAGGAATGCGGTAAATGCGTAGAGAGTTCAAAGTCCATTGCAGTGATCGCAGCATCTGGCCAGATGAAGTCATCCGTCTGTTCCATTTCAGCCACAGCGAGCAGCAACTTGCCGGCGCGCTTGGCGTGAAGCTTGCCTAGGTGCAGGCATGGAAGGCTGGCAAGCAGGCTGTGCCACTGATGGCCATCAAGTTGCTGCAGTTGCTGGAAACCGGTAACACCTTGCGTTGTGCCGGCCCATGGAATGGCAGTTACGCCGAAGGCACCCGACTGTATGTCAGTACCGGAATCGACCTGGGCATCGAATTTGCCGAACTAGATCGATGGCCGACCTATCGCCGCCTGTATCACCTACACAGCCAACAGACCGACCTGATCGAACGACTGATGATGGAACGGGATTTCTACCGCCGTGAGTGCCACCAGCATGCCCGCTTCGGCATGGTGATCCGCCAGCTGTTTGGCGAGTAAAGCTACAGACTACGCTGGCAGCACCGGCCGCCGGCATTGTTCCAGTGTCCAGTGCCGGCATTGCTGGTGCGCGTCGAGTGGCGCACTTTCTGCTGCCGCACCAGAAAATAGCCATGCGCGTTTTCCAGTGGCACATCAGTGGCCAGCGCCAGTTGCCCGTTGTTGAGCAGTTCGTCCAACAGCGCTATCCGGCCCAGCGCTGCGCCCTGCCCGGCCTGTGCGGCTTGAGGCACGATGGTCTGGCTGGGTGCCACGACATGCTCTGAGTGGCGAACCAGTTGCTCAGGGCGGCCCGCACGCCGGCTCAGGGGCCTCCTGCTGCCGTAATGGCTGGCGCGCAAGGTTGGCCGCAAGCTACCACTTGCCGCCAATGGCGGCGATCAGCGCCACGCTGCTGGCGTACTGGCGGTTCTTGATGCTCCACAGATTGTTTTCCGCGGCGATGCGGCTGTTTTGCGTGGTCAGCACATTGAGGTAGCTGACCGTGCCGGCCTGGTACTGGTTGCGGGTGAGCGTTTCGGCGCGGCGCGCGGCATCCAGCGCTGCCTGCAGGTGAGCGTTTTCCTGCTGCAGCAGTGCCTGCGCCGCCAGGTTGTCTTCCACCGACTGGAACGCCGCCAGCACGGTCTGGCGGTAGCTGGCCACGCTGGCATCGTAACTGGCCACGGCCTGCGCGGTCTGCGCCTTGCGCAGGCCGGCGTCGAACAGTGTCATCGCCAGTTGCGGCCCAAGCGACCAGATGCGGTTGGGCAGCGAGATCCAGTTGGCAAAGCTGCTGCTCTTGTAGCCACCGCTGGCCGACAGTGTCAGCGTGGGGAATGCCGCCGCCTGGGCGATGCCGATCTGCGCATTGGCCTCGGCAACCGCGCGCTCGGCAGCGGCGATGTCCGGGCGGCGCTCCAGCAGGGTGGATGGCACGCCCGGCGGAATCTGCGGCAGGTGCGGCATGGTGGTGGCGGGTGGCAGGCTGAAGCTGGACGGCTGGCTGCCGAGCGCGGCGGCAATGGCATGCTCCAGCTGGCTGCGGGTGAGCTGCTTGTCCAGCACTGCGGTCTGCGCCGTTTTCCACTGGCTTTCCGCTGCGGCTACGTCTGCATCGCTGACGATGCCGACGGCGAACTGGTTGCGGGTCAGCGCCAGCGAATCACTCAGCAGCTGCTCGCTGCTCTGCAACTGCTGTAGCTGCTGGTCCGCCACGGTCAGCTGCAGGTAGGCCGTGGCCAGCTGCGCCTGGCTGCTTAGACGCACCGCTTCCAGCTGGGCCACACTGGCGCCCTCCTTCGCCTTGCCGGCCTCCACCGCGCGGCGCACGCCGCCCCACAGATCCAGCTCCCAGCTGGCGTTTACCGACAGGCTGTACTGGTTGGCCGCATCGCCGCCGCTGCTGCTGACGCCGCGGGTGTGCGAGGCATTGGCGCCCAGCGACGGCCACAGGCTGGCTTCGGCCTGGTCGAGCAGCGCCCTTGCCTGCCGGTACTGCGCCTCGGCCTGGGCAATACTCGGGCTCTGGCTGTTGAGGGTGTCCATCAGCTGATCCAGCCGCGGGTCGTTGTACACCTGCCACCACGGGCCGCGCGGGGCGGCATCCTGCGGTTCGGCGCTCTTCCAGCGGCCGTCTTCCTTGAAGCTGGCCGGTATTGCCATTTGCGGCTTGACGTAGTCTGGGCCGCTGGTGCAGCCGGCCAGGCCTAGCGCCAGCAGCACGGCCAGCAGGGTTGGCCGCAGCAGTGTGTCGGTCATGGTGTTCATTGCTCGATTCTCCCCGTTGCCGGCGGGCTGTGGCGGCTGCGCCATTGCAGGCACCACAGGCGGAAACGGTCCAGGTACAGGTAAACCACCGGCGTGGTGTACAGCGTCAGCAGCTGGCTGAGCAGCAGGCCGCCGACGATGGAAATGCCCAGTGGTGTGCGCAGCTCGGCGCCATCGCCATGGCCCAGCGCCAGCGGCAGTGCGCCAAACAGCGCAGCCAGGGTGGTCATCATGATCGGGCGAAAGCGCAGCAGGCAGGCCTGCAGGATGGCATCGTGCGGGCTCAGCCCCTGCTCGCGCTCGGCGCTGAGTGCGAAGTCGATCATCATGATGGCGTTCTTCTTCACGATGCCGATCAGCAGCAGTACGCCGATCAGCGCGATGATGCTGAACTCGCCACCGGTGGCCATCAGCGCCAGCAGCGCCCCCACCCCGGCAGACGGCAGGGTGGAAAGAATGGTCAGCGGGTGCACCACGCTTTCATACAGCATGCCCAGCACGATGTAGACAGCAATCAGCGCCGCCAGAATCAGCATCGGCTGGCTGGCCAGCGATGCCTGGAACGACTTGGCGGTGCCCTGGAAGCTGGCGTGAATGCTGCTGGGCAGGCCGATATCGGCAATCGCCGCATCGATGGCCTTGGTGGCATCGGACAGCGAATACCCGGGCGCCAGGTTGAAGGACACGGTGGTGGCGGCAAACTGGCTCTGATGGTTGACCGACAGCGCGGTGTTGCTGGGCTGCCAGTGGGCAAAAGCCGACAACGGTACTGGCTGGCCACCCGGCGTCTGCAGGTAGATGTTGTGCAGCGCTTCCGGCCCCTGCCAGTACTGGGGCGCCACCTCCAGCACCACGTGGTACTGGTTCAGCGGGTTGTAGATGGTGGACACCTGGCGCTGGCCGAAAGCGTCGTTCAGCACCGCGTCCACCTGCGCCTGGGTCAGGCCCAGCCGGGCCATGGTCTGGCGGTCGAAGCTGAGGGTGGTCTGCAGCCCTTTCACCTCCTGGTCGGTGTTGATGTCGGCCAGGAACGGCACCTTGCCAAGCGCCTGCTGCACCCTGGGTGTCCAGGCACGCAGCTCGTTCAGGTCGTCGCCCTGCAGCGTGTACTGGTACTGGGCATTACTGGCGCGCCCGCCCATGCGGATATCCTGCGAAGCCTGCAGGAACAGCGTGGCGCCCGGCTCGTTGCCCAGTTTCTTGCGCAGGCGGGCTATCACCTGGTCGGCGCTGTCCGTGCGCTCGGCCAGCGGCTTGAGGGTGACGAACATGTTGGCCGCATTGCGCTGGCCGCCGCCGGTAAAGCCCACCACCTTGGCCACCGCCGGGTCCTGCCCCACCTTGTCGATGAAGCGCTGCAGCTTCTGCTGCATGGCCTGGAAGGAGATGCTCTGGTCGCCGCGCAGCTGGCCTACCAGCTGGCCGTTATCCTGTTGCGGAAAGAAACCCTTGGCGATCACCACGTACAGGTAGACGTTCAGCGCGATGGTCACGCCGAGCAACAGCATCATCAGCGGGCCGTGGCGCAGCGCCCAGCCCAGCGTGCGGCGGTAGCCGCTCAGCATGGCGTTGAATGCGCGCTCGCTGGCATGGAACAGGCGGCCGTGCGGCCGGGCGGCATCGTGCGCTTTCAGCCAGCGTGCGCACAGCATCGGCGTGGTGGTGAGTGCCACCAGCAGCGATACCATGATGGCCACCGACAGCGTGACGGCGAATTCGCGGAACAGGCGGCCGATGATGCCGCTCATCAGCAGGATGGGAATGAACACCGCAATCAGCGAGATGCTCATCGACAGTACGGTAAAGCCCACCTCGCGCGCGCCGGTAAGTGCTGCCTGCAGCGGCTTCATGCCGTTTTCCAGGTGCCGCGAGATGTTCTCCAGTACCACGATGGTGTCGTCCACCACGAAGCCGGTGGCGATGGTCAGCGCCATCAGGCTGAGGTTGTTCAGCGAAAAGCCGGCCAGGTACATGGCGGCGAAGGTGCCTACCAGCGATACCGGCACGGTAATGGCCGGAATGGCGGTGGCGCTGCCGTTGCGCAGGAACAGGAACACCACCAGGATCACCAGCGCCACCGAAATCAGCAGCGAGCGCTCCACGTCGCGCAGTGAGGCGCGGATGCTGGGCGTGCGGTCCATCACGGTGTTGATGGTGATGGCCGGCGGAATCGACGCCTGCAGGCCGGGCAGCACTGCCTTCACCCGCTCCACGGTTTCGATGATGTTGGCGCCGGGCTGGCGGAACAGGATCAGCATCACCGCCGGCTGTTTGCCCAGCATGCCGGCGTTGCGCAGGTCCACTACCGAATCCTGCACCTCGGCCACATCACTGATGCGTACCGCGGCGCCGTTCTTGTAGCTGACGATCAGCGGCAGGTAGTCGCTGGCCTTGTTGGCCTGGTCGTTGGCCTGTATCTGCCAGTGACGCTCGTCGTTTTCCAGCGAGCCCTTGGGCCGGTTGGCATTGGTGCCGGCAATGGCGCTGCGTACTGTTTCCATGCCGATGCCGTAGTGGTTGAGCTGCATCGGGTTCAGCTCCACCCGTACTGCCGGCTGCGCGCCGCCGCCTATGTTCACGTTGCCGATGCCGTCCACCTGCGACAGCTTCTGCGCCAGGATGGAGTCGGCCGCATCGTACATCTGCCCGCGGCTGAGGCTGTTTGAGGTCAGCGCCAGAATCATGATCGGCGAATCGGCCGGGTTCACCTTGCGGTAGGTGGGGTTGGACGGCATGCCGGTGGGCAGCAGCGAGTGGGCGGCGTTGATGGCCGCCTGCACATCGCGCGCGGCGCCGTTGATGTCGCGATCCAGGTCGAACTGCAGCGTGACGTTGCTGGAGCCCAGCGAGCTGTTGGAAGTCATCTCGGTAACGCCGGCGATGCGCCCCAGCGCCCGTTCCAGCGGCGTAGCCACGGTAGCGGCCATGGTTTCCGGGCTGGCGCCGGGCAGCCTGGCGGATACCGAAATGGTGGGGAAATCCACCTGCGGCAGTGGCGACACCGGCAGCAGCTGGAACGCCACCAGCCCGGCCAGCAGGATCGCCAGCGTCAGCAGCGTGGTGGCCACCGGCCGGCGGATGAACGGCGCCGACGGAATCATGCCTCCATCTCCTCTGCCAGTTGCGACTGCTTGCGGCCGAAGCGCCGTGCCAGGCGGTCGAACGCCAGGTAGATCACCGGGGTGGTGAACAGTGTCAGCACCTGGCTCACCATCAAGCCGCCCACCATGGTAATGCCCAGCGGCTCGCGCAGTTCCGAGCCCATGCCGCCACCCAGCATCAGCGGCAGCGCCCCCAGCAGCGCGGCCATGGTGGTCATCAGGATCGGGCGGAAGCGCAGCAGGCTGGCCTGGTAGATGGCCTCGCGCGGGCTCATGCCCTGCTCGCGTTCCGCCTCCAGCGCGAAGTCGATCATCATGATCGCGTTTTTCTTCACGATGCCGATCAGCAGGATGATGCCGATGATGGCGATCACCGATAGATCGTTATGCGACAGCATCAGCGCCAGCAAGGCACCGATGCCGGCGGAAGGCAGCGTGGACAGGATGGTGATGGGGTGGATATAGCTTTCGTACAGCACGCCCAGCACGATGTACATGGTGATGATGGCGGCCAGGATCAGCCACAGCGTGTTGGACAGCGAAGCCTGGAACGCCATGGCCGCGCCCTGGAAGCGGGTGTCGATGCTGGCCGGCAGCCCCAGCTCCGCCTCGGCCTGGCGGATGGCGTCCACCGCCTCGCCCAGCGATGCGCCCTGCTGCAGATTGAAGGACAGCGTGGCGGTGGGGAATTGGCCGAGGTGGTTGATGGCCAGCGAGGCCGGGCGCTCCTCGATGCGTGCCACGGCATCCAGCGGCACCGGGCCACCGCCGGCGGTAGGCACGTAAATGCCCTTCAGCGACAGTGGGTCGCGCTGCTGTGCCGGGTCCACCTCCAGCACCACGCGGTACTGGTTGGTCTGGGTGAAGATGGTGGAGATCAGACGTTGGCCGAAAGCGTCGTACAGCGCGTTGTCGATGGCCGCGGTGCTGACGCCCAGCCTCGAGGCCACGTCACGGTTGATGTTCACATAGGCTTGCAGGCCCTTGTCCTGCAGGTCGCTGGCCACGTCCGCCAGTGCCGGCTCCTGCTGCAGCCGGTGCACCAGTTTTGGCACCCAGGTGGACAGGTCTTCCTGGCTGGTAGCCTGCAGCGTGAACTGGTACTGGGTGCGGCTGACACGGGCGTCGATGGTCAGATCCTGCACCGGCTGCAGGTACAGCGCCATGCCGGGCTGGCTGTCGGCGCGCTGCTGCAGGCGGCCCAGCACGGTATGGATGTCGTCGCGCTGGCCCTTGGGCTTGAGGTTGATCAGCAGCCGGCCACTGTTGAGCGTGCTGTTGGTGCCGTCCACGCCGATGAAGGACGACAGGCTTTCCACCGCCGGGTCCTGCAGCAGGCTCTGCGCCAGCGCCTCCTGCTGCCGCGCCATGGCGGAAAAGGACACCGACTGCGCCGCCTCGCTGATGGCCTGGATGGCATTGGTGTCCTGCTGCGGAAAGAAGCCCTTGGGAATCGCCACGTACAGCAGTGCGGTCAGCACCAGGGTGCCGATGGCTACCAGCAGCGTGGTTTTCTGGCGGTCCAGCACCCAGGCCAGCATGCGGCCATAGCGGGCGATGATGCGCTCGAACAGTTGGCCGCTGGCATGGTAGAAGCGGCCCTGCTTTTCTTCCGGCACGTGCTTGAGCAGCCGCGCGCACATCATCGGCGTCAGCGTCAGCGAGATGAAGGCGGAAATCAGGATGGACACCGCCAGCGTCACGGCAAACTCGCGGAACAGGCGGCCAACCACGTCGCCCATGAACAGCAGCGGGATCAGCACCGCGATCAGCGAAATGGTCAGCGAGATGATGGTGAAACCGATCTGCCGCGAGCCTTTCATCGCCGCCGCCAGCGGCGCCTCGCCTTCCTCGATGTAGCGGGCGATGTTCTCGATCATCACGATGGCGTCGTCCACCACGAAGCCGGTGGCAATGGTCAGCGCCATCAGCGTGAGGTTGTTGATGGAAAACCCCGCCAGATACATCACGCCGAAAGTGCCCACCAGCGACAGCGGCACCGCCACTGCCGGAATGATGGTGGCCGGCACATTGCGCAGGAACAGGAAGATCACCATCACCACCAGTGCAATCGCCAGCAGCAGCTCGAACTGCACGTCGTCCACCGAGGCGCGGATGGTGACGGTGCGGTCGCTGAGAATTTTTACGTCCACCGCGCCGGGCAGCGTGGCCTGCAGCTGCGGCAGCAAGGCCTTGATGCGGTCGGTGACCTGGATGACGTTGGCGCCCGGCTGGCGCTGCACGTTCAGCACAATGGCCGGCGTGGCGCCGGACCAGGCCGCCAGCCGGGTGTTCTCGGCGCCGTCCACTACCCGGGCCACGTCACGCAGGTACACCGGGGCACCGTTCTGGTAGGCCACGATCACGTTGCGGTACTCGTCCGCAGAGCGCAGCTGATCGTTGCCATCCACGGTGGAGGCCTGCTGCGGGCCGTCGAAGCTGCCCTTGGCCTGGTTGACGTTGGCGCTGCTGATGGCGGTGCGGATGTCTTCCAGCGTTAGCCCGCGTGCGGCCAGGGCCTTGGGGTTGCTCTGGATGCGTACCGCCGGGCGCTGCCCGCCGCTCAGGCTGACCAGGCCCACGCCCGGCACCTGCGACAGCTTCTGCGCCAGGCGGGTATCCACCATGTCTTCCAGCCGGGTGAGCGGCAGCGTGGGCGAGCTGACGGCAATGGTCAGGATGGGGGTGTCCGCCGGGTTGACCTTGCTGTAGACCGGCGGGCTGGGCAGGTCGGACGGCAGCAGGTTGCCGCCGGCATTGATGGCGGCCTGTACCTCCTGCTCGGCCACATCCAGCGTGAGATCCAGGCTGAACTGCAGGGTGATCACCGAGGCGCCGCCGGAGCTGGACGACGACATCTGCGCCAGGCCCGGCATCTGCCCGAACTGCCGCTCCAGTGGCGCGGTAACCGACGAGGTCACCACGTCCGGGCTGGCGCCCGGGTACAGGGTCACCACCTGGATGGTGGGGTAATCGACTTCCGGCAGCGCGGAAACCGGCAGCAGCCGGTAGGCCACCAGGCCGACCAGCAGGATGGCCAGCATCAGCAGCGTGGTGGCCACCGGCCGCAGGATGAACGGGCGGGAGGGATTCATGCCGTTTCCTTGCGCTTAGTTGGCCGCAGACGCCTGGCGTTTGTTCCAGCCACCGGCACCGGCACCCTTGTGGTGTTTGCCCGGCTGGGCCTGTTCCGCCGCGGCGCCCTGCGCTTGGCGGGCACGGTCAATCACCTTGATGCGCGCGCCGTCACGCAGCTTGTCCACGCCATCCACCACCACGCGCTGGCCGGGTTTGAGGCCGTCCTCGATCACGGTATCGTCGCCGGAAACCGGGCCGACGGTGACCTTGCTTACGCTGACGGTGGAATCGGCGTTGACGGTGTAGACGAAGCGCCCTGCCTTGCCCAGCTGCACGGCGGCGGTGGGCACCACGATGGCGCCCTTGCGCTCACCCAGCTGCAGGTTGATGTTGACGAACTGGTTGGGGAACAGCTGCTGCTTTTCATTGGCGAACTGCGCCTTGATATTGATGGTGCCGGTGCTGGTGCTCAGCTGGTTGTCCAGCGCCAGCAGCTTGCCGTCGGCCAGCTTGCCGTGATTGTCGCGGTCCCAGGCTTCCACCCGCAGCGACTTGTCGGCCTGCGACGCCTGCAGCACCTGGCTCAGGCTGGCCTCCGGCACGGCAAACAGCACGTTGATGGGCTGGGTTTGGGTGATCACCACCACGCCGTTGCTGTCGCTGGCATGCACGATATTGCCTGGGTCCACCTGGCGCAGGCCGGCGCGGCCGGATGCCGGCGCGGTGATGCGGGTGTAGTCCAGGCTGGTGCGGGCGGCGGCCACCGCACCCTGATCAATGCGCACGGAGCCCTGGTACTGGCGGACCAGCGCCTGCTGCGCGCTGACCTGCTGCTTGGCGATGGAATTCAGGCTATCCAGCTGCTGGTAGCGGGCCAGGTCCAGCCGGGCGTTGTCCAGCAGTGCCTGATCGCGCTGCAGCTGGCCTTCCGCCTGGGTCAGCGCTGCCTGGTACTGGCGGGCATCCAGCTCGGCCAGCAGCTGCCCCTGCCGCACCTGCTGCCCTTCCTCGAAGTGCACTTTTTCCAGCTGACCATCCACCCGGCTGTGCACTGTCACGGTATGCGATGCGGCAACCGTGCCCAGTGCGTTCAACTGCAAGGGCACATCCTGCTTGCGCACGGTAACCACACCCACCGCCTGCGGCGCCCCACCCTTGCGCATGCCGGCCGCAGCGGCGTTGTCGGCGGGTTTTCTGGCCCACCAGATGCCGCCGGCAGCGGCGGCAAGCAATAGCACGAGGATGGAATTACGCAGGGTCTTGCTGGAAGTGGGGGCGGCTTGAGTCATGGTGATGTCGATGGGCACGAAAGCCTGTGATTTGTATTCAGGATAGATGCAAAGTTCCGGGCAGCAGCGGCTGGCTGGTGGCGGCCCGCTGGCGATATTGCCCTGCAATGATTGCCCTGCCGGCATGGGGTGGGCAAGCCGAGATGTATTAGCAGATGTTGGTGTCGCGGGTGCTGGCGAGTGCCGTGCGCTGGGGGTGCTTGCTGCATCTCTGCCTGCTACCGATACCAGCCTATGGGCGATATGGCTGTTGTTATTATTTATTGCCATGCTTGATTTTTATTGTATTTGGCGACAGAGCAATGGTTATTTTTATTGAAATGAAAATATTGGAAACTGGCTGTCTTATCCGGGCTGTTATTCGTGACTTTGCTGAGCCCGACACAGGTGGCCAAGGCGGCTTGCTTCGTATAACTTATTGAAATACCTTATTTTTCATACGTTGGTATTGGTTATTTTGCTGTTATATATAAAATAGTATTTTTCTTATTGACGCCTATTGATTCCAAAAAAATTTCAACTACACTCTCGCTTGTAGATTCTTTCAAATTGTCAGCATGGGCAGCGCCAAGTCATTTGAATTCATGGCGATGCCGGGCTAGGGAGACAAGCGATGACGAAGTTGCATGCATTATTCCTGGTAGCCGCAACCCTGTTGCCAGCCATGGCCGCCCACGCCGACGGCGGCGTGATCTTCTTCCAGGGTGCACTGGTCAAACCGCCGTGCAATGCCAATGCCGACGTACTGGCGCAGGTGGCCGGCAACCCGCGCGCCTACCAGCAGGCACGCAAGCTGCCATCCGGCCCGAGCTGCTCCGGCATGGATAACACTCAGTTTGTCAGCCGTGCCAAGGTGCAGGGTACGGATGGCATTTCCGACCTGGTGACCGTGGCCTACAACTAGCGCCCTGGCCTGCCGGCGCCGGGCTGCATCTGGCGGCAACAACAAAAAACGCCCCTTGCGGGGCGTTTTGTTTTGCACTGGCTGGCTTAGCCGATCCAGCGGCGGGCGCTGGCGAACATGCGGAACCAGCCGCCGTTCTCACCCCAGCCCTGCGGGTGCCAGCTGTTCTGCACGCTGCGGAACACGCGCTCCGGGTGCGGCATCATGATGGTGAAGCGGCCGTCCGGGGTGGTCATGCCGGTGATGCCTGCCGGCGAACCGTTCGGGTTCAGCGGGTAGGTCTCGGTGGCCTGGCCGTTGAAGTCCACGTAGCGCAGCGCGGTGATCACCTGCTGCTGGTGGCCCGGTGCGAACACCGCGCGGCCTTCGCCGTGCGATACCACTACCGGCAGCCTGGAGCCGATCATGTCCTGCAGGAAGATGGACGGCGATTCGGTGACTTCCACCATGGCGAAGCGCGCTTCGAACTGCTCGGAAGCATTGCGCTTCAGCTTCGGCCAGTACTGCGCACCCGGGATGATGTCGGACAGGTTGGACATCATCTGGCAGCCGTTGCACACGCCCAGCGCGAAAGTGTCGCCGCGGCCGAAGAAGGCCTCGAACTGCTCGCGCGCCTGGCTGTTGAACAGGATGCTCTTCGCCCAGCCTTCGCCGGCGCCCAGCACGTCGCCGTAGCTGAAGCCGCCGCAGGCCGCCAGGCCCTTGTAGTCGGCCAGTTGCACGCGGCCGGCGATGATGTCGGACATGTGCACATCCACCGCCTGGAAGCCGGCGCGGGTGAAGGCGGCGGCCATTTCGATCTGGCCGTTTACGCCCTGCTCGCGCAGGATGGCGATGCGCGGGCGCGCGCCGGTGGCGATGAACGGTGCCGCCGGGTTTTCTTCGGTGTCGAAGGTCAGCTCGGCGAACAGGCCGCGCGACGCGGTGTCGGCAATCTGTGCGTATTCGCTGTCGGCGCCGGCCGGGTTGTCACGCAGACGCTGCAGGCGGTAGCTGGTCTCGGACCAGGCTTGCTGCAGGGCAACGCGGCTTTCGGCAAACAGTTCGGCATCGCCGTGCACCAGGCGCAGCACGCCGTCGTCGGACGGGGTGCCGATCACGGTTACCAGCTGCGACAGGCCCATGATGTCGAAACGCTTGAGCACGTTGTCAATCTCGTCGGCAGCCACTTGCAGTACCGCGCCCAGTTCTTCGTTGAACAGCGCGGCGTTGACGTTGGCCGCATCGCCGCCGGTCAGTACCGACAGCTCGATCTGCGCACCCAGGTGGCCGGCAAAGCACATTTCGGCCACGGTGGCGAACAGGCCGCCGTCGGAACGGTCGTGGTAGGACAGCAGCTTGCCATCGTCCACCAGCGACTGGATCACGGTGAAGGCGGCAGCCAGCTGTTCGGCGCTGTCCACGTCCGGCGCCTGGCCGGACATGTCTTTCCATACCTGGCCGAATACCGAACCGCCCAGGCGGTTCTTGCCGGCGCCCAGGTCCAGCAGCAGCAGTGCGCTGTCGGCGGCCTGCAGCTGCGGGGTAACGGTCTTGCGCACATCGGCTACCGGTGCGAAGGCGGAGATGATCAGCGACAGCGGTGCGGTAACGGCTTTCTTCTCGCCGCCGTCCTGCCATACCGTCTTCATCGACAGCGAATCCTTGCCTACCGGAATGCTCACGTCGATCTGCTGGCAGATGTCGGATACCGCCTGCACGGTGGCGTACAGGTTGGCGTCTTCGCCCGGGTGGCCGGCAGCGGCCATCCAGTTGGCGGACAGCTTGACGTTGCCCAGCTCGCCCACGTTGGCCGCAGCCAGGTTCAGCAGCGATTCGCCCACTGCCACGCGGCCGGAGGCCGGGGCGTCGAACAGCGCGGTCGGGGTGCGTTCGCCCATGGCCATGGCTTCACCCAGGGTGGTGTTGAAGCCCATGGTGGTCACGGCCACGTCGGCCACCGGTACCTGCCACGGGCCAACCATCTGGTCGCGCGCGGTCATGCCGCCCACGGTACGGTCGCCGATGGTGATCAGGAAGCTCTTGTCGGCCACGGTCGGGTTGCGCAGCACGCGGTAGGCCGACTCCTTCAGCTGGTACTGTGCGGCGTTGAACGCGGCGGTGGTCACGGCCTTGCTCTTCACGTCGCGGGTCATGCGCGGCGGCTTGCCCAGCAGCACGTTCAGCGGCATGTCCACCGGGTTGTTGTCGAAGTGGTCGTCGCGTACCTGCAGGTGGCCGTCATCGGTGGCCACGCCCAGTACGGCGAACGGGCAGCGCTCGCGTTCGCAGATCTGGGTGAAGGTATCCAGGTCCTGCGGCAGGATGGCCAGCACGTAACGCTCTTGCGATTCGTTGGACCAGATCTGCATCGGGGTCATGCCCTTTTCTTCCAGGTGCACTTTGCGCAGCTGGAAGATGGCGCCACGGCCGGCGTCGTTCACCAGCTCCGGGAAGGCGTTGGACAGGCCGCCGGCGCCCACGTCGTGCAGCGACACGATGGGGTTGGCCGCACCGCGCTGCCAGCAGCGGTCGATCACTTCCTGGCAGCGGCGTTCGATTTCCGGGTTGCCGCGCTGAACCGAGTCGAAGTCCAGGTTTTCGCTGTTGGCGCCGGTATCCATGGAGGATGCCGCGCCGCCGCCCAGGCCGATCAGCAGGCTGGGGCCGCCTAGCTGGATCAGCAGTGCGCCTTCCGGAATCTCGTTCTTGAAGATCTGCTGTTCCTGGATGCTGCCCAGGCCGCCGGCGATCATGATCGGCTTGTGGTAGCCGCGACGCTCGCCCTGGAAGTCTTCTTCAAAGGTGCGGAAGTAGCCGGTGAGGTTCGGGCGGCCGAATTCGTTGTTGAACGCTGCGCCGCCGATCGGGCCTTCGATCATGATGTCGAGGGCGGAGGCGATGCGGCCCGGCTTGCCGTAGTCCGGGCTTTCCCACGGCTGCTCGAAGCCCGGGATGTTCAGGTTGGATACGGTGAAACCGGTCAGGCCGGCCTTCGGGCGCGAGCCGCGGCCGGTGGCGCCTTCATCGCGGATCTCGCCGCCGTTACCGGTGGAAGCACCGGGGAACGGGGAAATCGCGGTCGGGTGGTTGTGGGTTTCCACCTTCATCAGGATGTGGGTCGGCTCTTCGCTGAAAGCGTAAGCGTGACTGCCCGGCTGCGGGTACAGGCGCTCGATGGTGGCGCCGTCGATCACCGAAGCATTGTCCTTGTACGCCACACGGGTACCCTGCGGGTGCGCGTCGTGGGTGTCGCGGATCATGCGGAACAGTGATTTGGACTTCTCTTCGCCGTCCACGATGAACTGGGCGTTGAAGATCTTGTGGCGGCAGTGCTCGGAGTTGGCCTGCGCGAACATCATCAGTTCGACGTCGGTGGGGTTGCGCTCCAGCTTGATGAAGTTTTCCACCAGGTAGTCCACTTCGTCCGGCGACAGCGCCAGGCCCATATCGGCGTTGGCCGCATCCAGCGCGGCCTTGCCGCCGGCCAGGATGTCCACGCTGGTCAGCGCTTGCGGGGCGACGTGCACGAACAGGCGGTCGGCCTCGTCCAGCGAGGACAGCACGGTTTCGGTCATGCGGTCGTGCAAGAGGCCCGCCAGACGCTGGCGAGCCTCGGTGTTCAATGCGGTGGCGGACTGCACGCGATACGCGATGCCACGCTCGATGCGCTGGATGATTTCCAGGCCGCAATGGCTGGCGATGTCGGTGGCCTTGGAGGCCCACGGCGACAGCGTACCCAGACGCGGGGTAACCAGGAACAGTTCGCCGGCAGGCTCTTGCGCCAGCGGCGGCTCGCCATAGGTCAGCAGTTTTGCCAGGACGGCGACTTGCTGCTCGCTCAGCGGCGCGTCGCTTTCGGCGAAGTGCCAGTATTCGGCGGCGATGGTCAGGTCGGGTAGACCGGCTTCGCGTGCAGCCTGAAGGAGTTTTTCAAGTCGGAACTGGGACAGGGCGGCACCGCCCCGCAGCTTGAGAATGTGCGACATTGGATTCCCGCAACTAGGAGAGACAAGGATCAGGAAAGCGCGTCATAATACACGAAAACACTCACTTCTTTAAGGCTGCATCCAGATTATTGTCTGACGGTCGCGATGCCACCCACCCGCTTAGCCAAGAAAAATCAAGGAGTTGCGAAATGAAAAAGGTAGAAGCCGTTATCAAGCCGTTCAAGCTTGATGAAGTGCGCGAGGCACTGTCCGAGATCGGCATCAACGGCCTGACCGTTACCGAGGTAAAAGGCTTCGGCCGCCAGAAGGGTCATACCGAGCTGTATCGCGGCGCCGAATACGTGGTGGACTTCCTGCCCAAGGTGAAAATCGAGGTGGTTATTGCCGACAACCTGGTGGAGCGCGCCATCGAATGCATCGTCGAAAGCGCCCGCACCGGCAAGATCGGTGACGGCAAGATTTTCGTTACCCCGGTGGAGCAGGTGGTGCGGATTCGTACTGGTGAAACCGGCGAGGATGCGGTGTAAGAACCTGTTTGCGATCTGCTGCGCGTCGGCGATACGGCGTTGAAAACGCCTTCGGAATGCTCATTTACTCTGTGTAAACTCCGCTTCCTCAGCCGTTTTCGCCTTGTCTCGCTCTAGCTCGCGAGATCGTAAACAGGCTCTAAGCACCCTGCCCGACCAATGAAAAACGGCGCCTTGCGGCGCCGTTTCTGTTTGTGCCGTGTTCACGCTGGCGCGCGAACACGGTCAGGGCTTAGCCCCAGAACTTCCACCACGGCATTTCCTTCGGCCGCCACGGGTTCTGCAGGTAACGGCTCTGCGGGAAGTTGGTCTGCAGCACGCGCGTGCTGTCCTGGCTCAGGTCCTTCATGCCCAGCTTGTCGTAGGCAACGACCATGATGGCCAGCGCCTCTTCGTTGTAGCCGGTGTTGGAGTAGTCCTTCACCACGGTCTGCGCGCGGGTGATGGCGGCCATCCAGGCGCCACGCTTCATGTAGTAGCGTGCCACGTGCATTTCGTTGCCGCCCAGTGCGCTCACCAGGCGTTCCATCTTCTGGTTGGCGTCGTCCAGGTACTTGCTCTGCGGGAAGCGGGTTACCAGCTCGCGGAAGGCGGCGTAGGAATCGCGCACCGCTTTCGGGTCACGCTCGCTCATGTCCTGGCCGGTGAGGCGCGACACGAAGGAGTCGTCATCGTTGTAGTACACCAGGCCCTTCAGGTAGTACATGTAGTCCACGTTCGGGTGCGTCGGGTACAGGCGGATGAAACGGTTGGCCGCAGCAACGGCCAGTTCCGGCTCGTTGTCCTTGTAGTGGGTGTAGGCCTGTTCCATCAGCGCCTGCTGAGCGTACTTGCCGTAGGGGAAGCGCGACTGCAGGGCCTCGTACAGCTTCACGGCATGGGTGTAGTTGCCGCTGTTGAGCTCGTCGTGCGCTTCGGAGTAGATGCGTTCAACACCCCAGCCACGGGTTTCGTCCTGGGTGTCGGGGGTGGCGCAACCCGCCAGCAAGGCGGCTACGAGCAAGGTTACAAAGCGTTTTTTCATGAGGCGTCCCTGTTTAGACTGCGCACGATTATAACCAAAACCAACGTTTGCGCACCTGCCTTGCCACCTCCCGCGCGGCATGGCAGCAGGTATCGGCAGGACAAGCATGGTGTAAACCTTATAAAATCACTCCTTTAGCAGAACATGCATCCACACCATGAATGAACAAGATCTGCTCGGCGACGAGCTGCTGGACGACGACTCCCTGGAAACCGGTGGCGAAGACCTGGTCGAGCTGAAGCAACTGACCGTGCCCTATGAGCTGGGCGGCGAACGCCTGGACGGCGCGCTTTCCAAACTGCTGCCCGACTACTCGCGCAGCCGCATGACGCAATGGATCAAGGACGGCAAGGTCAAGCTGGACGGCAAGGTCGTCGCCGGCAAGACCAAGCTGCTGGGCGGCGAAGTCATCGACGTGGAGATCGTGCGCCCGCCGGATGAACAGGCATTCCAGGCCGAGCCGGTGGAGTTCCCGGTGATCTACGAAGACGAACACCTGATCGTGGTCAACAAGCCGGCCGGCCTGGTGGTGCACCCCGCCGCCGGCAACTGGAGCGGCACCCTGCTCAACGGCCTGCTGTACCGCTACCCGGAGCTGGCCAAGATTCCGCGTGCCGGCATCGTGCACCGCCTGGACAAGGACACCTCCGGCCTGATGGTGGTGGCGCGCACCCTGCTGGCGCAGACCAACCTGGTGCAGCAGCTGCAGGCGCGCAGCGTGAAGCGCGTTTACCGCTGCATCGCCAACGGCGTGGTGCCCTACGACGGCAAGATCGAAACCCTGATCGGCCGCGACCCGCACAACCGCCTGAAAATGGCCGTGGTGCGCTTTGGCGGCAAGCCGGCCATCACCCACCTGCGTGTACTGGAGCGCTACGCGGACTACAGTTACGTAGAGTGCAAGCTGGAAACCGGCCGCACCCACCAGATTCGCGTACACATGCGCGAAGCCAAGCACCCGCTGGCGGGCGACCCCACCTACGGCAACCCGCGCCACCACGGCAGCGAGACAGTGGATGCCGCCATCAAGGCACTGGATCGCCAGGCGCTGCATGCCTACACCCTGGCGCTGGTGCACCCGGCCACCGGCATCACCCGCAGCTGGAAGGCGCCGCTGCCGGACGATATGAAAGCCGTGCTGGAAGTGCTGCGCAACGAGGCGGAAGAAAAGCTGGCCGCTGCCAGCGCCAAACAGGCGCTGAAGTCCGCGGAGAGCGACAGCGACGATGATGACGATGACTGGGACGACGACGATTACGACGTAGAGGTGCACTATGTCCCATGAGTGGATTTCCCCGGCCTGGCCGCTGCCGGTCGGGGTGGGCAGCCTGATCACCACCCGCGCCGGTGGTGTGAGCCCTGCCCCGTACCACAGCCTGAACCTGGGTGACCACGTGGGTGACGCTGCGGCCAACGTGGCGGCCAACCGCGCCACGCTGCGCGACCACCTGCCGGCTGAGCCGGCCTGGCTGGAGCAGGTGCACGGCACGGTGGTGGTGGATGCTGCCAGCGTGGCACCGGGCAGCAAGCCGCAGGCCGACGCCAGTTTCAGCCGCACACCGGGCACGGTGTGCGCCATCATGACGGCCGACTGCCTGCCGGTATTGCTGGCCGACCGTGCCGGCACGGTGGTGGGCGCCGCCCACGCCGGCTGGCGCGGGCTGTGCGGCGGGGTGATCGAGGCCACCGTACAGGCAATGAACGAGCCTGCGGCCAACCTTGTCGCCTACCTGGGGCCGGCCATCGGCCCGGACGCCTTCGAGGTGGGGCCGGAAGTGCGCGAAGCCTTCCTTGCCCACGACATCCATGCCGTGGAAGCCTTCACCCCGATAGAAGACGGCAAATACCTGGCCGACATCTACCAGCTGGCGCGGCAAAGGTTGGCCGCACTGGGCATTGCCGAGGTATACGGAGGCGACTACTGCACGGTAATCGACCGCGCGCGCTTCTTCTCCTACCGTCGCGACCGCGTGACTGGCCGCATGGCCAGTCTGATCTGGCTCAAGTAGACACAAGATGTTGTGTACAAGGGGCGGCTTGTGCCGCCCCTTGTTGCGTTTTGGGCGTATCGAAATTGCCACAACGCAGAATGCGCCCGCTGCGGCCTTGATGCGGAACATGCCGCAAAGCCTTGATGCATCAGGCATGTGGCATTGTCACCACCGCGACATCAAAACTTCACAAAAAAACAGAACGGGCCGCCAAGCCAATACTGGCGCGGATTCCGGTTTTTCACCCGGCTGTCAAGACTTGTTCTGACGCCTCTTCACCACTAGAATTTGCGTCGTTTTCACGTGCCGACCCACCATATTGTGTTTGTGCACAGCTGGCTCACAGCTTTTCAACAGATTTGTCCACAGCCAGCCGCTATACCTCGCGCCAAGTCCGGCTTATCTGCCTGGGCAAGGCCGCCACCGGGCCGCCAGCCCGGCGCCGCACCCGCGGACCAGGCATGGCCGCCCGCCAGCGGGCCGTCAGGTCGATACCAACAACCACCCCACCACGAGGGAAAGACAATGCCACTGACCACTACCGAAGCGAACACCGCCGCCGAACTGGGTCGCGCCGCCGCGCCGCAGGCCGATTACAGCCTGTACAAGACCATTCGTCGCAACGGCGCCGTTGTTGCATTCGAGCCGGTGAAAATCTCCATCGCCGTGACCAAGGCCTTCCTGGCCGTGCTGGGCGCAGAAAGCGTGAACTCCGCCAGCATCCGCGACAAGGTTGCCCAGCTTACCGAGGTGGTGGTGAGTGCGCTGATGCGCCGCAAGCCGGAAGGCGGCGCCATCCACATCGAAGATATCCAGGACCAGGTGGAACTGTCCATGATGCGTGCCGGCGAGCACGACGTGGCCCGCGCCTACGTGCTGTACCGCGAACAGCGCTCGCAGGAGCGCGCCGCCCGCGGTGAAGCGCTGCACCAGATCCAGATCAACGTGGTGCGCAAGGATGGCCGCAAGCTGCCGCTGGACATCGCCCGCCTGCGCGGCACCATCGAAGCCGCCTGCGTAAGCCTGGCCAACACCGACGTGGACGCCATCCTGTCCGAAACACTGAAGAACATCTACGACGGCGTATCGGAAGAAGAAGTCAACAAGTCCGCCATTCTGGCCGCCCGCGCGCTGATCGAGCAGGACCCGGCCTACGACCTGGTAACCGCCCGCCTGCTGCTGGGCAATATCCGCCTGGAAATCCTCGGCGAGGCCGTGAGCCAGGCCGAGATGGACACTCACTACCCGCTGTACTTCCCGGACTTCATCAAGAAAGGCATTGCCGCCGAGCTGCTGGATGAAAAACTGGGCGAGTACGACCTGAAGAAACTGGGCGCCGCACTGAAGCCGGAACGCGACCTGCAGTTCGGCTACCTGGGTCTGCAGACCCTGTACGACCGCTACTTCCTGCACGTGGACGGCACCCGCATCGAAATGCCGCAGGCTTTCTACATGCGTGTGGCCATGGGCCTGGCACTGAACGAAGTGAGCCGCGAAGAGCGCGCCATCGAGTTCTACAACGTGCTGTCCAGCTTCGACTTCATGTCGTCCACCCCGACGCTGTTCAACTCCGGCACCCGCCGCAGCCAGCTGTCCAGCTGCTACCTGACCACCATCGCCGATGACCTGGATGGCATCTACGAAGGCATCAAGGAAAACGCGCTGCTGTCCAAGTTCGCCGGCGGCCTGGGCAACGACTGGACCCCGGTGCGCGCCATGGGCTCGCACATCAAGGGCACCAACGGCAAATCGCAGGGCGTGGTGCCGTTCCTGAAAGTGGTGAACGACACCGCCGTGGCGGTAAACCAGGGCGGCAAGCGCAAGGGCGCGGTATGTGCCTACCTGGAAACCTGGCACGCCGACATCGAAGAATTCCTGGAGCTGCGCAAGAACACCGGTGACGACCGCCGCCGCACCCACGACATGAACACCGCCAACTGGATTCCGGACCTGTTCATGAAGCGCGTGATGGAAGCTGGCGAGTGGAGCCTGCTGTCGCCGTCCGAATGCCCGGACCTGCACGACCTGGTGGGCAAGGAATTCGAAAAGGCCTACACCGCCTACGAAGCAAAAGGCAAGCGCGGCGAGCTGAAGGTATTCAAGCAGATTCCGGCGCTGACCCTGTGGCGCAAGATGCTGACCATGCTGTTCGAAACCGGCCACCCGTGGATCACCTTCAAGGACCCGTGCAACGTACGCAGCCCGCAGCAGCACATGGGCGTGGTACACAGCTCCAACCTGTGCACCGAGATCACCCTGAACACCAACGACGACGAAATCGCGGTGTGCAACCTGGGTTCGGTAAACCTGTCGCGCCACCTGAAGCAAGGCGCGGCCGGCCTGGAGCTGGACACCGACAAGCTGCAGCAAACCGTACGCGTAGCGCTGCGCATGCTGGACAACGTGATCGACATCAACTTCTACCCGGTGAAAAAGGCGCGTAATTCCAACCTGAAGCACCGCCCGGTAGGCATGGGCATCATGGGCTTCCAGGACTGCCTGCACCAGCTGCGCGTGGCCTACGCCTCCGAAGCTGCCGTCGAGTTCGCCGACGTATCGATGGAAGCCGTGGCCTACTACGCCTACCTCGCCTCCACCGAACTGGCCGAAGAGCGTGGCCGCTACCCGTCGTACAAGGGCAGCCTGTGGGATCGCGGCATCCTGCCGCACGACAGCATCAACCTGCTGGCGGCAGAGCGCGGCGGCTACCTGGAAGTGGATCGCAGCGAACGTATGGAATGGAGCAAGCTGCGCGAGCGCGTGGCCAAACACGGCATGCGCAACTCCAACGTGCTGGCCATCGCCCCGACCGCGACCATCGCCAACATCATTGGCGTATCCGCGTCCATCGAGCCGACCTACCAGAACCTGTTTGTGAAATCCAACCTGTCCGGCGAATTCACCGTCACCAACGAATACCTGGTGCGCGACCTGAAGAAACTGGGCCTGTGGGACGAAGTGATGGTTGCCGACCTGAAATACTTCGACGGCAGCCTGGGCCGCATCGACCGCGTACCGGCCGAGCTGAAAGCCATCTACGCCACCGCGTTCGAAATCGACCCGCGCTGGCTGGTGGAAGCGGCTTCCCGCCGCCAGAAGTGGATCGACCAGGCACAGTCGCTGAACCTGTACCTGGCTGGCGCCTCCGGCAAGAAACTGGACGAGCTGTACAAGCACGCCTGGATTCGCGGCCTGAAGACCACCTACTACCTGCGCACCCTGGGCGCCAGCTCGGCGGAGAAATCCACCGGCCGTGGCGGCGAACTGAACGCGGTACAGGCAGCACCGGCAGCGGCACCGGCCGCCGTGGACAACACCCCAGCCACCGACGCCAAGTTCTGCTCGATCGACAATCCGGACTGCGAGAGCTGCCAGTAAGGCAGCCGAGCAGGCAAGATTGCTGCGAAGCAACAATCCGGACGGCGCGGCGCAAGCCGTGCCAGCCGCGATAGCGGTAGCGAGAGCTGCCAGTAAGGCAGTTGGGTGACAAGGTTGGCCGCATGCGGCCAACCCTCACATGCCCTGGCTTGGCCATTCGTGACCAAGCCACATCCCCCAGCCGCTTCCCGCGAGGCGGCTAGGGAATGTCCGAACCCGGCCCACGCCGTCAGGTCAAACCTGTGACCCGTCGTCACCCAAGGAGACCATCATGCGCCGCTTATTGATGCTGTTTTTTGCAGTGCTGCTGGCAGGCTGCAGCACCATGGCAGACCAGCTGCATGGCAGCCTGCAGCCGCCGGCCGGTACCGGCTACGCCGTGTTTTCCATGACCGTGCGCACCCTTACACCGGACCACGCCTGGGCCAACCTGAGCTGGCGCGGGCTGGATAACAACCGGCACGGCATGCTGTACAGCAACTTTGCCACCGACACCGTATTCGGCGAGGAAGGCATGCCGCCGGCAGATGGCAAGCTGCAACTTCTCGCCCTGCCCCCCGGCCGCTACCGCCTGCAGGATAGCTACGCACATTGGGTGGACGACCCGGGCGACAACCCGGTGTTCAACTACAAGGGTTACGCAGTATTCCACCTCAACAAGGATTTCGAGGTGAAAGCCGGCCAGACCGTATACCTGGGCAATATCCGTTTCAACCTGGACAACCTCCCGGACGTGGTATTCGGCAGCGAACAGCGCCGTGACTTCGGCCATATGAAGCGGGTGTGGAAAGTAAGCGACCTGAACGCCGTGCTGGTGCAGCCCTACAGCGGCAGCATCAAGAGCGGCAGCCAATAACGCCGCCAGGCCAGACAAACCGTGCGGCCAACCCTCAAAGGTTGGCCGCAAGCAGACTAACTAAGTAACGAACAAATAACCGGAGCCAATATGCTGAGCTTTGACGACGCGATCCAGACTACCCCCGCAGCCAACTCCATGGACGTACACGGCACCACCCGTGTCAACGTAGTGGACAAGAAAGTGATCAACGGCACCACCGACGTAAACCAGCTGGTACCGTTCAAGCACAAATGGGCGTGGGAAAAGTACCTGGCTCAGTGCGCCAACCACTGGATGCCGCAGGAAGTGAACATGCAGCGCGACATCGAACAGTGGAAAACCGGCCAGCTCACCGAAGACGAAATGCGCATCGTCAAGCGCAACCTGGGCTTCTTCGTTACCGCCGACAGCCTGGCAGCCAACAACATCGTGCTCGGCACCTACCGCCAGATCACCAGCCCGGAATGCCGCCAGTTCCTGCTGCGCCAGGCATTTGACGAAGCCATCCACACCCACGCCTACCAGTACATCGTGGAAAGCCTGGGCCTGGACGAAGGCGAAGTATTCAACGCCTACCACGAAGTAACCTCGATCCGTAACAAGGACGAATTCCTGATTCCGTTCATCGACGTACTGTGCAACCCGGAATTCAAGACCGGCACCCTGGAAAACGACCAGAAACTGCTCAAGTCGCTGATCGTGTTCGCCTGCATCATGGAAGGCCTGTTCTTCTACGTGGGCTTCGTGCAGATCCTGGCGCTGGGCCGCCAGAACAAAATGACCGGCGCCGCCGAGCAGTACCAGTACATCCTGCGCGACGAGTCCATGCACTGTAATTTCGGCATCGACCTGATCAACACCATCAAGCTGGAACAGCCGGAAATCTGGACTGAATCGTTCAAGGCCGAAATCACCGAACTGTTCAAGCACGCCGTGGAGCTGGAATACGCCTACGCCGAAGACACCATGCCGCGCGGCGTGCTGGGCCTGAACGCCAGCATGTTCAAGGAATACCTGCGCTTCATCGCCAACCGCCGCATGCAGCAGATCGGCCTGGAGCAGATGTTCCCCGGCGTGAACAACCCGTTCCCGTGGATGAGCGAAATGATCGACCTGAAGAAGGAAAAGAACTTCTTCGAGACCCGGGTTACCGAGTACCAGACTGGCGGGGCGCTGAGCTGGGATTGATATTTTATATTTGTTGACATTGTCGTATGCGAAAGGCACACTCAGTTGTGCCTTTTATTTTTGGAGAAGACAATGTTTGCAGCACTTAGCCGTGAAATGCGACTCCTGAGCCAAGCATGGGATCGTGGCGATTTTCCAAAGCATCTGGAATGGATAGAGCTGTATAACATTAGGGGCTGGTCTGGGCAGCGAGTAGATTTTAATTTTCCAATTACAGCCATTGTGGGTGAGAATGGAGCAGGAAAAAGCACTCTAATGCAGGCCGCAGCCGCAATATATGAAAATTCAGCTGAGCCTGACCATCATTTTTTTGCGTCGGATTTTTTTCCAGACACTCCTTGGGAGAGCATTAGCTCTGCCACCATTAGGGCCCTTATAAAAGAGGGGCAGAATACTCATGAAACCAGCGTAAGAAAACCATCAACCCGATGGAGAGGCAACGAAGAGAGGAAGTCAAGAAAAATAAGATATTTGGATTTAAAGAGAATATTGCCCATTACTTCCAGAACCGGTTACGGAAGGCTAGCCAAATCCAATCTTGGAATTGGAGGCAACATCAATTTTGACGAAGCGAAAATAGAGCGACTTAGTCGAATAATTGGAAGGGACTATAACGCAGCTCAGCAGTCATATACTTCATTTGATCCTGCTAGGCACGTTCCAGTTCTTGAGGTTGGCGGTGTAAAATACTCAGGGTTTCATCAAGGCGCTGGCGAGACAACAATTTCAGAGTTGCTCGCGATGAATATCCCTGATTATTCGCTGGTACTAATTGATGAAATTGAAACTTCTCTACATCCCAGGGCACAAAGACGCCTGATGAGAGATTTGGCAAAAATTGCCAGGGAGAAAAAAGTTCAGTTCATTATTACAACCCACTCGCCGTATGTTTTAGAGGAAATACCGCCGCATGCGCGCATTTTTGTGGCGAGGAGCGACAGCGGGAAAATTGCAGTAGCAGGTGTTAGTTCGGAATTTGCACTATCCAAGATGGATGAGGAAAATCATCCGGAGATTGACGTATATTTAGAAGATGTGCGAGCCAAAATCTTCCTTGAGGAAATTTTGGCCGAACATAGGAAAGAGGTTTTGCCTAGAATCAGCTTAGGAACTTTTGGTTCGGCATCAGTAGGCAAGTCTTTAGGAATGATGGTTGAGCAAGGAAGGTTTAGACGGCCGACTCTGGTTTACCTTGATGGCGACCAGATGGAGTCGGTTGGTTGTCACATTCTGCCTGGTGAAGACAATCCTGAAACCTGTGTTTTTAATGCCCTAAGAGATCTGAGGTGGCCAGATATTGCAGTGGCAATAAATAGGTCACATAGTGATTTTGTTGAATATGCAGAAGATGCCATGACCCAGCCTGACCATCATCTCTGGGTAAAGAATATTGCAGACAGAATATATGTTGGTGGCGACGAAATATGGCGAGCCATGTGTAGAACTTGGGTGAAGCGAGTATTGTCGCCAGAATTGGCTATGGAAATTGTTAATTCAGTTGAAGAGTGCCTCAATCCTGACCCAGGCAGGTAGCGGAAGTAGCCCGGACATCGCTCCGGGCTTTTTTTCGTCACCTGAGGCCAGAATAAGCTCAGTGCTTTGGGAAATTTGCGACCTCTTTCAACTCACCACTCTTGCCCTCTGGATGCGCCTACGCGCTTATCCCGACTACGAGAATGGTGTCAACTGGCACAAGCGAGTGGTAAATAGCTTTTGAGCCCGTCGCCATATAAGCAGCAGACAAAATTGAAAATGCAGAAATTGCAAAAGGCCCTGCATTGCAGGGCCTTTTGCATGTACGAGGCGCACCAAGCAATCAGGTCGCATTCACCTGCGGATTGCTCTCCAGCGGCACAAACTGCATGGTGTTGCCATCCAGCGCCTCGATGGCGCCGTTTTCGATGTTGTACACCCAGCCGTGCAGGTTCAGCCTGCCCTGCGAGATGGCCAGCGCCACCGAAGGGTGGGTGCGGATGTTGGCCAGCTGGGCCACCACGTTTTCGCGTACCAGCGCATCGGCCTTTTCCTGCTGGCTGGCGTATTCGCGTGAGGAAACAATCACTTTGGCGGCATCGGAATAGCGCAGCCAGTGGGAAACGGCGGGCAGATGGTCCAGGCACTGGCAGCTGGAAATGGCGGCCATGGCGCCGCAGTTGGAGTGGCCGCAGATTACGATGTCGCTGATATTGAGCACCGATACCGCATATTCTACCGTTGCCGATACGCCGCCCGGCTCCGGGCCGTAGGGCGGCACGATATTGCCGGCATTGCGGATGACAAACAGGTCGCCCGGCTCTTGCTGGGTGAGCAGTTCCGGCACCACGCGACTATCGGAGCAGGTAACAAACAGCGCTTTCGGGTTTTGTTGCCCTGCCAGTTTTTTGAATAGATCGGTTCTGGTCGGGTATACCTCTTTTTGAAATTTCAAAAAACCTTCAATAACCTTTTGCATTAATGAATACCTCCAGACACGAAATAACCATGGGCTAATCAGGGAAAATCCGCCACCCGATTAAGCCAAGCGAATAAGGTTCGGGCTTCCGCAGAAACCGGTGTGGCCGCCAAAATAGCATACATTGGCTCACAAAGCTTTCAGCCTGGGGCGGCAGCAAGCCGCGCGGGCATGGCGCCTGACTCGCGTAAGCTGGATGCAGCAAAGCCCGGCGTTCACCGCGCAGCAAATCTGCGGTAAACGCCGGGCTTTGTTCATGCCGGCATGCGGCCAACCCTGGGGCAAGGTTGACCGCATGCTGCGCTTGCTTGGCTACACCCCGCGATACTGCTCGTCGCTCACTTTTTCCAGCCAGCTCGCCACACTGCCCTGCTGCTGCTCCTGAATGGCAATGTGGCTCATGGCCGTGCTGGCGGCGGCGCCGTGCCAGTGCTTGGTATTGGCCGGGATGCTCACCACGTCGCCGGGGCGGATTTCCTGCACCGGGCCGCCCCACTGCTGCACGCGGCCGCAGCCGGCGGTCACGATCAGCGTCTGCCCCAGCGGGTGGGTATGCCAGTCGGTGCGCGCGCCCGGCTCGAACGTGACCAGTGCGCCGGAGCCGGCGGCGGGTTGGTGGGCGGCAAACAGCGGGTCAACGCGCACGCTGCCGGTGAACCACTCCGCCGGGCCGCGGTAGGAGTCTTGCGAGCCCGCGCGGGCCACGGTGACGGCCTCGGCGCTGGAGAGGGTTTGCTCAGTCATGATGCTTTCCTTGCTTGATGTCTGGATAGCTGGATACCTGGCTCAGGTAGGCCGGTGCGCTTCGTACAGCCACTTCACCATTGCCGGGTCGCGGTGGTCGAAGAAGGCGCTGCTGCCGGTATCCAGCGTGGCGATGCCGGCCATGTCCTCGGCGCTCAGCTCGAAATCGCCGATGGCGAAGTTCTCCGCCATGCGTTCCGGCCGCACCGATTTGGGAATGGCCACCACGCCGCGCTGCAGCAGCCAGCGCAGCACCACCTGGGCCACCGTGCGGCCATGCCGGCTGGCAATGCCCTGCAGCACGGCATTGCCAAACAGATTGTTGCGCCCTTCGGCAAACGGCCCCCAGGATTCGATCTGTATGCCCAGCTGCTGCAGGAACTGCGCGCTGGCGCTCTGCTGGCAGAACGGGTGCGTCTCGATCTGGTTCACCGCCGGCACTACCTGGTTGCGCAGTACCAGGTCCATTACCCGGTCCGGCTGGAAGTTGCTGACGCCGATGGCGCGGATGCGGCCAGCCTGGTACAGCGTCTCCATTGCCCGCCACGAGCCGTGCACGTCGCCATAGGGCTGGTGGATCAGGTAGAGGTCCAGGTAGTCCAGCTGCAGCCGCGCCATGGAGCGCTCGAAGGCCTGCAGGGTCTGTTCGTAGCCGCTGTCATGCAGCCACAGCTTGGTGGTGATGAACAGTTGCTCGCGCGGGATGCCGCTGGCGGCGATGGCGCGGCCAACGGCGGCCTCGTTGCCGTAGGAGGCCGCGGTGTCGATAAGGCGGTAGCCGGTACGCAGTGCGGCGGCCACGCTGGCCTCGCACTCGGCAAGGTCGCTCATCTGGTATACCCCGAAGCCCTGCAGCGGCATCCGGACGCCGTTGTTCAATGTGGTTGTCTGCATGTCGATATTCCTTTTCCGATGTTATTTGTTGCTCGCCAGCTGGCCACTGCCAGCCGGCATGTCCGTCGGCACCCGTTTGCGGGCATGCGCCGGCAGGATCAGCACCAGGGTGGCCAGCAGTGCCAGCGACAGCATTACCGTGCTGCCATCCATCACCATGGCGATGCGATGTGCCAGCAGCGGCACGCCGGCCAGCTGTGCCGGCAGCGCGGCGGCAAATACCACCACCAGCACGCCCAGGCCAATGGCGCCGCCCAGCTGGTGGGCCACGTTCACCAGCCCCGATGCCGCGCCGGCGTCCTGGCGGGCAACGCCCGCCACGGCAAACACGGTAAGCGGCGGCAGCACCACGCCCTGGCCAAAGCCGATCAGCATCATGGGCAGGGCAATGCCGCTGAAGTAGTGCGTGCCAGCCGACACCTGCCCCAGCCAGGCCAGCCCGGACAGGCAGGCCAGTAGCCCGAACGCCAGCAGCCTGGCGCTGCCTACCCGGGGAGTGAGCCGCGGCACCAGCATGGCGGAGATGAAGTTGGGCAAGGTGGTGGGCAGGAAGGCCAGCCCGGCCTGCAAGGGGCTGAAGCCCAGCACGCCCTGCAGGAACTGCGTGGTGAAGAACCAGAAGCCCACCATGCCGCCCAGGAACAGCATGCGCGCGGCGTAGGCACCACTGCGCTCCCGGCTGGCAAACAACCGTAGCGGCAGAATGGGCTGCCGCGCCCGCGCCTGTATCAGCAGGAAGATGCCGAGCAGGCCAAGCCCGCCGGCCAGCGCGGTGATGGTGAGCCAGTCGCCCCAGCCCTGCTCTGCCGCCCGCACCAGGCCGTAGACCAGCGCGGTCATGCCCAGGGTGGAGCTGGCGGCGCCACCGATATCCAGCTGGCCGCTGTGGGTGGGGGTTTCGTGGATGTAACGGCGGGCGGCCAGCATCAACAAGGCGCCTATCGGCAGGTTGATGAAGAAGCCGGCGCGCCAGGACAGCAGCTCGGCAAACAGCCCGCCCAGCACCAGGCCCAGCGTGGCGCCTATGCCGGCGGTGGCGGCATACAGCGACAGCGCGCGGGTGCGCTCCGGCCCTTCGGCAAAATGGGTGGACAGCAGCGCCAGCGTGGCCGGCGCCAGAATGGCGGAACCCGCGCCCTGCACCGCCCTTGCGGCCAACAGCCAGGCCGGTGTTTGCGCCAGGCCGATGGCCAGCGAAGCCAGGGTGAAGATGGCCAGCCCCAGCAGCAGCATGCGGCGGCGGCCGAGGATGTCGCCGGCGCGCGCGCCCAGCAGCAACAGCCCGCCCAGTGCCAGCGTGTAGGCGTTCTGCACCCACGACAGCCCCACCGGGCTGAAGCCCAGCCCGGCCTGGATCCTGGGCAGGCCGGTAATGACGATGGACACGTCGATCAGGATCATCAGGTAACTGGCCATGATGATGGCCATGATGGCGCGGCGATTGGCCGGCAAGGTCTGTGTAGTCATGCGGTGTTCACCTCCCGAGCGTTGCCTGCCTGGTGCATTTTCATGGTGTTGCTTCCGGAGTAAGGGCCGCAGCGAGCGGCATCTGCTGCCCGCTGCCGCCGGTGCATCACAGCGCGTTGCGCAGGATGGTGGCCACTACGTCGCGGCTGTAGATGTCGGCAATGCCGAACCACTGCGCATTGCCCAGCACGTTGTCGGTAATGGCCGGCAGATCCGCCTCGCCAATGCCCAGCTGCGACAGGCGCGTGGGGGTGCCGATCTTGTCGAACCAGGCTTCCAGCGCGGCGATGCCCTGCTGCGGGGTGTCTGCGCCGAACACGTATTGCGCCAGGCGCTGGAACTGCGCCGGATTGCGGTCGTGATACCACTTCATCCACGCCGGCATGATCACCGACAGCCCGGCGCCGTGCGGCACGTTGAACAGTGCCGACAGCGCGTGCTCGATCATGTGGTTCGGGTAGCTGAAACCCGCCGTGCCGGCGTAGATCAGGCCGTTCAGCGCCTGGGTGGAGGCCCAGGCAAACTCGGCGCGCGCCGCGTAGTCGGCCGGGTTGTCCAGCAGTGTTTCCGTGGTGTCGATCACGGTGTTGACGATGGCTTCCACCATGCGCGAGTGCAGCGTGGGCTGCACCGTGGCGGTGAAATAGCCTTCGATGCAGTGCGCGATGATGTCGGCGGCCGAGTAGACCAGGTAATCGCGCGACACGGTCTGCATCAGCGCCGGGTTGACGATGGATACGCGCGGGAAGGTATGCACCGACTGGATGGCGAATTTTTCCTTGGTGGCTTCGTTGGTTACCACCGCGCCGCTGTTCATCTCGCTGCCGGTAGCGGCCAGGGTGAGGATGGAGAACACCGGCAGCGCCGAGGCAATGCCGGCCTTGCCGATGAACAGGTCCCACACATCGCCCTGGTACGGCACGCCGGCGGCAATGGCTTTGGAACTGTCCAGCACCGAGCCGCCGCCCACACTGAGCACGGCGCCCACCTGGTGGCCGCGCGCCAGGGCGATGCCATCGCGCACTTTCGACAGCAGCGGGTTGCTGACGATGCCGCCGAATTCGATGAACTCGATATCGTGCGCGGCCAAACTCTTGCTCACCACCTGGAACAGGCCGTCGCGCTTGATGCGGTCGCTGCCGAAGCAGAGCAGCACCTTTTTGATGCCGTGCTCGGCCAGGTGCTGACCGATCAGCTGCTCCTTGCCGGTGCCGAAGTCGATTTTGGTGGGGTTGAAGAAAATGAAGTTGTCCATGTGAGTCCTCTGCTGCCGTGATGGCCGGTGGTCTTGATGGACGGAACTTTAGTTTCCGGGCAAACATTAAACTAGAGCATTATTATTTGAATAATCTACAACTTTTTGATGTTAATTCGCCGCGGGGTTGCACCATGTCCATGAACGAGCTTCGCTCCATCACCACTTTCGTGCGCACGGCCGAGTTCGGCAGCCTGAGCCGGGCCGCCGAAGCGCAGCAGATCTCGCCACAGGCCGCCAGCAAGGCGCTGGGGCAGCTGGAACAGCTTCTGGGCGTGCGCCTGTTTCACCGCACCACCCGCAGCATGTCGCTTACCGAGGAAGGCCAGCGCTTTCTGGAGGCGGTGCACCCTTCGCTGATCGGCTTCCAGCAGGCGCTGTCGGCTGTCCGGCAGAGCAAGGACGACCTGGCCGGGCCGTTGCGGATAGTCGGGCCGCGCACGGTGCTGCAGTCGGTCATCGGCCCGGTAATGGACGAATACTGCCGGCTCTACCCCGAAGTGCAGCCCGATGTGCAACTGGACGACCGCATCGGCAACTGGGTGGAAGACCGCATTGATGTCGGCTTCCGGCTGGGCAACTCGCCGCAGGAAGGCCTGGTGGCCCGGCGGCTGTTCCCGATGCAGCTGATCATCTGCGCCGCGCCCAGCTACCTGCGCAAGCACGGCATGCCGCAGAGCCTGTACGACCTCAGCTCGCACCGCTGCAGCGCCTTCCGCCGGGCCAGCGATGGCCGCGTGGTGCCGTGGCGCGTCCGCGTGGGCGACAGCATGCAGGATCAGCCGGTGAACCCGGCGTTCTGCACCAATGACGAGCCGATGGAGCTGCGCGCGGTGCTGGCCGGCGAAGTCATCGGGCAGTTGGCCGCACCCACGGCGGCGCAGCTGATTCGCAGTGGCCGGCTGACGCCCATCCTGCTGGAGCATATGGCCGACCACTACAGCCTGTTTGTGTATTACGGCAGCCGCGCGGCGCAGCCATCGCGGGTGCGCCGCTTCATCGACCTGGCGGTGGACCGGCTAACGGACTGTGCCGACTTTGTGTTGAGTGACAAGGAGTTGGCGCAGGCCCATGCCAGCGGCGTGGCGGCCAGCCACAGCTAGCTTGCTGCGCCTGGCCGGCTGCAGGCCTGCCATGGATGCGGCCAACGTGCACTGCCCGCCTGGTGTGCGGGCTGGCTGATCAGGTTGGCAAACCCCTTGCGCCTGCTGGCGGTAGGCATTAAGATGAGTAATCACTCACTCAATATCCGACAGCGCCATGGCACGCCCCCGCAGCGAAGAAAAACAGCTGGCCCTGCTTGAAGCCGCCACCACGGTGGTGGCCAGCCAGGGGCTGGGCGCGCCTACCTCGCAGATAGCCAGGCAGGCCGGCGTGGCCGAAGGCACCCTGTTCCGCTACTTCCCCACCAAGGACGATCTGCTCAACGAGCTGTATGTGCATCTGAAGCGCAACCTTGGCGAGGCATTGCAGCAGGCAAGCACGCCCCCCGCCTCGCTGGACGCGGCCATGCAGCTGCTGTGGAACAACTATATCGACTGGGGCATTGCCAACCCCGAGGCCATCAAGGCATTGAGCCAGCTGGCGGTTTCCGACCGGATCAGCGACGACACCCGCAACCGGGTTAGCGAGTTGCTGCCAGGCATTCTGGAAACCTCGCGCGCCTTCATTGCCAGGAGCCATCTCGCCGCACTGCCGGCGGGGTTTGCCGACGCCATTTTCATGGCGCTGGCAGACACCACCATGCGCTTTGCCGCCGCCGACCCGGCACAAAGCGAGGCGTACAAGGCTGCCGGTTTCAAGGTTTTGCAGGGAACGTCAGGCAGTTGATTTTTTTTGAACGTTAAATGAGTGAGTGCTCACGATATTTTTGGAGAACATACCATGTCAACCCTACCGCCCGCCACCGCCCACCGCGCTGCCTCGGCCAGCATTCATGCCGACGGCCGCTTCCATAACTTCCGCCAGCTGCCGTCGCTCGGCTTCTGGGGCGGGGTAAAAGCGCTGTGGCGCAATCTGACCGCCAAATCACCGCTGGCAGTGCCAGTAGCGCCGATTCCGGTATTACCGCTTACCACGCAGGATCTGCAGCACGCGCCGGACCACAGCCTGTGGCGGCTGGGGCACTCCACGGTGCTGCTGAAGCTGGACGGCAAATTCTGGCTTACCGACCCGGTGTTTGCCGAGCGCGCCTCCCCGTTCCGCTTTATCGGGCCGAAGCGCTTCCACGCCGCACCGATCTCGCTGGATGCCTTGCCGCCGCTGGAAGCCGTGCTGCTGTCGCACGACCATTACGACCATCTGGACCGCGACACCATCCTGCTGCTGCAGCAGAAAGTGGGCATGTTCATCACCCCGCTGGGCGTGGGCGATCGTCTGATCGCCTGGGGTGTGCCTGCCGCCAAGGTGCGGCAGCTCGACTGGTGGCAGGAAACGCAGCTGGGCAGCCTGCGCATGGTGGCCACGCCGGCCCAGCACTTCTCCGGCCGCAGCCTTACCGACGGCAACCGCACGCTGTGGGCATCGTGGGTGCTGATTACGCCGACGGCACGGATTTTCTTCAGCGGCGACACCGGCTACTTCGACGGTTTCAAGACCATCGGCGAGCGCTTCGGCCCGTTCGACATCACACTGGTGGAAAACGGCGCCTACAACGAGGCCTGGGCCGATGTGCACATGCACCCGGAGCAGACAGTCCAGGCGCACATCGACCTGCAGGGCAAGCGGCTGGTGCCTATCCACAACGGCACCTTCGACCTGGCCCTGCATGCCTGGACCGAGCCGCTGCAGCGGGTAAGCGAACTGGCCGCCCGGTGCCAGGTGGCACTGAGCACACCGCGCTTTGGCGAGCGTCTGGATATCGCCAACCCGGCGCACGGCCATGCCTGGTGGGATGCGGCTGCCAACGAACAAACAGCCGCCAGCCCGCAGCAAGCCCCAGGCCAGCCGGAGGCTGCCGCCAGCCCGCTGTAATGCCCCCTCCCCATGCGGCCAACCCTGGCATGAAGGTTGGCCGCAAGCTATCGCCCGGCCCTTGCGCCGGGCTTTTTCATGCTGCCGCTGTGCCGGGCTGCTGTTTTGCCAGAAAAATCCGCTGGCCATTTCAGAATTCCAGCGCGACGGTCGCCTTTACCCAGACAGGCCCCAGGCCGTGATGAATTTTTGTGGCGCCCGGCTGTAGAGCCGGGCGGCGATTCTGTTCTGGCGAAGCGGCACCACCCTGTGCCGGCTAGCGCTACCCGGTTAAGTGAACACACCATGTTTCTACCCGCATTCGAAGACGCACAAAGCAGCGCCAGTGACACACCCAGCACCGCACCGGCTGCACTGGAGCCCATCAGTTTTGAGCAGGTGGCCGCCGCTGCCCGGCAGCTGGCTGCCGCCAACCAGCCGGTAACGGTGGCCACGGTGCGCGATGCGCTGGGCGATGTGTCGCTTGCCGCCATCCACCCGCACCTGGCGGCGTGGCGGGCCAGTCAGGCGCTGCCGGAGTCGCCACTGCTGGCGCTGCCCGACGCCGTCAGCTCCGCACTGCTTGGCTGGGCGCAGCAGCTGGCGGACGAAGCCGGCAGCGGGCTGCGAGACCAGCTGGCACAAACCGACGGTGACCTGGCTGCGCTGCTGCAGTCGCAGCAGCAGCTGGAGGCGGACCACGCAGCACTGCAGGCACAGCTGGCCAAGGTGACGGCGGATCGTGACCAGGCCATGGTCACACTGGCGGAGTGTGATGCGCAGATCGAGCGGCTGACGGTGGAACTGCAGCATGCGCGCGATATTGCCTCCGATGCGCTGGTGGGCAAGGCGAAGGATCAACTGGCCATCGAAGGCAAGGACGCGCAGCTGGCCGACCTGCGCCAGCAGCTGGAACGCAATGTGGCAGCCACATCGGCCGAATCCGATGCCCGCCTGGCGACAGCGATGGAGCTGGTAGGTGCGGTTACCGCCCGCGACAACCTGGCGGCGGAAGTGAAGGAACTGCGCGCCCAGCTGGAAGCTTGCCGCGCCGAGCGCCGCGCTTCGTAATGCCGATGAAAGCCGGCGGATGGCAGCCGGTTTGCGGCCAACCTTTGCGTTGATCTTGACTGTGAGCCATTGCTGCTGACGGCGGATCGCCGCCAAGCGGCATCCGCCCTACTACGCAGGCTCAGACAGGCTGCTTTCTGGCCTGTTTCACCACATACATTTCGCTGTCCGCCAGCTTTACCGCTGCCGCGCCGTGCAGGCCGAACGGCGCCAGTGCCACCACGCCCGCGCTGGCGCCACGATAAGACACAACCTGCTCGCCCAGGCGATAGTCGCCGATGCTGGCCTCGGTGAGCCGCTGCTGCAGCGCGTGCGCCGCATCCGCCGGCTCGCCATCGCTGATCAGCGCACCGGGCAGGCCGGTATTGGTCCAGTCCGGGCCCGGGCCGATCACCAGGAACTCGTCGCCCCCCATGCGCCCCAGCATGTCGCCGGCCCGCAGCGCGGACTGCAGCCGCACGGCTACCGCCTGCAGGAATTCGTCACCGCCCTGGTGGCCATGGAGGTCGTTGATCTGCTTGAAACCATCCAGGTCGATTACCCCTACCAGAACGCTGCCACTGCTGCGTATCGCCTGCGCCAGCAGGCGCTCCAGCTCGTCGAACAGCGCGCGGCGGTTGGGCAGGCCGGTCAGCGCATCGGTCAGCGCAAAGGTCGCCAGCCGGGTATTGGCCGCCTGCAGGTTCTGCACCAGCATCTCGCGCTCGATGAAGTTGGCCACGATATTGGCGAACAGCTGCAGCAGGGTCTGGGTTTCCTCCGGTATCGGCAGCGTGCGGGCGCTGGCGGCGCACAGCGTGCCCAGCAGGCCGCCTTCGGTATTGCGCACCGGGGCGCTGAGGTAGGTCTTGATGCCCAGCTGGCGCGCCGCCGCCGAGTCGCCCCATAGCGTTTCCACCTGGTTGGTGGCGGTAAGCCCCATGTCCAGCGAGCGTTTGCACAGCGTATCCTCCCACGGCACGCTCAGCCCCTCCGCTATCTGCATGTCGCCAGTATTACGCGCGTAGCGCACGTGCTGCAGGCACTGCCCCAGCTCGATACTGGTGAGATAGGTGGATTCCATGCCGGTGATGTTGCCCAGCATTTCCAGCAGCGGCCGGATCAGCTGATCCACCGTTCTGGCGGTATTGAGGGAGAAAGAGAGCTGCGAGAGAACTGCATCCATACCTGAGTTCCATCCTGGTGCCATGATTGATCGGCACTGTAGAGCAAGGGCGGCATACCGCCTAGTACCTTGCCGCAGCTGGAGTTCAATAAATCCGGCTGCTGCTGTGAAGCCACACTCCGGTGCGCGCCAGCGCTCCCCCATGGCTGAGATTTGCTAAGGCTTAAGCAGCCTTTCCGTCAGGACAAATGGATAGCTCTTTGGCATAATCCAGCGCTTTGCCTCTAGCCGCGTCGTTGCCATGAACCTCCCCGACCTGCTCGCCAGCTTCGCGTCCGCCTTCAACCAGGACCAGCGCCTGCTCACCCTGCAGCTGGGCGACGGTCAGCGCTGGAGCCAGGCGCTGCTGCCGCTGACACTCAGCGGCGAGGAGGCGCTGGCCGGCGATTACCGCTTCCGCGTCGAGTGCCTGTCCGCCAGCGACAGCATCGAACTGAAGACGCTGCTGGGCCTGCCGGTGCGCTTGGGCATTGCCGGTGCCGACGGCAGCGAAACGCTGCGCTGCGGCGTGGTCAGCAGCGCCGAGGCGCTGGGCAGCGACGGTGGCTTCGCCAGGTACGCGCTCACCGTCGAGCCGCCGTTCGCGCTGCTGCGCCTGCGCCAGACCTCGCGGGTGTTCCAGGACTTGTCGGTGGAGGCCATCGTGCGGCAGATCTTTGCCGAGCACGCTGCGGCCAACCCGGTGTTTGCTGCGGTGCAAAGTCTGGACTTCGTGCTGGCAGGCAGCCTGCCCAGCCGCAGCTACTGCCTGCAGTATCGCGAATCCGATCACGACTTCATCTGCCGCCTGCTGCGTGAGGAAGGCTTGAACTGGCGCTACGAGCACCTGGACGGCGACACGCCGCAGGTCAAGCTGGTGGCCTTCGACGACCCGTATTCGCTGCCGGCGGCCAACCTCGAACGAGTGCGCTTCCACCGCAGCGATGCGACGGAAGAAGAAGATGGTTTGACTCGCTGGGATGGCGCCCGGCAGATCGTGCCCGGCAGCGTGGCGCTGGCGACGTTCGACTACCAGCCGGTGGCCACCGGCCACAGCGGCGACGAATCGGCGCTGGATCAGGGCCTGGATGGCAGCCGTTTGCAGAGTAGCCTCAGCCACTACGACGCCCCCGGCGCCTACTACGCCAGCGACGCCGAGCAGCTCAGCCACTACGCGCGGCTGCGGCAGCAGGCGCACGATGCGCAGGCCAAGACTTTCAGTGGCAGCGGCGCGGTGCGCGGCCTCGGCGCCGGGCAGTGGTTCCGCCTCGATGGGCACCCGGCACACGATGGCGATGGTGCCGAGCAGCGCGAATTCGTGCTCACCCGCCAGCGCCTTACCGTGCGCAACAACCTGCCGGCCGAGCTGGCGCGCAGCCTGCCAGCCGCCTTGCGGCCAACGTTGGCCGCAAGCGGCGATGACAGCGACGCGCCGTTCCGCAGCGAGTTCGACGCCCAGCGCCGCGGCCTGCCGCTCACCCCGGCCTACGCCGGCTCCGCCCACGCCAAACCCAGCGCCCGCGGTGCGCAGACCGCCACCGTAGTCGGCCCCGCCAATGAGGAAGTGCACACCGACGCGCAGGGCCGCATCAAGGTGCAGTTCCACTGGCAGCGGCCAGACGAGCATCCGGAAATCGGCGCCAACCTCGACGACCGTTCCAGCTGCTGGCTGCGCGTCGCCATGCCCTCCGCCGGCGCCGCTTGGGGCCACCAGTTCATTCCGCGCATCGGCCAGGAAGTGCTGGTCGATTTCATCGAAGGCGATATCGACCGGCCGGTGATCACCGGCGTGCTGTACAACGGCAGCCACCCACCACCGGCGTTCAGCGGTGCCGGCAACCTGCCGGGCAACAAGACGCTGTCCGGCATCAAATCCAAGGAACATCAAGGCGGCCAGTACAACGAGCTACTGTTCGACGACAGCCCGGGCGAGGTGCGGGCCAAGTTGTCCTCCGAACACGGCCAGA